>JAFLTA010000045.1:10101-19802 GCA_022510685.1 Lachnospiraceae bacterium | reverse complement strand
GGAAATTGTAATGCAATTATTGAGACTGCCACAAATGTTTTAGTTACGGGTTGTAGAAACACGACGATACCAGCCGATGTGATACGTATAGGAGATTCTGCATTTAAGGATTGTAGTAGCTTGACCAGCATTACGATACCGGACAGTGTGACCAGTATCGGAGAGTTGGCATTTCAGGATTGCAGTGGACTGACCAGCATTACGATAGGAAATGGCGTGACCAGTATCGAATATTATGCATTTTTTGGCTGCAGTGGACTGACCAGCATCACGATACCGGACAGTGTGACCAGTATCGGCAGGTATGCATTTTCTGGCTGCAGTGGACTGACCAGCATCACGATAGGAAATGGCGTGACCAGTATCGGAAGATTTGCATTTTATGGCTGCAGTGGACTGGCCAGCATTACGATACCAGACAGTGTGACCAGCATCGAAGCTGGGGCATTTTCTGGCTGCAGTGGACTGGCCAGCATCACGATAGGAAATGGCGTGACCAGTATCGGAGAGCATGCATTTTCTGGCTGCAGTGGACTGACCAGTATTACGATACCGGACAGTGTGACCAGTATTGGGAGTAGCGCATTTTATGGCTGCAGTAGATTGACCAGCATTGTATGGAAAAGCAACACCTATACAAGCGCAGATGATTTTTTAACAGCGTTCAATAACGCCAAAGAATAGATATACAGATAACAAAAAAGGGAACGGATATTCCTGCTGATTCGGGAATATCCTTTTCTTTTTAATAGAAAAATTTTTTATTCTCTCTCAAAGAAAGTTACAATAATTCACACACTTTATGGTTATTATAAATAACATAGTTTAGCATGATGGCGCCATCATGCTATAATTGAAACATTTTTTAGGAAAGAAGACAAAGCAAAAAGTAATAGTGACTTTTACAGATGATGAAAATACATTATAACGCATATTGACAATATTGGTCAAAGTGAGTTATATTATATATAACAGAATTTGACAATAAACTAAAAATTGCGTTAGGAGATAAGTACATGTTATTAGAATATTTGCAGCAAAATTATAAAGCGAATGAGCCGATTTTTGTTTCTGATATTGAACTGCCTGTGACAGATACTAATCTGCGTCAGATGTTTAAGGTCCTTTGTGATAGTGGGCAGATTATGAGATATGATACAGGCATTTATTATTTAAAGGGTGTTTCAAAATTGAAAGGTGGAACTACTTTATCAGCAAGTGAAGTGGCAAGGTATAAATATATATCGAGAAATAATCAAGTCAATGGATATTATTCAGGATATACATTTGCTAATCAGCTCGGCTTAACAACACAAGTTCCTTTCACGATAGAAATTGTCAGTAATAAAGCAAGTGCAAAATGTCGTGAGGTGTGTGTTAAGAATCAAAAAATCATACTTCGTAAACCACGTACACAAATAACTGGTGAAAATTGCTGTATCCTGCAACTTCTTGATTTGTTGAAAGATATAGAGTTGTACGTAGATGATGATATTTCTGATGCCGCAAAGAGGATAGGTGCTTATGTGAAAGAACTTGGGTTGCGTAGAACAGAGATAGATCAGTATATTGGCCTTTATCCGGATAGAATCTATAAGAATATATATGAAACGAGGTTATATAATGTATTTGCATAGTGATAAGGAGCTATTTAGAGAAGTTGTAATATCCACATCGGAAGAATTGGGGATTGCAGTTCCAATTGTAGAAAAAGATTATTACGTAACAGTAATTCTGAAATGTCTTTCTGAGGAACGACCGGAATGCGTTTTCAAAGGTGGGACATCTTTATCAAAGTGTCATCATGTGATAGAGCGATTTTCAGAAGATATTGATATTGCATTTTCCAATGACCTTACCCAAGGGATGAGAAAAAAATTGAAGAATGGAACAATATTCAATATCAGTCAGGAACTTCAGATGCCAATATTGGACTGGGAAAATGCACGAAGCAGAAGAGACTATAATTGCTACTTATTTTCAAAATCATCCTATCGAGTATGAAAAGGCAATAGGGGCGTTGAAGGTGTTTGCAGAGAATGGAATGTTTGATGAGTGAGAAGTTTAGAGAGGAATATAATAACTATATATGAAAGGTGGTGAAAAGGTGATGAATGATGAAACGACATTAGAAGAACAAAAAGAAATCGCTATTAATAGATATGTAGACTTAATGAGAATTAAGGCACATGAGACAGGCGAAAACAAAGAACTTGAATATCAAATTAAAGTAGCAAAAGTGAAATTATCAAGTTTTGGTATTGATTACTCAGAACTAGAATTTTAATAACAACTAACAAGCACATAAAAACAGGGTGTAAAGCCTTATTGAATGATTAAGGTTTACACCCTTTTATCACACACTCGATACAACACAAAGTAATGCCGTAGTTCCTTATAAGTAGGTTACGGAATTATTTATTTTTACGAAAATTTTTCCAAATCCGTTTTAAGATAGTTTCTTTTGAATCTGTTGCTTCATAGGTGATATGTACCTCTCGAATAAAGGCATACATCAAATCACAATCTTCATCCCCACTGGCAAGCTTTACCATGTATCTTTCCGCTTCTAAGAAATTATTTTTTTTGTAAAATTTCTTGGCTGACGGAATAGTATACAAATAAATCGCCTTAATACCCATGACTTCACTTGCCATTTCATCAATTTGTGTGATGATTGATTTAAAAACCCTTGAAGCAATCAGTTCTTTTTCATATAGAGAATCTTGATATTTTTGATTCAAAGCAAACATTTGAATCCTTACAGCGGGAATTTCAAAGAGAGTGTCATACGCCCCGTCTTCATCCGTTTTAAAATTGTATATGCATGGTATCACCGAAGAAACCAATGTATAAAACGCTATTGCATCGACTATCTCGCCATCCTTATTCTGTTGTAAAACAATATAGGAGACTCCATCACCTGATGCTTTATCATCCAATGCATCATTCTTGATGTAGTCCCCTAACCCTTTTTCTGGATAATTATTACCAGTTTCAAATTTGTCCAAATACTTCTTATGGCTTTCCTTAAAGACATGTACCACCGGATTAAAATCTTCAATCTCTCTCATCATTATTCTAATTTCCTATTACTTTTATTTTCTTTTGAACATATGAGAGGATTTACGAAATTGAGCTAAAATCTCCGGCGTAAGTCGTTTCTCATTGGATTTTTGTATAAATTGCTTACTTTTATCTGCCTTTACAATTGGAATGCTCATTCTGGGTTTTGTCATCAAAGCCATAATATCCTCTCCTTTCTTTTCTTTTTGTAAAGAATTTCTCCTGCTCCTCACTTATATCTTACCACCTTTATTGCAAAATGTCTAGGATTTTACGGAGGCAGAATATAAATAGTATACTCTGCCTCCGACTATTTTGCAATGCTCTTTTTTGCACCTATTAAATATATTTCTCAAATACTTGAAAAATAACCAACAAGAAAAACAAAATGATGTTAAGAAATAGCATCCACGTTCTTTATGCTGTATAAAAATCTTTGATTGATTTTGAGGAATTCCCAATGTTCCTTTCTGCGCAGTGATTATGCAACATATTCCACAATCGCTATCTCAGTCAATGTTTCTTTTAACTTTGCCACGATTTCTTCAAGTCTCGCTACCACTTCTCCGTTATATGAAACCTCTCCACATTGACTGCACTTGTGACACGGTACATTCCGGATAATGATGAAATGTCCATCCAAATCCACCATATAATTACTGAAACCATCAACCATGTTTCCTTTACAATAAAAGCATTTACCCATTTTATCATTCCTTCCGCATTGCTTTTTTTTAGCATACCACATTTTCATAAAAAAACACAGCAATATTTTGACCCCGACATCATATTATAACCTGATCGGAATAAACCGGAAATACAAAAATTGCTATAGGAAATCACAGGGATATATGATACACTATATATGCTTTGAATTGTTAGTGTGACGAATATTAAGTTGTTGATATATTTGTCATGTTAGGACTCATAAAAAATAGAGAGGAAGATACTATGAAAAAAATTATAAAAAGAATGACATGTTTACTTGCTATCTGTTGTTTTGTTTCATTACTGGGACATCCGGCGTGTCCCGCAAAAGCAGCCGCTGATATCATACCGGCTGCGTCGGATAATCTGAGCATAGGATTAAGGAGTTTTTCAAAGCTTGTAGCTACAGATAATGGATATATGAGAGTGTTTTATGATGGGCAACAAATAAATATCGAATATTACGACGATAGTTTTGGCATTCTGAGCAAAAAATCCGTTGCTATGGAATTGGATATATGGGGTGGTTTTTATGCCGGCTCCGATGCGTACTACATAGTTGAAGGACAAAGTAACACAGATGAGAGTGATACGGCTGAAGTGATTCGTGTCATTCAGTATGACACGGATTGGAATAAAGTGGCTGCAGCCAATATTACAAGCGACCCGAGCCTTTTTGGAGGAGAGGTGCGCTATCCGTTTGATTACGGATGTGTGGAGATGGCTGAATATGACGGGACTTTATATATTGTCACAGGACATGAAGGCTATGTTGACCCTAATTATAATCAGGGACATCAGGGTTTCTTAATGGTGGCTGTAGATGAGGCATCTATGAGCGGCAGTATAGTGGATTGTGATTTGTGGCATTCATTTGCCCAGTATATTGCTGGTAAAGATTCCGACTTATACGTGTTAGAGCAAAGTGAGGGTTCAAGATATACAAAACTTTCAAAATACAATGCAGAGACTTTGAAAAGCACATCGATACCTGTTTTGAAATATGGTGGAAATCCTACTTCCGCATGGGCAATTGCCTGTTATGCCAGTGTGGATGGCATGGCATTATCTTCTGACAACGTACTGTGTCTCGGCACGTCCATAGACCAGTCAGAGTATGATAATATTTCTTCAGATACGGCACACAATATTTATCTTACTGTCACTCCCATGTCGGATTTTTCCGAAAGTGCTACAACGGTAAAATGGCTCACCGATTACAGTGGCGAAGGACAGTGTTTTTTGGGAACAAAAATTACAAAGATTAATGATGACCGTTTCATGGTTTCATGGGAAGAATACGGCGCGAGCCGGACTGCAAGTACAGAGGATGGTTTATCAGAAAGTATTCTTCATTATCTGTTTATAGATGGAAATGGAGATGCAGTAAGTAAAGAATTTACGGCTGCAGCACCAATCTCTGAATGCCAGCCTATTGTGAGTGGCGGGAAAATCGTATACTATGCATCAAACGCCAATATGGTAAATTTCTACACGATAGATGCGGCAACCGGTGGATTCGGTAAAAAGGTGTATCGTGTAGCCGGGGAGAATGCGACATGGGAATTGGTCGATGATGTGCTTACCATATCAGGAACCGGTGACATATCTGTAGATACACAGGCTCATTACAGACGTCCTGTATCTTATGTATCCGGTGGGTTTTATTATTCCTCCAATGATAATGCATGGAAACCGATTCGGGATAAGGTAGGCAAGATTGTCATAGAGGAGGGCATAACCGGTATACCGGAAAATGCTTTTGTGAATTTCGACAGTCTTACAGAGGTGGAGATAAAACCGGGCTTAAAGAGCATTGGAGATAAAGCTTTTTATGAGTGTGATAATTTATCAAAAATAACGATTCCGGCAAGCGTTACGAAAATAGGCGATGACTTTTTATGGACAGGATATTATTCCGCTTTTGATGAAAGTCATGTGACGCGTGCGACTATTTATGCACCTAAGGATTCTTATGCAATAGAATATGCTAAGAAAAATTATATTAAATACGTAATTGATGACGGAGATGGTAATGGAAGTCAGGGCGGTGATAGCCAGAGCGGCAATGGCGGTGGAAGTCAGAGCGGCTCTATAAGCGGTGATACCAATGACAAAGATGATGCTGTACGTAAAAGTATTTCATCTGCAAAAGTAAGTGGTATTAAGTCAAGCTATGCATTTAACGGCAAGGCATGGACACCGGCAGTAACAGTGACCTTGGATAATAAAAAACTTAAAATGAATACGGATTATAAAGTGTCGTATGCTGGTAATGTGAATACCGGAAAGGCAAAGGTGAAAATAGAAGGCATAAATGCTTATAAGGGAACGATTCAAAAGACATTTATCATTGTTCCGAAAAAGATGTCGATACTGAAACTGACCTCACCGAAGACAAAGCAGATTAAAGCGAGTTGGAAAAAAGATGCCCAGGCGACCGGATACCAGATTCAGTATGCTAAGAATTCTAAGTTTAAAAGCGGCAAGAAATCTGTAACGATTACGAAGAAATCAACGACATCGAAAAAGATTTCTAAGCTCACTAAGAAAAAGAAATATTATGTTCGGATTCGTGCATACAAGACGATTGACGGCAAGAAATATTATGGTTCATGGAGCAAAGCTAAGAAGGTAAAATGTAAGTGATAACCGTCATCATGCTAAGTTGACATTTTGCTGAATGCCGCTATAATGAAACCATGTTTTAGAGGGAGGGATGTAGCATTTCGGCATTTTATGAGAAAGGAGAAAAGACATGCCATTTATTGATTCAAAAGTAACAGTAGCATTGACACCGGACAAAGAGGAGAGCATTAAGCAAAAGCTCGGACAGGCGATTACCACAATGGGAAAGACGGAAGGATACTTGATGGTAGGTTTTGAGGACGAGTACAGCCTGTATCTGGGAGGCAAAAAGCTGGACAAAGGCGCATTTGTTTCTGTTCGTGCTTTGGGACAGGTGCGTTCGGACCAGTGTGACGAGATGACCGGTAAAATTAGCAAAATACTAGACGATGAACTGGGGATTCCTGCAGAGAATATTTACGTTTCTTATCAGGGAATTGCCGATTGGGGATGGAACGGCAGGAATTTCTAAATTGTTTTTCAAAAATAAACAGGGGAATTGACAAAATAGTTGTCAGTTCCCCTGTATTTGTTTAATGGGATTGATGAGCCGCATCCAAATGCCTTGGCTTAGTTACCCTCATTCAACTTCCTGATAGTCTCCTGAATATCTTCATAAGTTAATTCCTCCCCGCTGAAGGAAAGAATAGAGTGCAACGGTGTGCCGGTAAACATTGCCCGCATCATTTCCGCTGTACCACCGCCCAGGGAATCATCTCCCGTATTTTCTGTAGCTTCTGCGAAACCGCTCTTTTCCAACATTTCATTTAACGGTGTGACATCCTTGGCAAACAACTCCACATCCTCACAGGTAGTGGTGTTGTCTGCGTGGAAAGGAATCGTTTTTGTGCCGATAATTGTCATAGTTTGTCGCAGCTTAATGTCACGGGAAGATGCCCCGATAAGTACAGTATAATCCCCGCTTTGTACATACCAGTCATGGATTCGTGTTTCATAATAGGAAAAATCACGCTGCGTCAATGTAAACGTCACCGTCTTTTTCTCTCCCGGCTGCAGGAAAACTTTTGCAAAATTCCGAAGTTCTTTTTCCGAACGGATTTCATAGGAATCCGGATTCTCGATGTACAGCTGTACAATCTCCGCTCCGGCAACCTTGCCCGTGTTAGTAATATCTACAGATACTACAATTTCATCCGTATCCTTTGTGTCTGTAATTTGGGATACATCCTTTCCGTTAGCAGTGACCAATAAATTGCTATAGTCAAAGGTAGTGTAGCTTAGACCATAACCAAATGGAAAGAGCACATCCATTTTTTTCTTATCATAATAGCGATATCCGATGAAGATGCCTTCCTGATAGCATACTTTTTCCCGATTGCCGGGGAAGTTCAAATAAGACGGATTATCCTCCAGGCGGAGAGGGAATGTCTCTGCCAGTTTGCCGGAGGGATTTGCGTCGCCAAACAACAGATTTACAGCTGCAGCACCGCTTGCCTGCCCTGCCAGATACATTTCCAACACACCCTTTACCTGATCTAACCATGGCATTAAAATAGGTGAACCGTTGTGTAAAACCACTACCGTATTCGGCTGCACCTCAGAAATCTTTTCAATTAATTCGTTTTGACACTGTGGCATATCCAAATGGGTGCGGTCAAAACCTTCACTCTCAAAAGAATCCGGCAGTCCGGCAAAAATTACAGCGACATCGCTGTTTTTCGCCAGCTCTACAGCTTCATTCAGCAGTGCTTCATCCGTTCTGTCTACAACTGTAGAAAAACCTTGTGCATAGGACACGCTATCACCGGCAGCGTCCAGAGCACTTTCTATACGGGTATTGTTAATGTGGCTGGAGCCACCGCCCTGTATGCGGGGCTCTTTTGCGAATTCACCGATGAAAGCAATTTTTTGTCCTTTTTGCAATGGCAATATGCCATCGTTTTTCAGTAATACTGCAGATTCTTCCGCAGTTTTCCGTGCCAATGTATGGTGAGTTTCTACATTATAATTACGTTCTGTACTGGATGGGAGAGGATGCTTCCATGAGGAAGTGTCCGTTTCAGACTTAGTGACGAGATAGCGCTCCACCAATTCCAGAATACGAGTTACGGCTGTGTCCAGAATTTCTTCCTTTAATTTACCCTCCTGCACTGCCTGCACAATCAGCTTGTCTGTTTCGCCGTGACTGTCCGGCATCTCCAAATCCAATCCTGCCATGAGGGATGGCACGCGCTCATCCATAGCACCCCAGTCGGTCATTACCAGTCCGTCAAAGCCCCATTCTTCGCGGAGCACTTTATTCAGCAGCCAGTCATTTTCGCAGGAGTATACACCGTTAATGCGGTTGTAACTGCACATGATGGTCCATGGCTTTGCTTTTTTCACAACTGTTTCGAAGGCGGATAAATAGATTTCCCGTAAAGTTCGTTCGTCAATTTCCGCGCTAATACTCATGCGACGCCATTCTTGATTATTTGCTGCAAAGTGTTTCAAGCTGGTACCCACGCCATGGCTTTGTACACCATTTACAAAAGCAGTGGCAAGTTCACCTGCAACTACGGGGTCTTCCGAATAATACTCAAAGTTGCGTCCGCAGAGAGGGGAGCGTTTCATGTTGACTCCCGGACCCAGGAGAACTGCAATATCCTCTGCGACACATTCCTCACCCAAAGCGTCCCCTACTTGATAGAGCAGCTCCCTGTCAAAGGAGCAAGCCATTGCAGAAGCAGTAGGAAAGCCGATTGCTTTTACGCTTTCTGCTACGCCCATGTGGTCAGTGAGATTTTCCTGTTTACGGAGTCCGTGAGGCCCGTCCGATACCATGACGTCAGGAATGTTCAGACGCTCAACCGCCTTAGTGTGCCAGAAATCAGCACCGGAACACAGGCTTGCCTTTTCTTCTACAGTCATTTGCTGCACCAGTTTTGTAACGTCTAAGATATGTTTCATAGTTATATAGTTTCCTTTCATTAGGTTCTGAACTTATTATAATAGGAAATGTTCCCTATAAAGTAAAAAAGGTGCTTGACATCTTGTCCGTTTGGTGGTAAGATGAACAATGCACTATTGTGGCTGACCAGTCTATTGGGTTCATGCATAATAATTATAGCATAGTTCAGAAGAAAAGAAAAGCTTTTTTCCTTTCTTCCTCCAATTAATTATGATGAAAGTGCAGGAAACGCCCTCAGAGCTTGACTTTGTACTTTCGTTATAATAAACGCAGCCCGTAGGACTCTATAAAAATAAGGAGTGAAATGTCGATGGAGAAGAACAGAATGCATCTGGTAAATGTAGGCAATGGCGTGAGAATGAGTTATTCACGTCAGCAGGAAGTCCTG
>JAFLTA010000045.1:0-10001 GCA_022510685.1 Lachnospiraceae bacterium | reverse complement strand
GGTAAATGTAGGCAATGGCGTGAGAATGAGTTATTCACGTCAGCAGGAAGTCCTGGAAATGCCTAACCTTATTGAGGTTCAGACTAATTCTTATCAGTGGTTTTTGAACGAAGGTCTCAAGGAAGTATTTCAGGATATTTCCCCAATTGCTGATTTCGGAGGACATCTTAGCCTGGAGTTTGTAGATTTTGAACTCTGTAAGGATGAGAAAAAGTACGACATTGACCAGTGCAGAGAGCGTGATGCTACGTATGCTGCACCTTTAAAAGTACGTGTCCGCCTTCATAATAAGGAGACGGAGGAGATTAAGGAACACGAAATCTTCATGGGAGATTTGCCGTTAATGACTGCAACGGGTACGTTTATCATCAATGGTGCAGAGCGTGTTATCGTTAGCCAGTTGGTGCGTTCTCCGGGTATCTACTATGCAATCGGACACGATAAAGTAGGTAAAGAGTTGTATTCTGCGACTGTGATTCCCAATCGTGGTGCATGGCTGGAGTACGAGACAGACTCCAATGATGTATTCTCTGTCCGCGTAGATAGAAATAGAAAGGTTCCGATTACCGTATTCCTACGTGCATTGGGGCTTGGTACCAATGAGCAGATTAAGGAAATGTTTGGTGACGAGCCAAAGATTCTGGCAAGTATCGAAAAGGATACCACAGACAATTACAAGGACGGTCTGTTAGAATTATATAAAAAGCTTCGTCCAGGTGAGCCTTTGTCAGTTGACAGTGCAGAGAACCTGTTAAATGGTATGTTCTTTGACCCGAAGCGCTATGATTTAGCGAAGGTTGGACGTTATAAATATAATAAGAAATTACATTTTAAAAATCGAATTGTCGGCTGTAAGTTGGTGGAGGATGTGACTGCACCGACTACGGGCGAGATTTACGAAGCCGGTACTCTGGTTACAGAGGAATTGGCTATCGAGATGCAGAATGCCGCAGTTCCATTTGTAATGGTGGAGTTGGAGGAGCATGTTACGAAGGTCCTCTCCAATATGACGGTAGATTTGAGGGAGTACATTGACGGAGTGAATCCGCGGGATTTGGGAATTACCGAAAATGTTTACTATCCGGTACTCCGTGAAATTTTAGAGGAAAATGACGGCGATGTGGAGGCAATCAAATCTGCGGTTGCCGCTAACGTGAGCCGTTTGGTGCCGAAGCATATTACGAAGGAAGATATTTTTGCTTCCGTCAATTACAATATGCATTTAGAGTACGGTATGGGAAATGATGACGATATTGACCATTTGGGTAACCGTCGTATTCGTGCTGTAGGTGAGCTATTACAGAACCAGTATCGTATCGGACTGTCCCGTATGGAGCGTGTAGTTCGTGAGCGTATGTCTACGCAGGATATTACGACGATTACAGCACAGTCTCTGATAAATATTAAACCTGTGACTGCGGCAGTAAAAGAATTTTTCGGAAGTTCTCAGTTGTCTCAGTTCATGGACCAGAACAATCCGTTGTCCGAACTGACTCACAAGAGACGTCTTTCCGCATTGGGTCCCGGTGGTTTGTCCAGAGACCGTGCAGGATTTGAGGTCCGTGATGTACACTACACCCACTATGGTCGCATGTGTCCGGTAGAGACTCCGGAAGGACCGAATATCGGTTTGATCAACTCACTGGCTTCCTATGCCCGCATTAATGAATATGGATTTATAGAGGCTCCTTATCGTAAACTGGACAAGAGTGATCCGGAAAATCCACGAGTAACAGATGAGGTAGTTTACCTTTCTGCCGATGAGGAAGATCGTTTCGTCGTTGCACAGGCGAATGAAGAATTAGATGACGAGGGACATTTTGTCCGTAGAAGTGTTTCCGGTCGTTTCCGTGAGGAGACTTCCGAATTTGAAAAATCAAAAGTAGATTTGATGGACGTATCTCCTAAGATGGTATTTTCTGTGGCAACTGCCATGATTCCGTTCCTGGAGAATGATGACGCAAACCGTGCCTTGATGGGTTCCAACATGCAGCGTCAGGCAGTACCACTTCTGGTGACAGAGGCGCCGGCTGTTGGTACCGGTATGGAAATGAAGGCTGCAGTAGATTCCGGTAACTGTGTCATTGCAGAGGAGGCGGGTGTTGTTACCCGTTCTGCATCCAATGAGATTGTGATTAAATCGAAATCCGGAGAAAAAGTATATAAGCTGACGAAGTTCCAGCGCAGTAACCAGGGAACCAGTATGAACCATCGTCCGATTGTTGACAAGGGGGATGAGGTCAAGGCTGGACAGGTTATTGCGGATGGTCCGTCTACTTGTGGCGGAGAAATTGCCCTTGGAAAGAATCCTTTGATTGGTTTCATGACATGGGAAGGTTACAACTACGAGGATGCTGTACTTCTCAGTGAGAGATTGGTACAGGATGATATTTACACATCCGTTCATATTAACGAATACGAGGCAGAAGCTCGTGACACGAAGCTGGGCGACGAGGAAATTACCCGCGACGTACCGGGAGTAGGCGATGATGCACTGAAAGATTTGGATGAGAACGGTGTTATCCGTATTGGTGCAGAGGTACGTGCCGGCGATATTTTGGTTGGTAAAGTAACTCCAAAGGGAGAGACAGAGCTTACTGCTGAGGAGAGATTGCTTCGCGCTATTTTTGGTGAGAAAGCAAGAGAAGTACGTGACACCTCTTTGAAGGTGCCTCATGGAGAGTTTGGTATTATCGTAGATGCGAAAGTGTTTACGAGGGAAAACGGGGATGAACTTCCTCCGGGAGTGAATAAATCCGTCCGCATCTATATTGCTCAGAAACGTAAGATTCAGGTGGGCGATAAGATGGCAGGTCGTCACGGTAACAAGGGTGTCGTTTCCCGTATTTTACCGGTAGAGGATATGCCGTTCCTGCCGAATGGTCGTCCGTTGGATATCGTACTGAATCCGCTGGGTGTGCCTTCTCGTATGAACATTGGTCAGGTATTGGAGATTCACTTGAGTCTCGCTGCCAAAGTGCTTGGCTTTAATGTTGCCACACCGGTATTTGACGGTGCAAACGAGTACGATATTATGGACACGTTGGAATTGGCAAACGATTATGTCAATACTCCGTTAAACAAGGCAGAGAAGAAAGAAATGATAAAAGAGGCGAAAGCAGCCGATGATGAGGAGGAGGCTGCGCGCTTAAAGGATATTACACCGTTTGAGGATAAGTACAAGGGTGTGCTGGCTCCGGAGGTACTTAGTTATCTTGTTGAGAATCAGGAGTATCGTAAGCAATGGGAAGGTGTTCCTATTAACCGTGATGGAAAGGTACATCTGCGTGACGGTCGTACCGGTGAGTATTTTGATGGTGCCGTAACGGTTGGTTTCATGCATTATCTGAAACTCCACCACTTGGTAGACGATAAGATTCATGCACGTTCTACCGGTCCGTACTCTCTGGTAACACAGCAGCCTCTCGGTGGTAAAGCACAGTTCGGTGGTCAGCGTTTCGGAGAGATGGAGGTATGGGCATTAGAGGCATATGGTGCTGCATACACCTTGCAGGAGATTTTGACTGTTAAGTCCGATGACGTTGTGGGTCGTGTAAAGACCTACGAGGCAATTGTCAAAGGTGATAACATTTCTGATCCGGGTATTCCGGAGTCCTTTAAGGTTATGCTTAAGGAACTGCAGGCTCTGGCGCTGGATGTCACTGTTTTGGACGAACATGGTGAGGAGGTCATCATGGGAGAGAATGTGGACGAAAGTGAGAGCGGAGAGGATATCACACCATTGATTGATGGCAGTGCTGATTTTGCGTTCAGCAGTGGTGAATCCTTTGAGGCTGCCGGTTATACGGAGGGAACAGCAGAGGAATTGGAGGAAGCAGAGTTTGCTGCAGACTTCGATGAAGAACCCACATTAGTTTAGCATAGAGACAGAGATTGATTGTATAAAGCAGCCCTGAGGGGGCAGATGGAGGATTACTATGGCAGAAAGTAATGTAAGGGAAGAAAATAATATTATATATGATGCAATCAAGATTGGTCTGGCTTCCCCGGAGAAAATTCGTGAGTGGTCACGGGGTGAAGTAAAAAAGCCGGAGACGATTAACTACAGAACGCTGAAACCGGAGAAGGATGGTCTTTTCTGTGAGAAAATTTTTGGACCGAGCAAAGACTGGGAGTGTCATTGTGGTAAGTACAAAAAGATTCGTTATAAGGGCGTTGTCTGCGACCGTTGTGGTGTAGAGGTAACAAAGGCTAATGTGCGCCGTGAGCGCATGGGTCATATCGAGCTTGCCGCACCGGTTTCCCACATCTGGTATTTTAAGGGAATTCCCAGCCGTATGGGATTGATTTTAGATGTTTCTCCGAGAAATTTGGAGAAGGTATTGTATTTCGCTTCTTACATCGTGCTGGAAGTACAGGACGGTGTTCCGTTGCAGCAAAAGCAGATTTTGTCTGAGGCAGAATTTCAGGAGGCAAGAAAAAATTACGGAAACGAATTTCGTGCCGGTATGGGTGCGGAATCTATTATGGAACTTCTGATGAGTATCGACTTGGAGGAAGAATCTTTGGCTCTGAAGGAGGAGTTGCGCAATTCTTCCGGACAGAAGCGTGCCCGTATAGTGAAGAGACTGGAAGTCATTGAGGCATTCCGTGAGTCTGAAAATAAGCCGGAGTGGATGATTCTTACGGTAATTCCGGTGATTCCGCCGGATATCCGTCCTATGGTTCAGTTGGATGGTGGACGTTTTGCAACATCCGATATGAATGATTTATATCGTCGTATCATTAACCGTAATAACCGTTTAAAGAGACTGTTGGAGCTGGGTGCGCCGGATATCATCGTGCGCAACGAAAAGAGAATGCTTCAGGAGGCTGTGGATGCCTTGATTGATAACGGACGTCGTGGTCGTCCGGTAACAGGACCGGGTAACAGACCGCTTAAGTCTCTTTCTGATATGTTAAAAGGTAAACAGGGACGTTTCCGTCAGAACCTGTTGGGTAAACGTGTTGACTATTCCGGACGTTCCGTTATCGTGGTAGGACCGGAGTTGAAAATTTATCAGTGTGGTCTGCCGAAAGAGATGGCGATTGAATTGTTTAAGCCGTTTGTTATGAAAGAGCTGGTGGCAAATGGTACCGCTCATAATATTAAGCAGGCAAAGAAGATGGTAGAGAAGCTGCAGGCAGAGGTGTGGGATGTCCTCGAGGATGTTATCCGTGAGCATCCGGTAATGCTTAACCGTGCGCCTACTTTGCACCGTTTGGGAATTCAGGCATTTGAGCCTACACTTGTAGAAGGAAAGGCGATAAAACTCCATCCATTGGTATGTACGGCATTTAATGCCGACTTCGATGGAGATCAGATGGCTGTGCATTTGCCGTTGTCTGTGGAAGCGCAGGCAGAGTGTCGTTTCCTGCTCTTGTCACCAAACAATCTGTTAAAACCGTCTGACGGTGGTGTGGTTGCCGTTCCGTCTCAGGATATGGTACTGGGTATTTATTATCTGACACAGGAGAGACAGGGGGCTCTCGGTGAGGGCAAGTTCTACAAGAGTGTGAATGAGGCAATTACAGCATATGAAAATGGAGAATTAACGTTACATGCCAGGATTAAGGTTCGTCGCACCGGAATTAATGAGAATGGTGAGGAGGAGAGCCGTATCATTGAGTCCACGTTAGGTCGCTTCATTTTCAATGAGATTTTGCCACAGGATATGGGATTTGTAGACCGTTCTAACAAGGACAATTTCCTGTTGCCCGAAGTTGATTTCCATGTAGGCAAGAAACAGTTAAAGCAGATTCTGGAGAAATGTATTGCCGCCCATGGTGCAACGGGAACAGCGGAGACAATGGATAACATTAAGGCGTTGGGTTACAAGTATTCCACTCGTGCGGCAATGACAGTATCCATTTCCGACATGACCGTGCCGGAGGCAAAGAAACAGATTCTCGCAGATGCTGAGAAGACAGTAGAATTAATTACAAGTAAATATAATATGGGTCTGTTGACGGAAGAAGAGCGTTATAAAGCGGTTATCAATACCTGGAATGCTGCAGATACTCAGTTGACAGAGGCGTTGATGAGTGGACTGGACCGCTATAATAATATCTTTATGATGGCGGACTCCGGTGCCCGTGGTTCCCAGGCGCAGATTAAGCAGTTGGCTGGTATGCGTGGTCTGATGGCAGATACGTCGGGACGTACTATTGAGTTGCCGATTAAGTCTAACTTCCGTGAAGGCCTGGACGTATTGGAGTACTTCATTTCTGCCCATGGTGCCCGCAAGGGTCTTTCCGATACCGCTCTGCGTACAGCCGATTCCGGATATCTGACCCGTCGTCTGGTAGATGTATCACAGGAGTTAGTAATCCGTGAGATTGACTGCTGTGCAGACCGTGATGCCATTCCGGGTATGGATGTAACCGGATTTATGGATGGAAAGGAATTGATTGAAGCTCTGGAGGAGCGAATCACGGGAAGATTTGCTTGTGAGGATATGTTCGACGATGAGGGCGAGCTGATTGTCAAGAGAAATCATATGATTACTCCGAAGCGCGCTGCCCGCATTGTAAATACAAAAGCGATCATAGATGCCGGTGATGCAGCGAAGGTTAAGATTCGTAACATCCTGACCTGTAAATCACACATTGGCGTTTGCGCCAAGTGTTACGGTGCCAACATGGCAACCGGTGAGCCGGTACAGGTTGGTGAGGCAGTTGGCATTATTGCGGCACAGTCTATCGGTGAGCCGGGTACACAGCTTACTATGCGTACATTCCATACGGGTGGTGTTGCTGGTGACGATATCACACAGGGTCTCCCTCGTGTTGAGGAGTTATTCGAGGCACGTAAACCGAAGGGACTTGCCATTATTGCCGAGTTCGGAGGAACGGTTTCCATTCGTGACACGAAGAAGAAACGTGAAGTAGTGATTACCAATGAAGAGACCGGTGAGCAGAAGGCGTATCTGATTCCTTACGGTTCTCGTATCAAAGTGTTAGAGGGACAGGAGTTGGAAAAGGGAGAGCCTTTGACAGAGGGTAGCGTAAATCCACATGATATATTGGAAATTAAGGGTGTTCGTGCCGTACAGGATTACATGATTCGCGAAGTACAGCGTGTATACCGCCTGCAGGGTGTGGAAATCAATGATAAGCATATCGAGGTCATTGTCCGTCAGATGCTGAAAAAGATTCGCATTGAAAACAACGGAGATTCTCAGTTCCTGCCGGGTGTTATGGTGGACGCATTGGACTTTGAGGATGAAGTAGAGAAGCTGACAGCAGACGGTAAAGAGCCGCCGGAGGGCAAGCAGGTAATGCTTGGTATTACCAAGGCAGCACTGGCAACCAATTCATTCCTGTCAGCAGCTTCCTTCCAGGAGACTACTAAGGTGCTTACGGATGCGGCAATCAAAGGAAAGGTTGATCCGTTAGTTGGTTTGAAAGAAAACGTAATTATCGGTAAGCTCATTCCGGCAGGTACCGGTATGAAACGGTATCGTTCTGTGCAGTTAGACTGTGATGAGGAGGCTGAGGAATATATTGAAAGCCAGCGTCTGGCAGCGCGGGGGATGTTGTTAGAGCAGGAAGAAGCTGCAGAGGAAACGAGAGAAGAAATAGCAGAAGAACCGGAGTCTGAGGAGGTATATTTCACCAGTACCGAAGACGATGAATAATTGTTGATTAGTATAAAAAGGCAATGATGGTGTAAAAGCTATCATTGCCTTTTACTGTGCTTTGTAAATATTACAATGCAGGATTTCGGTGTAAAAGAAACTTGACATGTAATTCTGCGGATGCTAATATGATATGTAAAGTAAGCTTTACACATGTAGTGTGGACATTAAAAAGATTTACTGTACCTAAAAAACTATAAAGGAGGAAATCAGTGAAAAACTCGTTAGAGGTTTTCCGAAAGGAAAAAAATATTAGTCAGGAAGCGTTAGGGAAAGCAGTAGGTGTGTCAAGACAGACAATCATCTCATTGGAAAAAGGGAAATATAACCCTTCACTGGAACTGGCGTTTAAGTTATCTAAGTATTTTGATAAAAGAATCGAGGAGATATTTTTTTATGAGGAGTAGGTAGGTTTATATATCTGTCGTAAATGATGTTCGCAATACTATTTATGCCACTGATAATGGCGGCGGAATGGAGGATTATGGTGAAAAAATATATTGTATATATTAGTGTTGCAGTAATATCCTTTTGCATTATGTTGTTGTGTATAGCACTAACTACTGCATTAGGTTCAGAGTTGATTGGAACGTCTATACCTAAATGGCTGTGTATAATATTTGCGCTTATGTTTGGGGGTTTGACCATATTCTTTTCTACAAAAGTAGTCTATTTAAGTATAGGAAGTGACGAAGAGATAGAATTAGAGGAGCATGATGAACGGAATATCATGCTACGAGGTAAGGCGGCACAGACAGAAAAACTTATTATGATTTTTATAGAATGGGGAGTAACCATCGTCTTACTTTGCATGGGCTATTTGTTTTCTGCAGCGGTTGTCATGTCTTTGAGTGTGCTGAGAAATTTCACCTTCATGATGCTGTTTGCTAACTATAATAGAAAATATTGATCCCCGGATTCCATGCAAGAAAAATAAGACAAAAAATATCTTCGATGTTTGCAATGACAAGCATAGATGATAAAATGGTAGAAGATTTTTGAACACTCTGCTGACGATTGGATTTTTATTTTAGTACACTGACAAATAGTCACAGTATGGAGGAGAAAATGAAACTTTCACTAATCGTACCCTGTTATAATGAGCAGGAGGCTTTGCCCTTTTTTTACGAGGAGGCTACCAAGGTTTTACGGGAAATGGATGAAACATACGAAATCCTGTTTATCAATGACGGTTCATCAGATGGAACATTGGATATTTTAAAGTCTCTTGCAAAAAAGGATGAACATATCGTTTATTTATCCTTTTCCAGAAATTTCGGAAAGGAAGCCGCCATGTATGCGGGATTTTGCAATGTGAAGGGAGACTACGTGGCGGTCTTGGATGCGGATATGCAGGATCCCCCATCACTTCTTCCGGAGATGATGACGATTTTGGAATCGGGAGAGTACGACAGCGTGGCAACCTGGAGAGAAAACCGTAAGGGAGAGCCGAAAATACGAAGTTGGTTTGCCAGAAAATTTTATAAATTGATTAATAAAATTTCGGATGCTGATATTGTTGACGGTGCCAGAGATTTTCGCTTAATGAAGCGGGATATGGTGGACACTATCGTATCCATGGGCGAGTACAACCGTTTTTCCAAAGGTATTTTCGGTTGGATTGGCTTCCGCACCTATTGGCTTTCCTATGAGAACGTGGAGCGCGTAGCCGGAAATACTAAATGGAGTTTCTGGTCATTAATCAAGTATGCTATTGATGGCATCGTTAATTTTTCACAGACACCTCTCAGCGTCGCATCGTATTTTGGGTTGTTTATGACGATGTGCTCGTTTTTGGCTTTGATATTTGTTGTGGTGCGCCGGTTGCTTTATGGGGACCCGGTTGCAGGTTGGGCTTCCATGATTTGTATTATTCTTTTCATAGGCGGGATACAGCTTTTTTGCCTGGGAATTATGGGACAGTATATTGCCAAGACTTATATGGAGACAAAAAAGAGACCGCATTATGTGGTTTCGGAGACAAATGGAGACGATGTGAAAAAGATTAAGTGAAAACATCTGTCATTTATTTGGGCTTTCTGATTTTCGTAAAATATTCGCTGAGACGCTGGGTAGACATTGCTGCCGTGGGTATGAGAAGAAATACATATTGGCTCTTTGTCTCCCATGCCAGATGAAAGAGAAATCCGCCTAGAAGGAAACAATATGCAAATAACGCTTCAGCGTTCAGGGGTGATTTTCCAATGAGGTGAAAATAATATGGAAGTTAATTGACAAAAAGTCCCAAAAAGCAGTTGACAAGGGGGAACCATCTGTGCTATGATGTAATACGCTGACGCAGTAAGAGTCAGCACAGAAACTTGATAACTAAATAGTAAAACAACCCTGAAAATTCTAAAG
>JAFLTA010000044.1 GCA_022510685.1 Lachnospiraceae bacterium | reverse complement strand
ATATTGAGAACGAAGTTCTCACAAGATAAACGCCGCTTTTGCGTTTATTATATCAAAATACTCTGTTTGAGTTTTTTGTTTTGCGGATACTTATGTATAAAAATATTAGTAAATCAATGTCAGCTTTTAGAATTATCGAGCGATAGCAGCAAAAGATAAATATTGCATGAGTATATAAACACTGGCAAAACAAGAAAATGCATTATAAAACACGAGGCAATACAAAGACAGCAGATAGGGCAGGCTAATTTCCGCAAGAGGGTGCTGAAGCTCGCTGATGCTTAAAGAGCGTATTGTGCTCTTTTATGCATCTGAGTAGCTTCTCCAAGCGGGAGCGTCCCTCTGTGGGAATTAGCCTGTCCCATCTGCGTCCGAGAAGAATTTTATTATTAAGAAAACATTTGCATTACGCAGAGTTTGTGTTTATACTATAGGCAGCAAAAGACTAAATGCCGTGACAGCGGCGGAATGGAGGAAAAATATGAAAGAAAAAGTAATCCTTGCCTATTCAGGTGGATTGGACACGACGGCAATCATCCCCTGGCTGAAGGAAAATTACGATTATGAAGTGGTTTGTGTCTGCATTGATGTGGGACAGGAAAGCGAACTGGATGGGTTGGAGGAGCGCGCAAAATCCTGCGGTGCTGCAAAATTATATATTGAGGATGTCATTGATGAGTTTTGTGATGACTATGTAGTGCCATGTGTACAGGCAAATGCCATTTATGAGAATAAATATTTATTGGGAACTTCTATGGCTCGTCCTCTGATTGCCAAGAGACTGGTGGAGATTGCACGCATCGAGGGTGCTACTGCTATCTGCCATGGTGCTACCGGCAAGGGAAATGATCAGGTGCGTTTTGAGTTAGGTATCAAAGCATTGGCTCCTGACCTCCGCATTATTGCAGCATGGAGAGATCCTAACTGGACATTGGATTCCAGAGAGTCTGAGATTGCATACTGCCGTGAGCACGGAATCGATCTTCCGTTTTCCGCAGATAACAGTTACAGCCGTGACCGCAACCTGTGGCACATCAGTCATGAAGGACTGGAATTAGAAGACCCTGCAAATGCACCAAACTTTGATCATCTTCTCGTTTTGGGAACCACTCCGGAAAAAGCTCCGGAGGATGGCGAAATTGTCACTATGACTTTTGAAAAAGGTGTTCCGAAATCTGTAAACGGCAAGGAAATGAAAGTGGCTGACATTATCCGTACACTGAATGCGCTGGGCGGTAAGCACGGAATCGGTATCGTTGACATTGTGGAAAACCGGGTGGTTGGTATGAAGTCCCGTGGCGTATATGAGACACCGGGTGGAACCATTCTCATGGAAGCACATCAGCAGCTTGAGGAACTGATCCTTGACCGTGACACTTATACGGCGAAAAAAGATATGGGAAATAAATTTGCAGATATTGTATACGAAGGAAAATGGTTTACTCCTCTCCGCGAGGCTGTGCAGGCATTCATTGAATCTACACAGCAATATGTAACCGGTGAAGTGAAGTTCAAACTTTATAAGGGAAACATTATCAAAATGGGTACCTCTTCTCCGCATTCCATTTACGATGAGGATATTGCTTCTTTCACTACCGGAGAGCTTTATAATCATGTTGATGCAGAAGGATTCATCAACCTGTTTGGTCTGTCCTCTAAGGTGCGTGCCATGAAATCCGGTCCTTTTGTGAAACTAAATGAGAAGTAAAAACGGATAAGATAAATACTTTTATCATATAAAATTCCCTAAAGTCGGAAAAACGCTTCGATATCCTCACAGATATCGAAGCGTTTTTAATTCCTGAGCCAGTCTTCCCACAGGCAACCCCACTACTGTATAGTAATCTCCCGCAATCCCGCGAATATAAGCTGCAAAGGCTCCCTGAATACCATACGCCCCAGCCTTATCCATAGGATCTTTCGTGGCAATGTATGCCCGAATTTCATTCTCATTCATGGGATATATTTCTACCGCTGTAGACTCATGGAATGTATGTACCTGTCTATCATTCCCTTTCACGGAAACGATGGTGACACCTGTGTATACGGTATGTTTTCGTCCCTGCAAGGAATGCAGCATCTCAAAAGCTTTTTCCGTATCCGTCGGTTTTCCTAGAATTTCCCCGTCCAGAGTCACCACGGTATCTGCACCAAGAATGATTGTCTGAGTTTGAGCCTGTATTTTTCCGGCAACGTCCAGCGCCTTCCTTCGGGACAATTCTTCCACTACCTGTGCAGGCTCCGTTTCCGTCATGGACTCATCCACATCACTGGGAATCACTTCATGAGAAATCCCAATCTGATTTAAAAGTTCCCGTCTCCTGGGAGAACCTGACGCTAAAATAAATCGACACATTGTACTCTCCATTCCGCCACCTTTTTCAGATTAATCAAAAACGCTGATTTTCCTTCCATACACCACGCGACAACTCCGGATGCCCTTCCAGATGTGCGGCATCGTTAAATCGATCCAGATAAAACCCGTTTAACGTTTCATCATAATGAATCTGAGTTATGCTGCAGTTTTCCAGAGAAGTTCCAAACTGCAGGCGTTTCGCAAAGTCGCCTCCAAACAGTGCGCTGAGAAGCACTCGAATCACTCCACCATGACATACAACGGCAATATGTTCCTTCCCGCTGTGAATCCATTCCTGCACCACCGGCATCAATCTTTTCATCACCTGGGCGCAATTTTCCCCCTCAGGATAACTCATCTCCTTCGGAGGAACAAAGAATTTACCTACGAAGGTGTTTACTTCGTCTAAAGCCGATCCTGTGGCAGGACCGTTTTTTGAAAATAATTCGTGTTGCTCTTCATAATAATCCGCATAAAATTGTTTTACTTTCGGATCCGGCATCCCCGTGAGACTTCCGAAATCCATCTCCGCCAGACCGGGGCGAATCTGTATACAGTCAACCAGTTCCGGTCTGTCCCAAAAGGCAATTTTTGCCGTTTCCTCTGCCCGCATAAGATTACTGCAATATAATGCATCTACGGGGTAATTTGCCATACGCTTTCCAAGCAGTGCTGCCTGTTGTTTTCCGGCTTCTGCCAACGGTACGTCAACATTGCAGGCAGAACTGCTCTGCCTTCCGTGCCTGATAAGATATATAATCAATCCAAAAACTCCTTTTCTTTTGTTGTGTATTGTCGTGTTCAATTTTTTGAAGAATCTTTATTTTCTTGATTCTTATCATCCGACGAATCATTTGATTTGCTGTCAGATGTGTCCTTATCGGTATCATCCTTTTTGTCAGAGCTGTCTTTTGACTTGTCATCTTTGGAATTTATCGTTTGCTTCGTCTCTTCTTTTGCAGATGTCACCTCCTGCCATATATTCTCTGCCGTAATGCCGACTAAAGGAAGAATCTCCCCGGAAAACAAACTGTCATCATACAATATTTCTTCTGTCCTTGCAACATCTTTTTCTTTCAATTCTTCGTATTGTTTCTGACGAGCTTCATAATCCGTGCCCGTACTTGCCGTAGCATCAATGGATGCATAAAGAGCATAACCATCTAACCAGTTTTTCTGAACCTCATCCCAGGATGTGAAATTTTCTTTCAGTTTTTTTGCCGCCGGCTCTATGACCGCCTGTGCTTCCTCAATGTCCAGATAACCTGCCACATATCCCCACTGTGCCAAATGGGAAATCCGGCACATATCCCATGCTAAAAGTCCGCGTTTCTGCCATGTTTCCCAATTATATTGTACCATTTCATAGTGTATTTTCAGTTCACCGGAAAGTTGTTTCATCGCCGTGCGAAGCTTCTTTGCGGACATGGAATTCATTTCCTTTGCCTCTTTGCGGTAACTCGCTCTGGCTCCTGTCTTTAACAGTGTATACATTTCGGTGATGAGTTGTGTCCTGTCAGAAATATTCCAGCTCTGCTGCAAAATATTCGCTGCAGCTTTCTGGTTCCCCTCTGTGTGCTCATATCCACCAAAATAATATACATTCCCCTCATTCAGGGAAATCAATACAGAGCCCATTGCTCTTGCCCATTTCCCCAAATTAGAGTCCGAACTTTCCTCGCTGACGAGAATTTTTGCCGTGGCTTCCGGTGCGGCTGCCTGTTCGTTGCCGGAATTCTTTTTCGAGCAGCCGGAAAACAGACCGACAGACAGCGCACAAATACAAAGAACGCAAATAATTTGTTTCCTGTGAATAAACTTTATTTTTTTCATGGATTCCCCCATTTCTGTGTATTTAATTACCGTTCCAGCGGAATA
Organism: Lachnospiraceae bacterium; assembly: GCA_022510685.1. GTDB lineage: Bacteria > Bacillota > Clostridia > Lachnospirales > Lachnospiraceae > Butyribacter. Next base: position 16,059 of record JAFLTA010000044.1, on the reverse strand, counting down.
TTTCTGCCATAACTTCCTTGTCCGAATCGCTATAATACCCATACTGCAACAGTTCATAATTATGCAACAATTCTTTTACTTTGTCGGATGTCTTTTTCTCATAATTATGCCATTCTCCGGTTAAATCCATGTAACCATTTACATTCATAGCCGGAATGTCGTTTGATATTTTTTCAATATATTGGTTATATAGCGGCAATTCCACACCTGCCTGTTTCAACAGCATGTTTTCCAGATAGTTATTGCTGATAACCACATCCTGCGCTTCCTCAATGTCATAGTTTGCCCAGATGATAAACGGTGTGGCAAAACGTTTCTGGATATCATCCAACTCCCAGTCGCTCTGTTTTTTGCCCAGTAACATCTCATAAAATTCTACCTCAATAGACGGATGATGGTCACCAAACATACAGATGATAGTCGGTTCATCCTGCGTTTTGAAATAGCTTACCAGATATTTAAATGCATCATCCGATACTTTGGTTGCTGACAAAAATTCTTTCGTCTCCGCCAGATGGCTTCCTTCCGGATATACCGGATTTTTCCAGTTCGTGTTGGTCAGATATCCACCATGATTTTGAATCGTCATATCAAACACATACAACGGCTCGCCATCTTTTTTGTTTTCATAACGCTCTATTACTTTTTTATAACTTTCCTTGTCACTGATGTAGCGTACATATTCCGGATTTTTAAAATCATCTATCGTAATGAACTCATCAAATCCCATACTTTCATAGGAGGCGATACGGTTCCAGTTTGCACCGCTGCTGGGATGGATTGCCTCGCAACGATATCCCATATTTTTCAGGTAAGCCGGCAGTGCAAATGTAGAATCATGCATAAACTGCTGATAAACATTACAACCACTGGGGAAAAACTTCATAGTATTTCCCGTCATCGCTTCAAATTCGGAGTTACTGGTACCCGCACCGTAAATTGATACATAATCTTTCCCATAAATGGTATCCTCCCTCAGACTGTGCATAAATTCCAACGGGTCACGGTTGAAATTCACATCTCCAATCAGCGAGTAATCTGCCAGACTTTCATTCATAATGAGAATGATATTCGGATTTTTTCCTGCCATTGTCTCATTCTGATGAAAATCGCGATTAGATACTATACGGGACGGCTCTTCCTGTGTGCTGCCGCTCACTGTCTCCTGTGTGAAATCCTCTAAAATTTCCTCGACTTTTGCCTTGGAATATCCGGAAGGTGTAGACACACGCAGGTAATGCAGATTAATAAAAAAATTTAAATAAAATCCGTTGTTCTGACAGGATGCCACCTTATTCCATACACTATCCTGTATCCCGCAGCGTTCTAACAATGGTGTAAAATACAGCAAAATGATACATACCACCGAAGAAACTGCCGGAATCAGTCTGCGTAATGATTTTTGCAACAGTTTTCTGGCTGTCTTTTTCCGGCGTAGTCGTAAAATGAGCAGACACCAGATAAAAAATGCCGGAAATACGACAAATTGTGCCGGGGTCATCGTCAGAGAATACGTGTCTGCAACTTCTGTTGCTGTGGTTACACCCAAAATATCGGATGGTAAAAACGGGGTTCCACGTACATTCATCAGAAAGAAATTAATCAATCCCACCGGAAAAAATATGAAATCCAACATCAATGCCGCCAAACGGTCATTACCGGAAATGCCATATAAAATCAACTGGACAGCACCTAACAATAACCAGGTAAAAATCCATACATTGGGATACATTTTCGAAAAAGTTCCGTTCAAAAGTTCCAACATAATGAACAAAATAAATGGATTTAAGACCATAACTGTCCTTCTGAAATAAATGTATACTTTCGGATTGGCAAGACACCATTTTGCAAAATCCTTTACGGATTTGATTTCCTGTCGTTTCTTTAACACTTTGCCGGATTTTTGGTAACGTCGAAGTAGCTTATTGCGTTTCTTCTGCAGCAGGGGTGCGTATTCGGTAACCCTTTCAAAACAAAGTACAAACAACAACACAAATTCCAAAACCATGACAATTAACGGCAACACTAAGCGGTAATAGTACGTGTATGAAATTGTAAGTGATTTTTTCTGGGTCCGCATATTTAAAGTTGACATGGTCAGATTGGGATCTGTCCGGTTTGTGGTATTTACCGTGGGAATAATCGCATACGGATTATTTTCGCTGCTGCACGTCAGTGTAATGCAACAAGCAACATCGCGAGGTATCGTTACTGTGTGATCCATTTTTACCGTATACGAAGAATTTGGCGTAATTTCCTTTACGGGAACCGTATTCTCATACACAATAACATTTTCTCCATCCTGCATCTGAATATGCAAGTCCGTTCCCACTTTTTCGTAATCAAAAGCACCAAAACTAATGGAAAATTGTGTTAACACGACCTTGCGCTTAAATTTAAATTTTTGCCGTATGATTTCCGTATCATCCAAAATACCGATTACACTACTTTGGGCATTTCCCGCCTCTGTCGTTACCCTCTGTCTGGCAATCATAGAACCGGTCAGTGAAGCCTGCAACACAAAAATTGCAATGGAAATCATCGCAAAACATAGTATTCTTTTTCTGTCAAACCGAAAATATTTCTGTATCATAAATACCTCACTAGTTACAATTCGGGATTAGTCTTATCTTATCCTTTTCATAAGTGATTGTCAATTTATATAAATTCGGTCATACCACCAAATCTTCTCCATTCATCTGCAATATTATTGCCTTAGTAGCATAACGGTACCTATTTGAACCCTGTCTAGTCCCCGGCTATCATGCTGAGGAATCTCTCACACCACAGCACCCAATTGTGTGATTCGGAAACTTTACAACAGCCATTTTGTGCAATGGAGTCTAACAACTGTACATCCGTCCATATAGACGCGAAATGTTCTATGTCCTGTCTTAGTGTGACAAAGGAATATAATATATAGTCTTCCCCATGACAGAACTCCTGCTCCAACTGCCGGCAAGCATCGCTAAGGACAACTGCCCGGTTACGCATACCGTTATACACTCTGTCATGAGGTGTTTCCGGGAACAACGGCTGCACATTTAATACGATTCGATATTCCCGCATCTTTGCCAACATAGTATCATAAGAACAGGGTGGCAGAATTTCCTGTGCACCGTCAGCATACTCGGAATACTCCCAATGAGCACCACACAGGGAAACAGGAAGTTCCTGCCGTATCAACTCATCCAACACAGCCTGTCTGCGACATTCCCGTAAATAGCGGTCCAGATAACAGCAGGCTTCTTCCGGTATATTTTCTTCCCGGTTAAATTTTGAAGTATCTATATGTTCTCCTGAGAGACTGCGCTCCGCCAATGCATCTGCCAATGCAGCATATTTTACATCGATATTTTTTAGCTTTTCCTTATATTGTTCTAACGGCATATAGGTTGCCGGGAAAAATACAGATGGCTTTCGGTTTTCCATCCGGTGTTCCTGCTGTGCCATAGCAGCCGGAGAACCCGCTAATGGTAATACATTAACTGAAGGCGCATCGGGAAAGACTTTGCGTATATAATCGATATGAGAGCTATCCAAACAGAGGATATTTTGTAGGGAAGTGTTCAATTCCAACAATGGCTTTACGTGCATGGGATGGTCCACAATGTAATGATAAAAAGGTCCCTGCAGCCTGGCAAGAAACGGGGTATCGTCATCACTGACTAAGCGTGGCAGATAAGAATTGATATCCAGGATGACATCATAGGACGTATCTGCCAATGCTTCCATTTCCTGCAAATTACTGCCATCCTCTGCCAGAGTGAAATAGTCTACGGAAACACCCAATTGTTCAAACTTCCTGCCTATGCGTTGCAAAAAGAAGCCGGAGGAACCATAACTGAGCGTACGAGTCCTGCAAATCAATATTCGGATTGCCTGATAATTTACTTTCATCATTCATTCAACTTTCATCTTTTGGAGAATTTTCTTTATAACGGGTTTTGGCATACGCCCAATCACTTTTTTTCGTATGCCCTGATGCATCTTCCGGCAGTTTCTTATATAGCTGATATGCCAGCCTGCAGGCGCCGATGGTAATGATGATCACGCACAGTTCCACCACAAACAGCGGAACAACTCCCGCCTGATAAAATGCAGCAATAAAATCCACCAATGCATGAACCGCCATGGCAATCCACAAGAAACGAATTTGTCCGGCTTCCCGGACAGCATAAAACACTAATACCGATAAGGCAACCTGTAAAAGTATAGCAGCTATCCGTTCAACACCACCCCATATCATGTCAGAAAGCTTAAGATTTGTGAGTGCTTTTATAACAGACTGATATGTTTTAACGGCAGCAGGATTCCCTGACATGGATTCCAAAATGGAATCCATTTTTCCGTTATTAATCAATTGACTGTATGTAAAGTTCTGCAACTGTCCCACACCCAGTATGATGATACATTCTATTCCCCCATGTCCCAAGCCGTAGGAAATGGCAGTCTCTCTTTCGGTTTTTTTCTTTAAGATATATTTATAAGCCACAAAACGACCGGTTTCCTCAAACAGTGCAGCCATCGTACCGCCATATAGAGCATATACCCATACATTATTATTTAAAAAGTCGGATACAGGACTTTGAATCCGCAGAAAAATTGTATGGGGAACGGCTTCCAAAATAAAAGCAAACACGAAGAAAACACCGGCTCCAACAAACACCGGCAACAGACTTTTTCGCATCCGCAGCTTCCAAACAACAATCAAAACGACGGGAACCACAAAACCAAACGTTGCCATTTCCATCATTAAACTCATCATTGAACTGTCAATCATCATAACACATCCATACTCCTTTTTCGTTATTGTTATTCCGACAAATAAATATCATCATATTTACAATATTTATTTGTCAGGATAATTTCTTTGTACTATTTATGGAACATTACATATTCACTGTCAAACATTTTTGCCAGGATTACTGCGCCCAATCCGGTAACAAACAGATTGATAGCAATGGTCGTGGCAATGTATGCAGCTTTCAACTCAAAGGAAAATATCTGCACCATTGCCTGAACACTGTTGTAAAGTGGTATACAGTAATACTGTAGTTCTGTCTTTGCACCGTCGCCAAACATTGCAGTAATTCCCACTAACATTACTAAAATCATGAGTGGCGTCACATAAGTTTGCGCTTCCTTAATGGTCTTTGCAATGGCAGAAACCAGAGAAATCAATGTGACCAATACCAATGCCGTGGACAATATGATCACACCTAACACTAAATAATCGGTCACGTCATAGCTGGCACCGCTAATCTGCTCCACAGAATCTGCCATAAGTCTGGGCATGGAAGCAATCGTACCGATGGCACTGGACGCTCCGCTCAATACAGCAATCAATGAAAGGGCACTAATTTTTCCCAGTGCAATATGACTGCGTTTTGTAGGGGTAATGAGAAGGGCAGCCATCGTACCACGCTCCTTCTCTCCTGCTATTGATTCCGGAGCCACGGAAATACAACCGCTGTACAGGAATGTCAGCAACAGAAACGGAAGCATAGACGAAAATATTTTTGCCGTCATATCTTCTTCTGATGCCAAGTCATATATGTTTTTTTCTTGCTGCAGTGGATTTACATCAAATTTATTTGCAATAGATGCTTCTTTGGTATCCAAAAAATCGGTCAATGTCTGATAAGCTGTGGCAGAATCTGTAGATGCGGAATTATAATATATCTGCACCCGTGGCGCTTCTTTTCCGCTTTGAATATCGTATTCTTCCACATCCTGCATAAATTTTGCCGGAAATACAACTGACAATTCATACTTTTGATCTTTGACCAACTGATTGGACTTTTCTAACTCAGACTCCTGCGCCTCCTTGCACACAAAACCCATCGAAGTAAGCTCATCTGACCATTCTTCAGGAAGATTGACCATCTTACATTTGGGCTCAAATTCTTGGGTGGTAAACTGACTTATCATAGCATCACCCATGAACTGATACATGACAAATATCAACAATCCCGGCATGATAATCGTAGTAAATACCATGCGGTGATCACCGAAAAAGCGGGCAAGTTCCTTTTTCATTATTGTCAGTATGGTACTTGTATTCATGCCGACTCCCCCTTTCCATCCTGCTGCAGGGGATTTTCCTTACCCTCCATATGTTTTTGATAGATAGTAAAAAAACGATCTTCCAACGTTTGTCCGCCACAAATCGCTTCTAACGTATCACACAATATCATTTTTCCGTCAATAATAATACCTACCCGGTCACACACTTTTTCAATCAAGCTGAATATATGTGTAGAGACAATTACCGTCTTTCCTTCTTCCCGCAATTGGAGGAGAAAGTCCGTGACCACCTTTGCCGTGAGGACATCCAGTCCGTTCGTAGGCTCATCAAAGATAATGATGTCTGGATCATGTACCAGTGAAATTGCCAGAGAAGCCTTTTGCTTCATACCTGTAGATAAGTTGGCAATTTTAACTTCAGCAAACTCATTGATGCCGAAAATAGAAAATAGCCGCTCTTTACGTTCTTTGCGTAATTCATCCGGAACTCGGTGCAGTTGGGAAAAAAAATCAAACAAATAGTTTGGGGTAAAAAAATCCTCTAACCGGAGTTCACTGGTCAGAAAAGCGATTTTTTCCCGTACTTGTTCCGGCTGCGATACGATGTGACAGCCATCCACTACCGCATCTCCTTCATCCGGTTTGATCAGTGTGGACAGCATACGGAGTGTGGTGGTTTTTCCGGCACCGTTTGGTCCCAATAATCCGAAAATCTCTCCTTGGTTCGCCTCAAACGAAAGTCCGTCAACTGCCACACGAAGCTTATCTGTTGTATGCTCTAATTTTTGCTGTTTTTTGGATAGCGAAAAGGTTTTTCGTAAGCCCTCTACCTTTAACAGTACGTCGCTCATAAATCGTATCCTTTCTGTTAAAATTTAGGATTCAGGTGCGAAAGATTTTTCACACCTGAATCATTATCGTCATTGTTTCATGGAAACCATAACATTTTTATTTTAACAGAAATAAGATTATAAATCCAGTCCGGCAATGACTTCTTTTAACTCTGTAACGGATTCCTGTAAATCTTTTTGTTCATCTTCACTTAAATCCAATGTAATGATATCCTCAACACCTGTAGCACCCAGTACCGTCGGAACGCCGATACAAATTTCATCCATGCCGTATTCCCCATGTAGTATACTGCTCACGGATAAAATACAGTGTTCATCTCCTACAATTCCCTCACAGATACGTTTTACCGCTATGGCAACGCCATAACAGGTAAAACCCTTTTTTTCAATAATTTCATAGGCACTCTGTTTGACATCTTCTTCTAAATCATCCCGGTAATTCGGTTCAGGAGAACGATTACTGCGAAGATGACACATTGTTTCAAAAGGAACTCCGCTGATATTTGTACAACTCCACGCAACCAACTCGCTGTCACCATGCTCTCCGATTACAAAAGAATGCACACTGCGAGGGTCAATGGCAAGCTGTTTTCCTATCATATATTTTAATCTTCCGGAATCCAATACCGTACCGCTGCCAATGACACGATGTTCCGGATAGCCAGATAACTGCAGGGTAACATAGGTCAAAATATCCACCGGGTTAGACACTACGAGCAAAATAGCCTCTTTATTGTATTTTGTAATTTGAGGAATAATTTTTTTGAAGATTTCCACGTTTTTGTGAACCAAATCCAACCGAGTCTCACCGGGTTTTTGACCAGCTCCCGCTGTAATGATAATAATGCCGGTATCCTCCAGGTCACAGTAATCTCCCGCATAAATATCCATGGGATCGGAAAAGGAGAGACCATGGCTTAAATCCATTGCCTCTCCCTGCGCTTTATCATTATTTACATCCAGAAGAACTATCTCCTGAAAAAGTCCACTCTGCAGCAAGGAGAACGCAATACTTGTTCCCACAAAGCCACAGCCTATGATTCCGCATTTCGTCATATCTACCATAATTTACTTCCTTTCTTTGCACCATAATAAACTGTGTTTTGCGCATCTTTTCAAAAATCTAAAAACACTCTTTGCAACACACACTTTTTAGTTTCATGGCAGTATTATCTGCAAAAAAAGAAAGTGTATTCAAAATCAGTTCTCACCGGCATCGTCAATTTTGGTTCCACACTGGCTGCAAAATGCCGTTCCAATGGGGTGTGTCTTTTTACACTGCGGACAGACACATACGCCCTGCAAACTCAAAATCTGGTCTCTTAAGTTAGCAATTTCTTCTTGTAAATTGCGGATATTGACAATTCCCGCCTCATCCGAATCATGATTGTTTTCAAAGTACTGCTTTCCCAGTTCGATGTATTCTTTATTTATCGCATCCTCCTTGGATTTGATATCCAGTTTCAACTTCGCAACACCGGATACTTCCTTTGCTTTTTGGGATACATCCCTTCCTGCAGTGGTCAATGTCTCCTTCATACTATCAAAAAAAGCCATGGTAATCCTCCTCTAAAAATAGTTATTTACTCTATTTCAGTGAATCAATATAACATCACCTTAAAAACATTTTATACGCAAAACTTTTATTTTTCAATAGTTTTGCGTTTTGATGTCTTGCAATGATTATTTTTCCAATCCCAATGCATTCATCTCATCGGCAACCTGCTGCTCACAGCTTCTCATGGCAAGAATGGTCTGTTGTATCAGCTCTGATAATTCAGTTCCCATCATGTCTGCCCCCCGTTCAATCACTTCTCTGGAGCAGCCAGCAGCAAAATTGGCACTCTTATATTTCTTTTTCACGGATTTTACTTCCATATCCTGCACACTCTTAGAAGGTCTCAGTAAAGCAGCCGCCCAAATCAATCCGGTCAATTCGTCCACCGCATACAAAGTCTTCTCCATCTCATGTTCCGGTTTAATATCAACGGTAAGCTCATATCCATGGCTGCAGATGGCATGGATGGCTTTTTCGCTGACGCCTGCTTCCTTAAGAAGTTCCGGTGCCTTGATACAATGCTCCTCCGGATATTCCTCAAAGTCGATGTCGTGCAAAAGTCCGACAATACCCCAGAATTCCTCATCTTCTGCAAAGCCACGCTCCTTTGCAAACCAGCGCATCACTCCTTCCACGGTAAGAGCATGCTGAACATGAAATGCCTCTTTATTATACTTTAACAGTAAATTAAGTGCGTTTTCTCTCGTTATATTTGCATCCATTATTGATTCCTGCCTTTCCAAATAATATTTATTTGTCTTGTCTTGATTTATAACTTCTCTATTATAGCATAATATTCGACATAAACAACAGACTTAAAATAAACAGATATTGATGCTGTACAAATACCAATAAAATATTAATAAAAAATAAAAACCATACAAACATATTTTCTTGGAACAAATCATATCCTATACAAATAGGGACATCCTGCTCCCAGTAAGATTTATTATTATGGAGGTTATATGAAAAAAACAAATAAAAGCGAACTGATCATTGCGATTCTCATTCCTCTGGCAGTCGGCTCTTTGTCAGCACTGCTCAGTGGAAACAAAACCGCTTTTTCCCTTTTAACCAAACCACCTATCAGTCCTCCCGCATGGGTGTTTCCCGTCGTCTGGACAGTACTTTACATATTGATGGGCATATCATATTATATGATTTATGTGTCTGGTGACAAACGAAAATCCATGGCATTGAAGCTATATGTTGTCCAGTTGTTTTTTAACTTCTTCTGGAGTATATTCTTTTTTGGATTTTTGCATTTGCTGTTTGCCTTTTTCTGGCTCATTGCATTGATCGTGCTTGTTGGTATCATGATCAGGCAGTTTATACGAATACGACCGTTAGCAGGCTATTTACAGATACCATATCTGCTTTGGTGCCTGTTTGCTGCCGTGTTAAATTATATGTTTTATTTGTATAATTAAAATAAGGGGGGCAAAATTTGCCCCCCTTACAGTTACACCTGAAAAATCTCCTTCGGTACCTGCAGCGCTTCATGTTTACTTTCTACATACGCCTTAACTGCTTCCAAATCCAATTCTTCTTCCGATGATACATCCGCATAGAGACTCATTTCATGTACGGACTTATCATAACGTATATAGGCTTCCGCATGAGTAACACCCTCATATTCCGACAGCGTTTTTTCCAGTGCTTTCAAATCATAATAGAAACGTCCCCTTGCACCTTCCGTCATAACAATTCGTCCGCTGTTCTCCATAAAATCAATGGAGCCATCCGGCAGAATTCTCGCAATATGTTTCGTGTGGTACAACAGACCCGGACTGTAGGAGTTTTCCACGGTCTCTACATATTCGTCCGGCTCATGGTTCATGATATAAAGCTCTCCCCATGCACCGAAAGGCTTTTTATAGTAACTTTCATCCAGTATATACGGCTTGACGATTTCGCCCTCTGCCACGCCGGAAATCATTTCAAAGCCGGCTTCTTTATTGAGCTCTCCTACCGTGATTTCGATATGCTTCGGATACAATTCCTCCGGCAGATGCCTCTTTAGTCGTCTCACGGAACGCTCATCCAACATAGCATTAATGATACACTCGTAGCTGGCGAGGAAAATCTCCAACAACTTTTTATCCATACGGTTTTCCCAGTAGCGAAGCTCCATATAGTATCCCTCATCATCCGTCATAACTTGCATATGGAAGGGAAGGGAATCTAACTGCCGTTGTATTTTTTCTACCTTACCACCTGCGATTTCAGCATTACCGATGATGTCACCCTGAAATTGGAAAAACATTTCGCCCTCACGGGGTGCCGATACAAAACACCTCATGGTATTCATAATCTGCTTACCTGTTCTATGCAACAGTTCGATGACTCTCTCATGAGGCTCTCTTGTGTAACGACAATAATACGTCAAAAACAGAGGTCCTACCAGTCTCGTCCAACGGTTATCCGTTCTACCACTGTGAATACTGTTGCTGAATACATCGTCCTCATCACTAAACAAATAGATACAGTAGTTAAATGCTGTCAGGAAAACAACGTTTTCCGAAATACCGTTCTGTTTACAGAAATAAAGTATTTTATTACGGTTGATATTGTGGAAACGGTCACGGAATACCCCATATTCTCCCTTAGAATAATCCTGTATATCCTTCCGGTTAAAAATACTTCTCTGCAGCCGGATGCCATCCATCATCTCTTCATAATAATCCAGTGACTTTTCACGGACTCCCGACTCCTCCATATTTTGCACTTCCAAAATATATTCATATGTGGAATAGTCCGTCTCCTTCTCGATTTCTTCGCCACGATAAAGTTTATTGATATCCTCAAAAATGACATTCATGGAAATTCCGTCTCCCATAATATGTGCCACATCCAGGAACAGATATTTACTACTCTCTGTCTGGTACAGGGAAATATGGAACAGATTATCATCAGCAGTATAGGTATATGGCTTTAAGAGTCCATCCACGGTCTCTTCCCATTCTTTCTCCGTCAGATGGATAATCGGAATATCAATTTTTCGACTGTCATCGCGGAACAGCTTTAAGTACACTTCATCCGGTTTAATGATTCCCTTCAGACCCGGATGGGCATCAATGACTTCCTCAATGACTTTTTTCAGCTTCTCCAAATCTACACTGTCATCCAGTTTGTATGTAAAAGGCAGATTGCCTGTCGTGTTTCCACGGATAATATATCCGAAATATTTCTGCATATTTGTCAATGGATAAGTTTCTCTCACACTGAAATCAATCTGTGCCTCTTCCTTTTCCTCCTGCAAAAATGCCTCCATTTTCAGAATGGAATTTTGCTCTAATAAATCGTGGAAGGTCATAACATGTCCCAGTCGTGCATGAAGCTCCTCGATGAGCAAAATACTTCCCATGGAATCTAAACCACAATCGTAAAGATTGCTGTCAATGCCAAACAGAGAGTTGCCGATAACATCTGCTGCGATATCATACAAACTCTGCTGTAAGTCGTTTTCCGGCTTGCGGACTTCTTCTGTGCGCTCCTTTTCCTTCTTTTTCTCCTCAAAAAATTTCTGACGGATAATCTTCTTAGACGTAGTCTTCTCGAAAGGAATATTGCGCACATGACACTGTGCAATCTGGGAATAGGAAGGTAAATCTTTATTATGCTCCTGTATAATCTGTTGCACAGCGGCATTCACATCTTCAATTTTATTTACTCTGGCATACTCGAAATTAGGATATACTTCTGCAGCAATCACTTCGTCTACACCGTACACCAAAATATCAGAAATCAAGAGCTCCGTGTCAAAACCGTTCTCAATTCCCTCCGGAGATACGTTCTCTCCGTTGCTGAGTATAATCAGGTTTTTCTTACGACCCGTCAGGTACAGGTAATCCTCATCATCCACATATCCCAAATCTCCGGTACACAGCCAACCGTCTTCGGTAAGTGCTTTCGCCGTTTCCTCGGCATCCTTATAATACCCCAGCATGACAGAAGGACTCTTCACCTGAATCTCTCCGTCCACAATGCGTACTTCACAGCGGTCTACCAGTTTGCCCACGGATTCCAGCTTGTCCAGACGTTCATATACCGGGCTGGAAATCTTGGGAGAACATTCGGACATACCATAGCCTTGTCCGATCTGAATGCCAAGCTCTGCAAAGTTTTTCGCCAAATCCGGTGCCAGATAACCGCCACCACTCACGAGGCGATGGAAATTTTCACCCAGCACCTGATTCTTAGCTTCCTGCAGAGACATCCCCTCATTCTGCTTTGCCGTCAACACGATTTTGTTATAAAACATTTTTGCCATCATCGGCACCAAACGTATTGCCGTAGGCTCAAAAACCTTTATGTACTCCATCACTTTCTGCAGATTCGGGCAGGGACATAACGTGCCTCCATACCGGATCACCAGAAAGACATCTCCGTTAATACAAAACACATGGTTAATGGGAAGAACATTCATGAATACTTCTTTTGACTGGTCTTCCGTTTCCGTTGTACAAAATGTGTTATCTATCAGGTTCGTATGGGAAAGCATAACGCCTTTTCCCCGTCCGGTCGTTCCCGATGTAAAAATAATGAGGGCACAGTCATCAGCGTCTATCTCATTCTCATACTTCTTATCCCCATACTTTTTGAAAATTTCCTCAATACATTGAAGCTGTTTACGGTTCTGCATACAGATATAATATTTTATATTGGGACAGGTTCCCTTGATGACTTCCACCTGGGAATGAAACTCCCAGTCATAAAACAAAACTTCCACTTCCGCACGGTTCAGATTATCTGCAAACCCTTCCTTGCTAAGCTGTACATCCAAAGGTACCGCTACGGCACCGGTATTCATTGTCCCGAGCATAGCGGCAATATACTCGTAACTGCAACGTCCCAACAGAGCAGAATGTACTTTTCTGCCGCTTTTTCTGCTCATCTCCTCCGTCCAATGAGAAATGGCATCACAGTCTCTCGAAAGGTCCGCATAGGATTTTTCCTGAATCTGCTCATTTCTCTCATAGCGAAGAAATGTCTTATTGCCATACTCCTCCCCTGCCTGATGGACTAAATCCAGAACATTTTTTGTGTTTTCAAATATAATCATAAATTCCTCCTCATTTTTGTGGTTGTCCCCAAAGTTTCTGACTTTATTTCGCATTGCGAAAATTATAACACAGCAACTTTTATTACGCAATACGAAATAATTATTGAAACGTATTTTTTTTCCTGTTATAATGGATATACTATAATAATATCATAAAAGGAGGTATTTTCGTATGACATTTGAAGACATTGTTGCAAAGGCAAAAGAGAGAACAGCAGGTGCTGATACCAGTCAGGTAGATGGTTTCCTGGCGATTCAGGTCAATATCACCGGAGAAGGTGAAGGAATTTTTTATGTGGAGGTAAAGGACGGTAAGCTTTCTGTTGAGCCGTATGAATATTATGACAGACAAGCTATTGTCACCATGAAGTCCAAGAATTTTCTGGCACTTCTGGATGGAAAATTGGATCCGGTTCTCGCATTCACATTGGGAAAACTGAAAATTGACGGAAGCGTGGAAAAAGTATTGGAGTTTAGCAAGCTGATAAAATAGCAAGGGATTCTTATTTGTTTATGAACGAAACAAGGGGTTAAATGGACATGAGTATGCTGCGGAGGTTTTTATGACGGAACAAAATTTAGGAGAAGAATTGTATAATCTTCTTGCAGACCTGCTAAACCGTAAAGCAAATATGACAGTATTAAACAGTATTCGGGGTGAATATGGAGTGCTTCGTTATCTGGTTTATATCCAAGATTATGTCACTGCGGGACATTTATCCGAACAACTTCATGTTGTACCCGGTCGAATGACCGACATCTTGAACAGTTTGGAAAGCAAAGGGTTAATCACAAGAGACCGGGACCCGAAAGATAAGCGACGGGTGAAAGTATCTGTTACCGAAAGCGGAAAGATACAGGCAAAACAAATGAGAGAACATATCAGCAAGGAATATGAGGGAATGTTTAAGATTCTGGGAAAGAAGGATACGGAAGAATTTATCCGGCTTCTGAAAATTGTACTCTCCTATTCCAATGAGGGAGCCTTTGATTCATCCCCTACAAACTAAGTATATTTGCGCCAATTTGGCTTTGTCTTGAAACAAAACCAGATTGGCGCTTTTGTTTCATCTGAAATTCATTACGAAAAGTTGTTCACAGTATCTTTCAAGCCCTCTGCCGACTGGAATGAAATATCCGCTTTGTTCTGCACCGATTCGGAATTTGCCTGGAGTTCCCGAAGATTCGTATTGGCACTGGAAACTCTGTTAAAAATATCTTGCTGGTTGTCAGAAATCGTGCCAATTGCATTCGTCATGGAATTGATGGACATCTGTACATCCTCGGCTTTCTTTCCAAGCTCCTGACTGCTTGTGGCATAATACTCTATATTTTCTTTATAATCATTGGCAAGATTCTCAAATTTTTCGTAGTCAGGAATGACTTTTTCATCCAAAAAACTCAAGATATCTTCACCCTCCCCGGATAAGACATTTACGCTTTGAAGAACCTGCTGTGTGAGTGCTCTCACTTTTTCAATCTGTTTGCTGGTATCCGCAGAAAGACCGTTGATTTCATCGGCTACTACCGCAAAGCCTCTCCCTGCTTCTCCTGCGCGGGCGGATTCAATAGAGGCATTCAATGCTAAAAGATTTGTCTGGGAGGCAATCTCCTGAATTGCCTCTGCCACATCCGAAATCTGTGTAATAATCTGTGCGTCTTGAATTGCCTTCGTCAAGTTGTCGTGGCTTTCGTTAATCTTCTTTACAGCGCTTTCCTTTACCGTAATCACATCGGAAATGATTCCTCTGAGATCCGCTTCCGTCTTCCCCGCTTTATCCATCATAAGGTTCGTCTGCACAGAAAGTGTATCTACCGTCTGTGCGACTTCTTCACAGGAAGAAGAAATCTGCAGGACAGAGTCTGTCTGAATGTCTGATTTCGCTACAATATTGTCCATCATATCAGAAATTTTTGTAATCGTCTCTGCCATATTCTGTACCAGATTTGTTATTTCTCCGGTTTCATCACTGATAACAAGGGATTTATCCTTTGTTTCCATGACAATTCTTAAGAATTTCTCCTGAAGTTCATTGATCATGACTTTGATTTCCGATGCCTCATCTTCATAAACTGTATTTCCTGCCCCCATGATGTTTTTGTTGACAAATTCTTTCATCTCGTTCATAGGCATCAGTTGTTTCTTTAACACTGCACTTACAAAGATGACACATGCCGCAATCAAAACCACTCCGAAAACTAACGGCAATATTAAAGCCTTTGCCACCTGTGCAGACACAGATGATTTTGCGAGTGTGACACTTAAATTCCAGCCCGTTGCCGGAACGGTTGCCGTCGCCAGATACCTTACCGTTTTGTCGTAGTCGGTAAATTCCGTAATCTGTGTGGAGGACTGATCAATATTTTTTGTTACATCGGATATGTTCGTGCTGCTCTCATCCTTAATCAGATAATCGGTGTTCGGGTGTGTCACAATCATCCCATCCTGTGTCGTCATGAACGCCGTGTTATTGTCCGTCGTTAAGGAATTGACTTTATCTAAAATGGTATCGATATTGATGTCAAACATAAGGACACATTGGTGTCCCTGTATC
>JAFLTA010000043.1 GCA_022510685.1 Lachnospiraceae bacterium | reverse complement strand
ATTTTTGTTACTTATGGGGTGTAGCAAAAACTATATAATGTATTGGGGTTTACGTTGATTAGTATAGCAGTGGTTTGTCAGAAAGTGTGCACAAACTTATCCTCATTTTCCACAAGTTTTTGTGCATATTTTGGCTTTTTGACAAGAAATAGGTCAACTTTCCGAAAAAAATCCGAAAAATTGACCTGTTTTTGTCACATTTTATCATAGAGAGGTTTCCTCATCCGAATTCTCAGCGTCCTCTTCCGCAGCACTGGAATCGTCAATTTTCTCCTCGTCGTCTGACTCGTCATCGTCAATCACTTTCTCCTCCGAAGGCGTCTCTATCCCAAACAATGCCTCAAATTCAGCTCTGTCAATACGCTCTTTTTCTAAAAGCAAATCCGCACAGGCATGGAGAATATCCATATGGTCTTTGAGAATCGTCTCAGCACGCTCGTAACAACTATCAATGATGCCTTTTACTTCCTCATCAATCTTTCTTGCCACATCTTCACTGTAAGTTCTGCTGGTCTGACCATAATCTCTGCCAATAAACACCTCATCCTCACCGGCATAATTTATCATACCAATGCTCTGTGTAAATCCGTATTTCGTCACCATATCTCTGGCATAGGCTGTAGCCTGTTTGATATCCTGGGATGCCCCGGTGGTCACATCATCAAAAATCAATGATTCGGCAATTCGTCCACCTAAGCTGACCGTGATGTCCTGAAGCATCTTTCCCCTGGTCAAATGCATATCATCCTTTTCCGGAATAGGCATGGTATAACCTGCTGCCCCTATGCCCGTAGGAATGACCGAAACGATATGCACCGGTCCCACATCCGGAAGCACATGGAACAAAATAGCGTGTCCTGCCTCGTGATATGCGGTAATTTTTTTATCCCTTTTGGTAATAATCCTACTCTTTTTCTCTTTACCGATTCCCAGTTTGATAAATGACTGCTCCACATCCTCCTGCCCGATAAACTTACGTCCATCCTTTGCACAGGCAATGGCTGCCTCATTCAGGAGGTTTTCCAAATCGGCACCGGTAAATCCTATGGTAGTGCGGGCAATTCTCTTTAAGTCCACATCATCACCAATCGATTTACCTCTGGCATGCACTCTCAAGATTTCTTCACGTCCACGCACATCCGGTCTGCCGACGCTTACCTGTCTGTCAAAACGTCCCGGACGCAAAATAGCCGGGTCCAATATATCTACACGGTTAGTCGCTGCCATTACGATAATTCCCTCATTGACACCAAAACCGTCCATTTCCACCAACATCTGGTTGAGGGTCTGCTCACGCTCATCGTGACCACCGCCGAGACCGGAGCCTCGTTTTCTGGCAACCGCATCAATCTCATCAATGAATATAATACAAGGAGAATTTTTCTTCGCCTCTGCAAACATATCACGGACACGGGATGCACCCACACCCACAAACATCTCTACAAAATCAGAACCGGAAAGACTGAAAAATGATACTCCCGCCTCACCGGCAATTGCCTTCGCAAGCAAAGTTTTACCGGTACCCGGAGGTCCCACCATAAGAATACCCTTCGGAATACGGGCGCCAATCGTAATATATTTTTCCGGGTCTGCCAGAAAGTCTACGATTTCCTCCAGTTCTTCCTTCTCCTCCTTCAATCCGGCAACATCATCAAATTTCTTTGCATTCGGGTCGTCCGGGTCGATACGGATAGCGCGACTCTTACCAAAATTCATCATTTTGGCATTGGTACCGCCACCGCCTCCCGTCTGGGAGGACAGAAAAGAAAACAACAGAAATAACGCTATCACTCCGAAAACACACGGCAGCAATACCGTAATAATCCATGACGGCTTGCTCACTTCCTGAATGGAATAATTTTGCGCCAACTTACTGTCTGCTTTGATAATTTGTTCTACATCTTTTACATCAGTGCAATTAAAACTACGGCTTTTGTCATCATTATAGGTTACTACCACTTCGCCTGTAGGCGTTTCTTCATTAGGCGTAATATCCACTGACTTGATTTTTCCATCAGCGACTTCCTGCTGAAAGGTCTCAATATTGTACTTGCTACCTGAATTTCTCGTCATAAGACTGGAAATGTACATTGCAAGAAGAATAATTGCCAGCACCAGAAAATAAAAACCAAAAGCACCTGTTCTCATCTGTCTGTTCATGAATGTCTCCTTTTACCTCTATTCTTCTATAAACTCAATCTCTCCAAGATACGGAAGATTTCGATATTTCTGCGCATAGTCTAAGCCATACCCTACAATGAAACAATCCGGAACTACAAACCCCGTATAATCCACAGCGACATCAATTTCCCTGCGGTCCGGCTTATCAAGCAGCGTACATATCTTCAAGCTCGCCGGATTCCTTGCCGCCAAAAGTTCCCGAATTTTAGTAAGGGTGTTTCCGGAATCTATAATATCCTCCACGATAAGACAATGCAAATCATCAATATCCCCATCTAAATCCTTAGTAATCATCAGCTGACCGGAGCTCTTAATCTCGTCCCCGTAGCTGGAAGCTGCCATGAAATCCAAAGAAACCGGAACCGTCAGCTTCTTTGCCAGATCTGCGCAGAAAAAAATACTGCCCTTTAAAATACAAATCAAATGAATCTGCTTTCCTTCATAATCCCGATTAATCTGCTCAGCAATTCTGGACACCATATCGGCAATCTGTTCTTCTGAATACATTTCATGAATAATCTCTTTCATGATGTTCCACCTTTCTCCTTGGTTGGGGATTTGCACATTAACTGTGCCACCAATACATTGTTTGTGTTATCTGTCACATAATATGCGGCGCTGGTCCTGCCAAGCTCCGGAATCCAGAGTATATGGCTTCCCATTGCCAAAACCGGAATACAATCTCTCCTGTCGCCCGGGATTTTTTCATCAATAAAAATTCGCGCCAGTTTTTTCTTTCCCCCGGAACCCCCTAAATATAAATAGTCACCTTCCCCGGAAAACCGCCATCGAAGAAGATTCCTTACCGAACCTTCCTTCTTTTTATCCCGGTTTTCTTTCGGCATACCTAACATATCAGCATTTATTTTATCATAATCAAACCATTTCGTACAGAGATTTTTTGGCATCTCTGACGACAATTCGCAGGCAGGAACTGAGTGCATTGTCACCTCACAATATTCACCCAGAGAATTCCGAAATTCCACCGGTTCATTTAAATCTGCCACCTGCTCCCACGACCCACTTTGCTCTTTTTTCACTCCTCCGGCTGTTTTTTTTCGACAAAACCACAGGCGGTCATAGTCCCGCCCGGCTTGCATCCCATAGGGCAAATCCACCCGTCTGCCGCTCTCTCCCCCCAAAAGAGACAATACGCTTTCCACGTGTACTCTCCCTATGTCCTTCCTGCTGCCCGATAATTCCCCCATAATATATAATATAAGCTGACTCCGCAGAATAGGCTCCTCTTCCGATAAACTTTGCACGGATACACTCCAAACTTCCGCATCTTCTGTTGCCTGCCTGTCCGCAATCCGCTCACTGCAATCCTTCGTCTGCTTCTCTATATACTCCCACACCATCTGCATATCCTCAGAAAGGTTTGCCAAATGTCGTCTGGCTGATGACTGGAGCTCCCTCTCCAGATAGGGAAACACCTCATTTCGCAATTTATTTCTGGTATATTCATTTTCCCGGTTCGTAGAATCCTCTCGCCAGACAATCCCATTTTCCTGCAATGCCGTTTCAATCTCTGCCCTCTCCAAAAAAAGCAACGGACGAATAATACACCCTCTCTTAGGTCGCATTCCTCCCAATCCATGAATGCCGCTTCCTCTCAGCATCTGCCATAGCACGGTTTCCGCCTGGTCATCCCGATGATGGGCGACTGCTATCCACTCATATTCCAATTCTTTCCGAACCTGCTCCAAACATTCATACCGATAGTTTCTGCCCGCCTCCTCGGTGGAAATCTTCTGCTGTGCAGCCATACGCGGAATATCTTTTTCAAAGAGACGAAATTCCACTGACAACCTTTCGGCAATCTGCCTGCAATACTCCGCATCCTCTCCGGCTTCCTTTCCGCGGATTCCATGGTCTACATGAACAGCACATAATGCCAGATTCCACTCCTCACGCAAATTTGCAAGAGCGTATAACAAAAACACCGAATCTGCTCCTCCCGACAGAGCAATCACGATTCCATCTCCCGATGAAATCAAATTATGTTCTGCACTATATCGTTTTAATCTATCATAGGTATTTCCCATCTTATTTCTCCCATATCGTTATCTGCTGCTGATTTCCGTCACGATCACACTCATATCATCCGGAACAACTCCTCCACGCCGGCAAACCGCTTCTTCCAATAACGCATCCGCAATATCCTCCGGGTTGCTTCCTATCCACTCCCCCATATATTCCGGCAGTCCGCTCTCCAGGTCCTCCAGACAATCCGCAACTCCATCCGTCATCATTATAACATAATCTCCCGGAGATATGTCTACATTTCTCGTATAGGGTTCTACCTGTTGTCCCGCTCCGATAGGAAGTGCCTGTCCCTTGATGCAGCTCACTTCTCCGTCATGATACAGAAACGTTGCCGTAGCCCCGTTTTTCAACAATTGACAATTTCCCTGAAACAAATTGAGAATCAGTATGTCTGCTGTGACATAGCTTTCCGATTCTTCGCAGGATAAATAAAGAGAATTAATCAGTTTCAATGCCGACATTTGCGAAAAACCCGCCTCTGCCATTTGCTCCAACAGTTCAATCACCTGTCTGCTCTCCGTAAAAGCATCCCTGCCACTTCCCATCCCGTCCGACAGAGCAATCAACATCTCTCCGCTGGGCAGCGGCAGGCAGGAAAACACGTCACCGGAAACTTCTTCCCCGTCTTTTGTCCGACGCGCAACACCAGCCTCCGCAATCAGAGGCGTATCCTCTTCAAAAACAAAATAGCTCATCTCCCTGCTGACAATTTGCCGCGAATCCTCCGACAAACGAATGGGTTTATTTAATACGTCCCGCAGGACAGAGGCTACCTCTCTGGCTGTCACCAATCGTCCTCTCATTGTCCGCGCCCGCATATGGATTTCCAGCCTGCCGTCCCGCTTTTCATAAAACATGATGCCCAGTGCTTTTACCCGTTTATTCTGCAGCTTTCTGGCAATCCGGTTTTCAGCATCCACGGGAATTTCTTCCATTCGGTCCATTTCCTCTGCCAGACCTTCCACCAGACGTCCCACTTCCTCCATCTGTCCTGCCATGACCTGTCTGTTTTCTGACATTTTATTCTGGACACCCATCATCATACGAGCCATCTGCAGATTCTGATTTGTCTCCGACACGAAACGCTCTAAATGGATACACTCCCTAAGAAAACGCTTGGGCATATGTTCCGGTGTCAAAACTCCCTGTTCCTGTGCCAGTGCCAAGGTTCCGAACATTTCTGCGCTGGCAAGCTCCAGTTGCCCCATACAACGCTCCCTGTTTTCACATCGCTCACACACCTGTGCCGAAACATCCTCCATAAATTCCCGCATTTCATGACGACTCATCCGAAACTGTTTGTCTGACTGGTCTGCCAACGCACGGGAAAGATTCCGAAACGATTCTGAAAAATCTTTTAGTTTATACCGCATTAATTCCCGCCACTCCCCTCCATTTTCCGGAGGATTCAGGTAAATCCCCACCAGATATCCTGCCAATACTAACAATATCCACATAGTGACTTCCGATACTGTCAAACGAAAAAAAGAGTCTCGCGGCACTCCCCATAGGGCAAATACGCCGAGAATACAGAGACCGATTATTTCTTCTTTATCCGGGGGCTGCGCTCTCGTTCCGTGCAGCATGTACACAACCCCACCATGCAGGAGCCGTGTACATGCCATAATCAGGATAACCTCCAGAGTAATAAACAGTATCCCCGTTCCATTGTACGGCACCAAAAGATATCTGGTACAGGACATAATCCATGTCGCAACAGCCAAAAGCAGTGTGGCATGTATCGTCTTGACAGTAATTTCTCGTCTGCGAAGGAAGTCCGCCGCCAACCATAAGGCAAACATTCCCCCTCCATAAGCCAGAACGGATTCCATCGGCAATACCGTACTCATACCCAATAAGATAGTAATTCCCACGGGCAATACTGCACCGCCCTCCGAAAATCCGGCAGCAAAAAATGCAGGTGCAATGGGATTTATCCCAAATAACACCACACGTCCCAACAAAAAACCAAGCAAAACCTGAATCAACTTTTTTTTCTGATTTCTTTTCATCACACGCCTCCAAATATTTTATTTTTTGTGCCGCTTTTTGCAGCGTGTGACAAAGTATAAAAAAGTAGTTTTGCTTTTTTTGTCAAATCTCAGCAGCACCCCAAAAAAAGAAATCGACAGACATGCCCTCGAAACGACGTGGTGAAATTAGAAAAAGCTACAGGTGGAGAGTTTCCAATCAAGAAAAAAAGGAACCACTGAGCGGTTCCTTTCGCAATTATTCTCTTTTTATTTTTCCTCCGGGCGGAATATGATTTCTCCCTCATGCACCAAACCTAATTTTTCTCTGGCTACTTCCTCTACATACGAATCCGTATTTACACGCTTCTTAAACTCCTTTATCTCCTGCTGTTCTTCTTTTAAATCCGACCTCTGCTCTTTCAACTGTTCAATCTGCTTATCATAAGCACTGCTTTGCTCTCTCAAGGTAATTGTCTTATATGCTACAGTTCCGCACAGCACGAGACAAAATATAATAATTCCCGCTTTCGTATATGGATTCAGTCTTTTTCCCCTATTTTCTCTATTACGAGCCGTCCGCATATAACAATCACCCCCTTTTTTATATAATGAACAAAGATTCTATCAACCGTACCATGTTGTGATGTATATAAAGTCACCACATTAGTTTTATAATTATACACCTTTTCTGCGCGTCTTGCAACCGTTTTTTATGAAACAGACGAATCTTCGTTATTCTCTTTCTCTGATTTTTCGTCATTAGGAAAGACTATTTTACGGACACCACTGACCAATCGCTCACAGGATTTACGCAGAAAACGGAAAAACCTTACAATCCCTCGTCGAATACGATAACGGACCTGGTCCAACCGCTTCGATAATGCACGGCGGATAGGGCTGCTGATTCCAAACTCATACAGAACAATCCCCCCTAATAACGCTGATAAGCCATACCAACGGATTTGTCCATCATGAAGATAGAAAAATAATGCGAAAGCCGGCACACTCATAATGCACCAATATAACAGATCCTGCACTGCCACCCAAAATTTACTGTGGGGGAACAGCCAACGTAACAGTCGCAGTCCGTCATATCCGAGCATAAGCGCCATCCCTCCACACATCATAAATACAATAAACCGGAGTTGGCCAAGAATCACTTCTGTCATTGAAACAGCCTACTCAAAAAAGATGCTGCCTTTTTCTGAGTTTCCTCCCTGTCAGAATATGCGAAACTGTCTATCCTTCCGTCAATGTCGATTTCCCCTTTTTCCAGAGATAAACGGTTTACATGAAGTTCATCCCCCTGAATCAACAAGATCCCCTGTTCCGTTTCCAAATATACTTCTTTGGCATCAAAAGAAAGAACATCTCGCACCCCCGATAACACAGCACTCTTTCTGGCATTTAAATATACTTTATGTACACTTCGCTGCTTTTCCTCCATCCGTCTCTCGTCCATAAAAAATCCCTCCATCATCTCGTATTAGATTATGCTACTACCAAATGTATGAAGGGAGTATCGGAATTATGATTTTTCATAGGCATCATAATACTTTATATAATTCTTTTGCCTCATCCTTTTTGTATGTTTCTTCAATACTAAGTACCTCAACCTTTACTATCTTATCGCCAAAAGTGATTTCAATAATATCTCCTACCTTAACGTTTAGAGAAGCCTTTGCCACTTTCCCGTTCACCTGAATTCGCCCTGCATCACACGCCTCATTGGCGACAGGACGGCGCTTGATCAAGCGTGACACCTTTAAATACTTATCTAACCTCATATACTCATAATCCTCCTAATAAAGTAAGAAAAAGAGCCACTCAAAATGAGCGGCTCTCTACAATTCAAAAAATACCGGCTATTAGTTTACAGCGTCCTTTAAAGCCTTACCAGCTTTGAACTTAGGAGCCTTAGAAGCCTTAATTTTCATCTTCTCGCCTGTCAGCGGATTTCTTCCCTCACGAGCTGCTCTCTGAGCTACCTCGAATGTACCGAAACCAACCAACTGAACCTTGTCGCCCTTCTTTAACTGATCTGTTACAACTTCAACAAAAGCTTTTAAAGCCTTCTCGGAATCTTTCTTAGAAAGACCTGCATTCTCAGCCATCGCTGCTACTAATTCTGTTTTGTTCATGGACTTAATCCTCCTCAAAAAATTAATATTTCCGTAAAAATTTACATATCTACTTATACGCTTATTATGACCATTTGTCAAGGTTTTTCATGAATTTTCTTCCAAAAAATGTATTTTTTTTTATTTTTTTGTATATTCTACATCTGTAGAATCGAATTATACTTTGACATACGTTTCATTTTATGCCAATATACTAAATTTTTCCCATTCTGTACAAAGCATCTCATAGGCAAGCATCACCCCATCCATCTTCCCCTCACGAAGTGGCTCTACAATCAAAACAAGTTGATCATATAACGTTGTTAATCCTAAATTGCCTACCGTACCTTTCATAGTATGAGAGCAGATAAATGCTGCCTCTATATCTCCTTTATCCAATGCTGCTCCCAACTGTTTCAAACTGTCTCCTGAAAAAAAGACCTTATAACATTCCCGGTAAAATTGCTCATCATCAACAAATCGTTCCAATGCTTCATCTACTTCGCAACCATATTCTCGCAGTTTATCTAACATTAGTACCTCCATCTAAGATGTCATTTGTATCCAAAAATTGTTAATTAATTTAAGAAAGTATTACATAAAACAAAACCCCTGTCAATATACTTAATCTCTCATGCAATATATGACTATATTGCATACATACATTGACAGGGATGTTTTACTGCTCAATCTGTTTTCCCAGAAAACTGGCTGCTGTAGCAGCCAACTTACTCTCCGTCTCACCGAACGCTTCATGTGCACTTCGAGTTAAAAGCATCACCGCACCGATAGCATCACCCTCACTGATTATAGGACTGACTGCCTCATACAGAAACACTTCACCCTCGTCTATGATAGAGCGGTAGTCTGTATCCATCCCGGAAGCAACAACCGTCTCTCTGTCATCAATCATGCGCTCCAACTCTCTGCTGATGTTCTTTCCCAACAATTCCTTGCGCCCGCCGCCGGATGCTGCAATAATCTTTTCACGGTCAGCGATAGCTACAATACAGCCTGTCGTCTGCGCCAATGCATCCGCGTACTTTCCGGCAAAAGAACTCATATCCTCCATCGTAGAATATTTTTTTAATATAATACCGCCGTCTTGATCTGTATAAATTTCCAGCGGGTCGCCCTCACGGATACGCAGCGTCCTGCGAATCTCTTTCGGAATAACCACTCTGCCTAAATCGTCAATTCTTCTTGTGATCCCCGTCGCTTTCAAGTCTTTTTCCTCCATTTTTTACAATTTTCTGAATACTTTTTCCTTCAGAATCGTGCTGTTAGTATTTGTAAAAAATGGTGTTTTATACATTTGTTTTATCGGCAATGCATTTGTCCTTAAAATTTATTTTACACATCTGTCATCCCTCTCATTTTCCGGTATCACTCCTTAATCTACTCTGTCAAGTGTATACATATCTCCGTTAATTTCCAGTTTTTGCACATCCTCAGGATCTATTGCCAGCCGATGGTCGATTCTTTCCATCAAACCGTCCCCATCGTATAAATTCTCGCTATCCTCAAATGGAATCCACCGGGAGCCTCCTTCCTTTACTAAAGTACCCGGGCACATTAGTAATATTTGCTTACATAAGCTTAGCATGCTGAGAAGAAAGAATTTTTCCTCCTTCATAGATAAAACCCTTGAGAAACACATTCTATCCTCAAGGGATAAAAAAGTTTTCGATGATTTGTTCCCATGTGAATAGGTGTTTTGACCCTGTCATGCATATATGGTATTATTATAGAACACGAAAAAAATTGTTTCAGAAAGGAATATACTCATGAAGTTAGCAATTTTAATTTTATACTTTGCCGTGCTCGTTGGCATCGGATTATACTGTCGTAAACACGCCACAGATGTCAATGGATTTGTGCTGGGCGGACGCTCTGTGGGACCATGGCTCACTGCTTTTGCCTACGGAACATCTTATTTTTCAGCCGTGGTGTTTGTAGGATATGCGGGACAGTTCGGATGGAAATATGGTATTGCCACCACATGGGCAGGCATCGGAAATGCCATTATCGGCTCCCTGTTAGCCTGGGTCGTGTTAGGACGACGCACCCGCATTATGACACAACATCTGGATTCCGCCACGATGCCACAGTTTTTTGGCGAGCGATTTGGCAGCCGTCCCTTAAAAATAGGGGCATCTGTCATCATTTTTATTTTTTTGATTCCATACACAGCCTCCCTGTATAACGGACTATCCCGACTGTTCGGAATGGCATTCAATATCGACTACTCCGTCTGTATTATCATCATGGCAGTTCTCACCGCAATTTATGTAATTGCCGGTGGATATATGGCAACAGCCATTAATGATTTCATTCAGGGAATTATCATGTTATTTGGAATTGTCACAATTATCGCCGCCGTACTCATGAGCAAAGGCGGCTTTATGGCTGCTCTTAATGGACTGGCAGAAGTGAGTGATGAGAGCGTGTCTTCTACACCCGGCATATTTGCATCCTTCTTCGGACCAGATCCTCTGAATTTACTGTTCGTGATTATCCTCACTTCTCTGGGAACATGGGGACTTCCGCAGATGGTACAAAAATTTTACGCTATTAAAGATGAAGCTTCCATTACCACAGGAACCATCATATCCACTCTGTTCGCTCTTGTAGTAGCTGGTGGATGCTATTTCCTGGGCGGTTTCGGACGGCTCTTTTCGGATCAGATAGATGTAGAAGCCAATGGTTTTGATTCCATTATCCCTACCATGCTTTCCGGACTTCCATCTATACTGATCGCACTGGTAGTCATTTTGGTTCTTTCCGCGTCCATGTCTACATTATCCTCACTGGTAATTGCATCCAGTTCCACACTGACCATTGATTTTCTTAAGGACAACTTCATCAAAAATATGAGCGAAAAGAAACAAGTATTATCCATCCGTATTTTAGTTGTGGTATTTATTGCGATTTCCTCCATACTGGCACTAATCCAGTATAAGAGTGCGGTCACATTTATCGCACAGCTCATGGGCGTTTCCTGGGGTGCATTAGCGGGTTCCTTTTTGGCACCATTTATGTATTCCCTCTACTCAAAACGGGTTACCAAGGCTTCCTGTTGGGTATCTTTTCTCTTTAGCTCAATTTTAATGATTGCAAACATCTTTTTCCGGGAATCCTTTCCGATGATATTGCAGTCACCTATCAACTGCGGTGCCATTGCCATGTTAGCAGGACTGGTTATTGTACCTATAGTCAGTCTGTTTACCCCAAAACCGGATAAAGCTTTAGTCGACAATGCGTTTGCATGCTATGACAAGGAGACAACTGTGCCGCAGAAGACAGCACTGGGAAAATGATTGTATCCTATCTGAACCCTGTTTCATCTTGCACTATCGACAAAACAGCAGACTGTATGGTAAAGTTCGACAATCAGGAGGGATTATTATGGTCGTTGATTTTCATACACATACGTTTCCGGAAAAAATCGTAGACAAAGCAATTGCCAAGCTGGAAGAAAGCGCAGATATGAAAGCTTTTTTAGATGGCACTATTTCACAGTTAAGGCAGTCCATGGAGCGATGCGGGGTGGACTTATCTGTGCTGCTTCCGGTCGCTACAAGCAAGAAACAATACCAGACCGTAAATCGTGTGGCAGCGGAAATCAATGCCACTACTCCGGAAACGGGAATACTCTCCTTGGGAGGCATTCATCCGGAAAACGATAATTACCGGGAGATATTACAGTCCCTGAAAGAAAACGGGTGCAAGGGAATAAAAATTCATCCTGTCTATCAAAGCACTGACATTGACGATGTCCGTTACCTGCGAATCATTAGCTGTGCCGAAGAATTGAACTTAATTACGTTAGCGCATGCCGGCTATGATATTGGTTTTCCGGGTGCCACGCAAGCTGTCCCGAAAAAAATATGCCGCGTTTTAGACGAATTACATCCCACAAAACTGGTGCTTGCCCATATGGGCGGGTGGGGATGCTGGGATGAAGTGGAAGAGTACATTGCAGGGCGAAATGTATATTTGGACACTTCCTTTTCCCATACTTCTCCAAAACGAGAAGGAGCGCCTTTATCTATGGAACAATTTACCCGCATTGTTAAAAAACACGGTGCACATCGCATTCTACTTGGAAGCGACAGCCCGTGGAGCGACCAAGGAGAGTCCATAGAAGTGGTCGAAAAATGCGATATTTCCCGCAGGGATAAAAATAAAATTCTCGGCGAAAATGCCGTTAAATTGTTGGAATTATAGATTGAAAAGTCCTTCTAAGGCTGCAAAAATCGCACCCTAAGAAGGACCACACTTCAACATAACAAACGATGTTTTCATGCCTATTTGTACCGCTATCTTTCTTGTTTTCTATCCGCGGTTTTCCTGTGCAACAAGCTGGTCTGCACCATACATCTTGCGCAGCTTCGGTTTCTCAATTTTCCCGGTGGCATTTCTCGGAATACTGCTGAAAATAATTTCCTTTGGACGTTTATAACGTGGCAGCTCCATGCAAAACTCCTCAATTTCCTGCTGTTCACACTCCATGCCGTCCTTTATCTCAATAATCGCAGCCGTCTTTTCTCCCAACCGTCGGTCCGGCAAACCTATCACCGCCACATCTTTCACCTTATCAAAACGACGCAGGAAGTCCTCTATCTGTACCGGATAAATATTTTCTCCACCACTGACGATCACATCCTTTTTGCGGTCTACCAAGAAATAAAATCCATCTTCATCCTGCATTGCCATATCTCCGGTAAACAACCAGCCATCTCGTATCGTCTCTGCAGTTGCCTCCTCATTACGGTAATAACATGTCATCACTCCGGGACCTTTGACACACAATTCTCCCACAGCCCCTTGTTCCACAGCATTACCATTTTCGTCTACAATTTTGCATTCCCAACGATATCCGGGTATGCCGATGGCTCCTACCTTGTGTATATTTTCCATCCCCAAATGTACGCAACCGGGTCCCGTAGATTCGGAAAGACCATAGTTGGTATCATAGTCGTGGTTTGGAAAATATTCCTTCCAACGCTTAATCAATGAAGGCGGCACCGGCTGTGCGCCAATATGCATCAATCTCCACTGCGATAATTCATAATCCTTCAACTGATACTCGCCGCTGTCCAGACCATCCAGAATATCCTGTGCCCACGGCACCAGAAGCCACACAATCGTACATTGTTCACTGGATACCGCTGACAATATGTTCTCCGGTTTTGTTCCCTTTAATAATACCGCTTTGCTCCCTGCCACCAGACTGCCCATCCAATGGAATTTGGCACCGGTATGATACAATGGCGGGATACATAAGAAAGTATCTTCCCTACCTGTAGCATGATGCTTCTGCTCCATCTCTGCCGCCTGGGTCAAGCTGCGGTGTTTATGCAAAATCGCCTTGGGAAATCCTGTCGTTCCCGAAGAAAAATAAATGGCGGCATAATCATCTTCGCTAAGGGATATATCCAATGGCTGACTGGAACAGTCTGCAACAAGCTCATGATAGCTTTCTGCAAATTCAGGGCAGCCATCTCCGACATAAATCAACAGTCTGCCCTTGCAAAGCCTCTCTGCATGAGCCTCAATCCTGCCGATAAATGGCGAACCAAATACCATTACATCCACTTCGGCAAGTTCTGTACAATATAAAATTTCCTCCGCATCATAACGAAAGTTAAACGGAACCGCGATAGCTCCCGTCTTTAATACTCCAAAATATATCGGCAGCCATTCCAGACAGTTATACATCAAAATGGCAACTTTATCATCTTTCTTTACCCCCCGGCTTACGAGCATATTCGCAAATCGGTTTGCCTTCTCATCAAATACGCCCCATGTAATCTCCCTGCGGTAAGGCTCAAAGCGGGATGGCTGAATCAGCTCATACTCCTTCCAGCTTGTTCTTCTTGTATCTTTTTCTTCCGGATTCAGCTCCACCAAAGCCACTTCATCCGGATATAACTTTGCATTTCTCTCCAAAAAATCAGTAACAGGCATCGTCCCCTAATCCTTTCTCCATTTTAAGCAAATGCGGTGCTCTATCCCTTGGCGGGATAAAGCACCGATGATATTCATTTCATTATAAAAATATATCAACTACATTATACTAAACACGGGAATACCCGTAACTGTTTACGATGGCATCCAACTTACGCTGCGCCTTGCAATATGGACACTCCGTCGGAGCATAGTTCTGATAATCATTGATATCATCCACATGATAAATGGAATCCACGGTAACACCGGCAACCTCATCCACTGCAGCGAAAATTGCAGATACACCTTCCACGATTCCACCATAGTAACGAATCGCATTAATACTCTGCTGAATAGTCTGACCTGTGGTTGCACTGGCAAGCAGAAGCACCACATGCTTATCCATGATCATACCCTCTACATTATCACGGAATATCATCTGTCCACCCGTAATCTCCGGGGTAACTACATTAATATTCTCATTGGAATTCAGTGACATTATACCTGCTGCCGCAAGCTCCTCTGCCAGATAAGCACCAATGACTTCGCAGCCATCCATACAAACAACAGTGTCTACAGCGCTGGTACTCTTGTATCTCTGTACAAACTCCTTCGCTGCCAGCTGCGCCTCCATGTGACGACACTTAATCGGTGTAATGTCAAGATAATAGTTGATGTGTGAGTGATTTGTTGCAAAATGTCCCGGAATTGCTTTCAACTCAATTTTGTTATTTGCCTTTGCCGGAATACTCACCTGTCTAGCCAACATGCTCATATTGTCCGCCTCCTTCAATAAATTATTTTATAAAATCTCCAGTAAAAAGCTCACTGGGATATGTTCTGTTTCGGATGGTTTATTCCGGTACTTCCACCGTAACCTTCTCTAAATTCCACAACTCTGTCGCATACTCCTCTATCGTTCTGTCAGATGAGAATTTACCACATTTCGCTGTGTTGAGAAGTGCTGAGCGTGCCCAGCTTTCTTCATCTCTATATGCCGCCTCCACACGCTTCTGTGCTTCTGCGTAGGAGCGGAAATCCTTCAGGATAAAGTACATATCTGCACGACCACCGTTACCATCTAACAGAGAATTGTAAATATCACGGAATTCCTCCGGATTACCCGGTGCATATGTACCATCTACCAACTGAGTAAGTACCGCACGCACATCGGAATCCAAGTTATAAATCTCTCTTGGGTTATATTCATTGTTATGCTCATACGCAATAACCTCATCAGAGGAAAGACCGAAGATAAACGCATTTTCTTCACCGACTTCCTCTACAATCTCCACATTGGCACCATCCATGGTTCCCAAAGTCAGTGCACCATTAAGCATGAATTTCATGTTTCCGGTACCGGATGCCTCCTTGCTGGCAGTGGAAATCTGCTCGGAAACATCTGCTGCCGCAAAGATAATCTCCGCATTGGATACACGATAGTTCTCAATAAATACTACCTTAATCTTATCCTTGATGGACTTATCATTATTTACCACATCTCCCACGCTGGTAATCAACTTAATAATACTCTTTGCACGATGATAACCGGCAGAAGCTTTTGCACCGAAAATGAACGTTCTCGGATAGAAATCCATATCCGGATTTTTCTTCAACTCATTATACAGGTACATAACATGCAAAATATTTAACAACTGACGCTTGTACTCATGCAGTCTCTTAACCTGTACATCAAAGATAGAGCGTGGATCCACTTCAATCCCATTGTATTTCTTGATGTATTCTGCCAGACGAACTTTATTCTGGTACTTAATATTCATGAATTCCTTACGGCTCAACTTGTCATCTGCGTATACGGACAACTCGTCAATATGTGCCAGATTAGTAATCCATTCATCACCAATTTTCTTGGTAACCCATTCAGCCAGCAAAGGATTACCATGCAACAGGAAACGTCTCTGAGTAATACCGTTTGTTTTATTGTTGAATTTCTCCGGCATCATCAAATAGAAATCCTTCAATTCCTGATTCTTCAAAATCTCTGTATGCAGTCTTGCCACACCATTTACGGAGAAGCTGGCTGCAATTGCAAGATGTGCCATCTTAACCTGTCCATCATAAATGATTGCCATGCGCTCTACCTTGCCATTGTCGCCCGGATATGCCGCCTGAATTTCCAGAATAAAGCGACGGTTAATCTCCTCGACGATCTGGTAAATACGAGGAAGCAGACGTGAGAACAACTCTAATGGCCATTTCTCAAGAGCCTCCGACATAATTGTATGATTGGTATATGCACAGGTCTTGTTGGTGATTGCCCATGCCTCGTCCCACTCCAATCCATACTCATCCATCAGAATACGCATCAATTCTGCAACTGCAACCGTCGGATGGGTATCATTGAGCTGGAAACAAACTTTTTCATGTATTTTGCGAATGTCTTCATGACTTCCCATATATTTTGCCACAGCGAGCTGTACACTAGCAGAAACAAAGAAATACTGCTGCTTTAAGCGCAGCTCCTTACCTGCCATATGATTGTCGTTGGGGTAGAGTACCTCTGTGATAGTACGGGCAAGGTTCTCCTGCTCCACAGCCTTCTGATACTCTCCTTTGTCAAAGGAAGTCAGGTTAAAAGTATCTGTAGCTTCTGCATCCCATATACGCAGCGTATTTACCACGTTATTGTTGTATCCCACAATCGGCATATCGTACGGAATGGCGCATACAGATTGATAATCCTCCTGAACAAAACGATCCTTACCGTTTTCATCCTTGCGGATAGCTACATAGCCACCGAATTTAACCACAACGGCATATTCCGGCCGCTTAATCTCGAATGGATTGCCGTTTCTAAGCCAATCATCCGGTCTCTCTACCTGATATCCGTTTTCAATGGACTGCATGAACATACCGTATCTATAACGTATACCGCATCCATATGCAGAATATCCTAAAGTTGACAGGGAATCCAAGAAACAGGCTGCCAATCGTCCCAGACCACCATTACCAAGAGCAGGATCCGGCTCCTGATCCTCAATGACATCCAAATCTAATCCCAGTTCTTCAATTGCCTCCTTAATTGCACTATTTCCCTTCAGGTTAATAATAATATTTCCCAAAGTACGTCCCATCAGAAATTCCATAGAGAGATAGTACACCGATTTCACATCTTGTTCCTCGTAGGTTCTATGTGTGGCCATCCACTGGTCAACGATAAAATCTTTTACCGCATAGGACACTGCCTGAAACAATTGCTGCTGATCGGCTTCCTTGATTTTTTTGCGGAAAAGCACTTTAACGTAATCTTCCACTTCCTTCTTAAATTCGTCTTTGTTGATTTCCTTCATAGCTTGTCAGCCCTCCTCACTTATGCCGTAACTGTAAGATGGACACAACTGCGTCCAAAACATATAGCTTGCACGCCTAATTATATACTATTACAGGTCAAAAATCAAATCGAATATAATTATATTTTGCATCATATATTGAACCAAACAGTTTCCGAAAACTATGCCAACAGGCGGTTTGAAAAATATTCACAGCAATCCGGAGGAATTCCCCATGCGAAAAAAAATAATTGTTATTCTCACATTTTCATTATTTATAGGACTTTTTAGCGGCTGCTCCAAACAACAAAAACCGGAAAAAACCGCTGATGTAGAGTTTACCATCGTAACCGGTTCAGACATTCCCGAAGAACTCCAGGAGTTAGTGGATGCCCGTAAAGAAAAGCCGTTTTCATTAACTTTTTCCGATCAAGTGTACTTATATGTCGTAAAAGGCTATGGCAAACAAGCTTGCAGCGGCTATGAAATCGTGATACATGATTTCTGCAAAACGCAGGACGGTTTATATTTCGATTCGGAGCTTTTCGGTCCACAGACTGAGGAGACCGATGAGCGCTCCTCCTATCCGTATATCGTGATAAAGACGGAATATACGGATTTGCCGGTATCATTTTCCGAATAAACCGCTTTTCTTCATGTTCCCCTCTCCAATGGAAATCTTTGCAATCTGCATGATATATCTATTTTACATACCAAAATTGTGTTATGATTGTGATTATATTATATGACACAAACGCACACAGGAGGAAACTGTCATGAACTATACTTTGTCAGCCGATAATACATCCATCACTTTTGACGGCACAAAGCTTGCTGCCGAGGACTCACCCTTATTCGGGAAATCACTGACCCTGGAGGCAATTACCCACCAAACCTTGCGCATTCATACCAAAAAGCTCCATGTCCATGATTCCTATGCCATTGAAAAACTGCCCACTGCCAAAGGCTCTTTTCGCATAGAGGAAAAAGATGGGTTTGTATTTCTATACACCGAGTATCTCTGCATTCGTGTTGACAATGCTCTGTTTATTGATATATATGATGCCGATGGCAAACTGCTTTGTGCCGATTACACAGGCAGCGTCCCCGCTCCGGAAACAATGACTCCCCAAGAGAGAGACCAACTGGCACAAGAAGGACATGTCGTCCCTGAAGAAAACCGGTCATATTCTTATCAAGTCCGCAAAGCACTTTCTGACGGGGAATGCATCTACGGTCTGGGAGACAAAACCGGTTTCCTTAACAAACGGGGCTATGACTATATGATGTGGAATTCCGATCTGCCTCATCCTCACGTAGAAAACCCTACATTTAAGGCGCTTTACAAGTCCATCCCCTTTTTCATGGTTCACTGTACAGAATACAGCTATGGTATTTTTGCAGACAATCCTCACAAATCTTTCTTCGATATGGGTTATGAAGACAACGCTTATTATTGTTTTTCCGCAACCGCCGGCGAAATGGACTACTTTTTTATGAGCGGTACTCTGCCGGAAATCATTGCGTCCTACACGGAATTGACCGGACGCGCTCCTCTGCCGCAATTGTGGACATTGGGATACCATCAGTCCCGCTGGAGTTACTCCACGCAGGACGAGGTATTGTCTGTGGCACAACACTTCCGAAAAAATAACATCCCCTGTGATGCTATCCATTTAGACATTGACTATATGGAAGACTTCAAAGTGTTCACTAACGATAATGACCGCTTCCCCAATTTGACGGTTTTGTCTGACCGCCTTAACGACATGGGCATAAAGCTGGTAACAATCATTGACCCGGGCGTCAAAGTGGAGACAGGCTATCCACTCTATGAAGAAGGCATTCAGAAGGGCTATTTTGCCATGACTTCGGACGGCGATGTGTACGAAAACAAAGTATGGCCGGGAGATTCCGTATTCCCGGATTTTACTTCGGAAGCAGTCCGACAATGGTGGGGTGACCAAATCACATTCCAAATGAAGCATCAAATCCGGGGCATCTGGAATGACATGAACGAACCGGCAAGTTTTAATGGTCCATTGCCCGATGATGTCGTGTTTCCCGGAGACCCGGACACTGCGTCGCTCACCCACAGCGATGTGCATAATGTATATGGTCACCTTATGGCAAAGGCAACTTACGAAGGTTGGAAACGGCTGGACTCAAAGCGTCCATTTGTAATTACCCGCGCATGCTACAGTGGCAGCCAGAAATATTCCACGGCATGGACCGGTGATAATCAAAGTCTTTGGTCACACCTGAAGATGTCTATCCCACAACTGTTAAATCTGGGAATGTCCGGAATGCCATTAATCGGTACAGATATCGGCGGTTTCGGAGCCAATACTACCCCGGAATTATTGTGTCGTTGGATACAGGCCAGCTGCTTTGCGCCTTTGTTCCGGAATCACAGTGCAAAATATACCCGCAGACAAGAACCGTGGCAGTTTGACGAAACCACTTTGGAAATTTACCGGAAGTATGTCGACCTCAGGTACCGGTTTATTCCATATATGTATGACTTGTGCTATGAGGAGACCGTTACGGGTCTTCCTTTACTCCGTCCTCTGGTATTACACTACCCTAAGGACCCTGCTGTTTTTGAATGTAATGACGAATACTTGGTTGGCGATCGCGTCCTCGTAGCTCCCATCACCGATCAGGGAGCACGCAGTCGCGCGGTATATCTGCCGGAAGGAGAATGGGTGGACTATTGGACCGGCGTACGCATCGAAGGCGGCAAATATATTCTTCGGGAGGCACCACCGGATATGTGCCCTATGTATATACTGAGCGGAAGTATCATTCCCAACTATCCCGCCATGCAGTCCATTGAACCCGATAACATTGACACACTCCGCTTATTGGTTTATCCGGACAGTCAGGGTAACGTATCACCATACCGACATTATCAGGATAACGGCGAGGATTTTCAATACGAACAAGGCTCCTATAATCTATATGAATTTCATCTTGACGGAGAGAAAAATATTGCCGTCAAAAACTTGCACACAGGATACTCGCCGTATAAAGAAATTGATATCGACTGGCGCTAAGTCGCCGGAATGCAGGCGAGGTACTTTGCAAGAATACAGTTACGTTAATTGCAATTCGTTATACTAGCATAACGATCCCTATCTGAACCCTGTTTCGTCCCCGGCTAGAGCGAAATAGCGTCGTTGCTTTCA
>JAFLTA010000042.1 GCA_022510685.1 Lachnospiraceae bacterium | reverse complement strand
AGGGCTACGGCACTTATGAGTTTTCCATTAAGGATACGGGTATCGGTATGTCCAGCGAGTTCATGGAACATTTATTTGAACCTTTTGAGCGGGAAAGCAGCACTCTCAAGTCGGGAATCGAGGGAACAGGACTTGGTATGTCAATTACCAAAAAGCTCGTGGAAATCATGGGTGGTACCATTAACGTAAACAGCGTGAAAGGAAAAGGAACTGAATTTGTAATCACTCTGGACCTTAAACTGCAGGAGAGCAGCGATACCAGTCAAAATATTGTAGAACTGGAAGGACTTCGTGCCCTTGTGGTAGATGATGACGCTGACACCTGTGACAGCGTTGCCGGTCTGCTGGGACAGATTGGTATGCGTTCCGAGTGGACAACCTCTGCCAAAGACGCTGTGCTGCGCGCCCGTCAGGCATATGATGAACAGGATCCCTTCCACACTTATATTCTGGATTTAAATATGTCAGAGCAGAGTGGCATAGAGACTGCCCGAAATATCTGTAAGACAGCAGGAGATGATATTCCCGTTATTATATTGACAGCTTACGATTGGTCGGATACAGAGAAGGAGGCAAGGGAAGCCGGTATCACTGCATTCTGTACTAAGCCCCTGTTTATGTCAGATTTAAAGAGTGCACTGCTGAAAGCAAATCATCTTACGGAGGAAAATACAGCAGAGATGAGTTTTACTGACAAAGACTTCAGCGGCAAGCGTGTGCTTTTAGTAGAGGATAATGAACTGAATCGTGAGATTGCAGCAGAGATATTGCAGGAATCGGGATTTACAGTGGAAATGGCAGTAGATGGTTCCGATGCGGTACATATGGTGGAGAAATCTGAGGAATATTATTATGACATTATTCTTACTGACATTCAGATGCCTGTGATGGACGGTTATGAGGAAGTGGTAGCTATCCGCAGCATGGAGCGCAAGGATGTTGCCACCATGCCTATTATAGCGATGACCGCCAATGCCTTTGAGGAAGACAAAGCCCTTGCCTTAAAGTGCGGTATGAACAGCCACATCACCAAGCCTCTGGATATCAGTATGGTGTTTAAAATTTTACATGAATATCTGAGATAATAATCCTCCCTCCAATCCGGTGTAATACTCTCCCCCATCCTTGCATAGACTGTAGAAACAAGTTTAGTGAGGAAGTTCCTTTGAGAGAGGATATTGAAAAAAGAGCACTGGAAATCGGACACTACATCGTGGAAAACGGCACCACCGTCCGCCAGACTGCCAGTGTTTTCCGGGTAAGCAAGAGCACCGTACATAAGGACGTGACCGAGCGCCTTCCGGCTATTGACCACGCACTGGCAGACGAAGTACGTCGGGTGCTGAATGTGAATAAAGCAGAACGGCACATCCGGGGAGGTATGGCTACAAAAGAAAAATATCTCCACGAAAAAGAAGATGGCGTTGCAAAATATTAATTGACAACGTTTGGAAAATTACATATACAGAACGATATGAACTGCCGCAAATGCTGACTGGTTTTCCAGTCAGTTTTTGTATGTGCAGGATTTTTATGCACTATATTTTTATATGTGCAGATTTTCTGTATTTATTTCTGTATTTATTTCTGTATTTACCATTTTTTATAGTCTTTATTTTTGCATTTCCTGATGCTCTCTGGACAACTCCTGAAACAGAGCGTATCCCGTCCACGACACGTTGTACATCGTCACTGTTGCCTTGAGTGGTATTTGTAACCCCGCCTCCTTTAACGCATCAATCACACGATCCATTTCATCCGGTGTCACTCCGCTAAACACTGTCATCTCCCCAATCGCCCGGGAGCCAAGCGCAGCTCCGCTGCCTTGGGGCATACTGCTCAGTGACGCCCCGCCCGGATTTTTCCCTAAGGCAAGTTCCCCTACTGACAATGCATATTGAGACTGTAACACCTCCTGCACAGAAATGCCTAAGGGTGCCAATGCCCTTTTCAGCAATTTACGTTTTCCCGCTTCCATTGCGTACACTAAAACTATTTTCTTATTCATAAATTATCTCCACTAATTTTAATCCCCGGGCAGGTGCGGTAGGTCCCGCCTGTCCTCTGTCACAAGACGCAATAATGTCCGATATTTCGGACACATTGATTCGTCCCTGTCCCACCTGAATCAAGGTTCCGGCAATAATCCGAACCATATTATATAGGAATCCATTCCCCTGAACACGAATTTTAATTAAATCTTCCGGCTCCCTCGTCACACGGAGAGAATATATTTCCCGCACGGTAGTCTGTACCTGTGCTCCTGCCGAACAAAAAGCAGCAAAATCATGTTCCCCTACAAAAGCCTCCGCAGCCGCATTCATTTTTTTCACATCCAGAGTGCCATAATAAAAGTGCGCTGTGTGGCGATATTCCGGCAGTGGAAATTTCCGGTTCAAAATAGTATATTCATATGTTTTTCGACAATTCTGATGACGGGGATGAAAATCAGCCGTCACTTCCTCCGATGACTGGATAATGACATCCTCCGGCAAACGTTGATTCAACGCATACGAAAACTTTTCTCCGGGAATTTGGGAATCTGTATCAAATACGGCGACATTTCCCCTGGCGTGTACCCCTGCATCCGTGCGGCTGGCTCCCACCACCTGAATATCCTCTCCCGTCAGTTCGCAAATTGCCCGGTTTAACACACCCTCTACCGTAACCGCACCCGGCTGTATCTGCCAGCCGTGGTATGCCGTCCCATCATATGCCACTACTAATTTTATCCGTTTCACGATACTATCCATGCCTTTCCATAAGCTACGATCACCAATCCTGCTACATATAAAAATATAACCATATATGTTACATAATCCCTCTGTGTATACTGCAACGGTTTCATTTTCGTTCGTCCTTTCCCACCGTGGTAACAGCGTGCATCCATGGCATATGCCAATTCATTTGCTCTCCGTATTGCCGATGAAAATAATGGCACTAAAAGAGGAACCATGTTTTTCAGTCGTTGAATGAGATTTCCGCTTTCTAAATCCGCTCCTCTGGCAAGCTGTGCTTTCATGATTTTATCCAATTCCTCAATCAGGATGGGAATAAAGCGCAGTGCGATGGACATCGTCATGGCGAGGTCACCTACCGGCACCCGAATATGATTT
This sequence comes from Lachnospiraceae bacterium, assembly GCA_022510685.1. Classification (GTDB taxonomy): domain Bacteria; phylum Bacillota; class Clostridia; order Lachnospirales; family Lachnospiraceae; genus Butyribacter. The sequence continues at coordinate 18,314 of JAFLTA010000042.1, read as the reverse complement.
AAGGGGCGCAACAGTTTCTCAATTCCGTCTGTCAACTGATTGGGCGTGGTGGTGAGTGTCATCATCGAAGACCCCATAATCAACAGTGTCAGCCGGAAAAGCATGAAAACCGATTGATGCACTCCCTGTATGGTAATATGCACGATTCCGAAATGAACCAGGTCATCTCCGGATGTGCAAAGCAGTTGTAATACCGCGGTAAATAACAACATGACAAACACCGGTTTCAAGCCTTTTATGATAAAGCGAAAAGGCACCCTGGAAAGCCGGACGATAAAGCAAAAACAAACTGCTGCCACCGCAAAACTAATATAGTCTTTTATAAAAAACAGAGACACTGCATATACCAATGTTCCCACGATTTTTACCCGTGGGTCCATCCGATGAAGAAGGGAGTTCGTCCTAAAATATTGTCCTATCGTAATATCCCGTATCATAGTTTTCCTCTCCGATGTGAAGATTATGTGGAAAGGGACTTTCCGCACAACCTACATAGTTCAATGAATGCTATATTTCCAGCCATTTTAATACTGCTGCCACACTTTCTTCCGGTGTTATGGCACTGTCCAGCCGGACTCCCACCTGTTTTTCGATGCGATGTATGAGACTGGTCGCCTGTGGCACTCCCAAACCGATTTGTCTCAATTGCTCCTCGTACTGAAATATTTTTCGTGGTTCTCCGTCTAAGACAATCTCTCCCTCATTCATCACGAGAATTCTCTCTGCATACCTGGCAACATCGTCCATGTTATGAGACACCAGTAGAACGGATATCTGCTTTTCCTTATGTATGCGACTGAACAGCCCAAGCATTTCCTGCCTTCCCTGTGGGTCAAGCCCTGCCATGGGCTCATCCAGTATCAGCAATTTCGGCTCCATCGCCAACACACCCGCAATCGCCACCCGCCGTTTCTGCCCGCCGGATAGCGCCAGAGGGGATACATCCAGCAAGTCCTCCCCGATGCCTACTTCCTTTAACGCTTGAAAGGAGCGCAACTCCACCTCCAAATTAGGCAGACCTAAATTGCGCGGACCGAATTCCACATCATTGATTACAGAGTCCGCAAAAAGCTGATTTTCCGGATATTGGAACACCAGCCCTACCTCTCCCCGTAAGCGTTTCATGGAAAACCCTTTATCATAAATATCCTGTCCATCCCAGTATATACTACCGCTCGTCGCGCGCAGCAATCCGTTCATCAACTGAATCAATGTGGATTTTCCGGAACCGCTGTGCCCTACCAGCCCGATAAACTCTCCGTCTTGTATTTGCAAGTCAACATTTTTCACAGCATGGTATTCCTGACCGTTTCCCATGCCGTAAATATAGTTGACACCCTGTAAAATCAATGCCATTTTGTTCTCCATTTCGCAATCTATTGCTCCACTGAATCAAAAGAGCTTCCCGCTCCCGAATCCTAATTCAGCCGGACGCTTTTCTCAATCAACGAATCTTATTGGCTTTCCAATTGACTAACCACTGCACCAGTTCCTCCTCCGACAATACATCCGGTGGTACAGGCACTCCTGCATCTCCCAATCCCTTCGCTATACGGGTAATCTCCGGCACAGTGAGATGGCAATCTTCCAACATCTCCGTCCGCACAAATATTTTCCGGGGTGTCCCCTCGGACACCACTTCCCCATCTCTCAAAACATACACATAATCTGCATCCACAGCTTCTTCCATATAATGGGTAATGAGAATAATCGTAATGTTTTCTTCCCGGTTTAATCGATGTATGGAGTCCAACACGGCGCGTCTGCCCTTTGGGTCCAACATTGCCGTAGGCTCGTCCAACACGATACATTTCGGACGCATAGCCAAAACGCCTGCGACAGCTACCCGTTGCTTTTGCCCGCCGGAGAGGTGGTTCGGTGAGCTCTGCCTGTACGCATACATATTTACACTTTTCAGGCTCTCCTCCACACGCTGCCATATTTCCGCTGTGGGTACACCTATATTCTCCGGTCCGAATGCCACATCTTCCTCTACGATTCCGGCAACAATCTGATTGTCCGGATTTTGAAAAACCATTCCTGCAGTCTGGCGAATTTGCAAGACCTTTGTTTCGTCGCGGGTATCCATACCATCCACAAATACTGTACCTTCTCCCGCTGTGAGCAAGGCATTGAGATGTTTGGCAAAGGTAGATTTCCCGGAGCCATTCGCCCCAAGCACGACCACAAAATCTCCCGGCTTCACATGGAGCGACAGTCCTTTCAATGCCTGTGTCACTTCCAGCACCTCACCGTCACTATCTCTACGCATATATTCGTATGTCACATTTTCTGCCTGTATCACCTTGCATTCACCCCATTTCCTGCAAAATCAAAGCTCTGATTCCGGTATAATGGTGCTAAATCCTGTTCGTCCTGCGCCATCATGTCTGGTTTCCTGCACCCGAATCAACTCTAAATCATCATGCCATGGAATGTTTGTGTTGTCAACCAATATTAGCCATCCAGTTTACAAATACGAAATCCGGACGGCAGCACTATTTCCCTCCAGCCGCAAACACGGAATCTGAATGGCGGCACTATTTGACTCCAGCCGGGAACGAATCAGGGTTCAGATAGATACCGTTATGCTAGGCTACCGGAAATCTTGTGCCACACCGCATATATCCACCGCCCAGACTGATGACCGGATATCCGTGGCGTGCTAAGTCCCTTGCTGTCATGAGACTGATATTTCCCCTGTCGCAGTACAAGATAATATGCTTGGCATCATGTTCTCTGTCAGATAATATGTCCTGTATATTTTCCTCTAACAATTCCCAATCTGCCCATAATGCTCCGGGTAAATGCCCCTTCTCATAATCCTCCTGTTCCCGTAAATCAATAAGTAAACAATCCTCCCTTTCCAGATATTCCTTCAGTGTCTCACAGGAAATTATTTTTATGTGCATAATCTTCCCTCATTTCTGCGCGTATCTTTACAATTTGGACAAAGTAATTTTCGATGCAGCGCTTTATCATGTTTCACTAATAATATATGAAAATTTCTCATGTACGGTGCTATGTATCCAACGAGGTTTCCTTCACGGATTGAAAGACAAAAAACGGAGGGCATAGAAAGACCCTCCGTTTTCTCAATACCTTATTTCCTTCACATCTCTACACAATTCCGGAAATCTGCTTCTCTTATTTCCACAACAAACCAAGAAATGCGTTTTTAGTTGCAGTTATCAGCACTGTTAGTAGAGTTAGATGTCTTATTAGAAGACTTGTTAGAACTCTTGTTGGAAGCTTTGTTAGACGCCTTGTTGGAACTCTTATTAGAACTCTTGTTGCTTGTATTGTAGCTTCCGGTATTCTGTGCAGAATTTACACTGTTGCTTGTCTGATTACTAGATGACTTTGCCATAATTAACCTCTTTTCTTCGCATAAAATGCGCACATTGATATTACAATAACAAGATTAGGAAGCAAAGATAATCTATGCCCTGTCTTGAAATAGTTACAATACTATTTTCTCACGACAAAAAAGAATTATGATAATAAAGCAGTTCCAATTTTTTCCTATTTACGATTCATGCATTAATAGTCAAAAATTATATAGTAATCACGTGAGAATAAGCGTTCAGGTGCGCTAAGTATATCATTTGTAATATGAATTGTGAAATTCTACTAGGAAATGGAAGATACTTGTGCTATACTTTAGAACGAATGTTATCTGAGCAAAATAATAATACTACAAAAATAATGTAATATGGAGGATTGATTATGAATATTACGATTTCAGATTCTATTAAGTATATCGGTGTTGATGACACCACCATCGATTTATTTGAAAGCCAGTATGTTGTTCCGGAGGGTGTTTCTTATAATTCTTATGTCATTCTGGATGATAAGGTGGCTCTGATGGATACCGTGGACAAGCGTGGCATGGAAGAATGGGAAGCCAACCTTATGAACGCATTGGGCGGACGCAAGGTGGACTATCTGGTCGTACAGCATTTAGAGCCGGACCATGCCGGAAGTATTGCCCGGTTAGTAGAACTTTTCCCTGACGTTACACTGGTGGGAAACGAAAAAACATTTCAAATGATGCCGCAGTTTTTTGACTTTCCATTGGAGGGACGTACTCTGACGGTAAAGGAAGGCGACACACTGAGTCTGGGAAGCCACACCTTAACGTTTGTCATGGCACCAATGGTACACTGGCCGGAAGTTATGGTATCCTATGAAAGCAGTGAAAAGATTCTGTTCTCTGCAGACGGCTTCGGCAAATTTGGCGCACTGTCACTGACAGAGAATGAAGACTGGGCATGTGAAGCACGCAGATATTATTTCAATATCGTAGGAAAATATGGTGCCTCTGTACAAGCATTACTGAAAAAAGCAGCAGGGCTGGATATTTCCATGATTTGCCCGTTGCATGGTCCTATCCTAAAGGAAAACCTGGGATACTATCTCGATCTTTACAATACATGGAGCAGTTACGAGCCGGAGAGCAAAGGCATCCTGATTGCCTATGCTTCCATTCACGGAAATACCGGTGTAGTTGCTGAAAAACTGGGAGAAATCCTTCGACAGAAAGGTGCCGAAAAAGTAGTGGTCAGCGATTTGGCTAGAGAAGATATGGCAGAAGTCATCGAGGATGCATTCCGCTATGACCGTATGATCGTTGCAGCAGCGAGCTACGACGGTGGTGTATTCCCCTGTATGCAGGACTTCCTGCATCATCTGCAGAGTAAAGCATACCAAAACCGCAAAGTAGGTGTCTTGGAAAATGGCTCTTGGGGACCAACCGCTGCCCGCGCGATGAAGGCAACTCTGGAAACCCTGAAAAATGTAACAATTGTAGAACCTACCGTTACCATTATGTCCACATTAAAGGACAGCGACATGCCAAATCTGGAAGCATTAGCTGACGCAATGCTATAAGATAGAGTTTCCTATTAAGTAAAAAACACTCCGTGAGAATCGCACTTCGGCGGATATGAAAATGTTGCTTTCAGCAACCCGCCGCAGGCGGAGAGTTTCGCTTGCGAAACTCTTTCTTATTTATGATGCAGTATGGCATCTTTCCACAAAGCCGGATGGAACAAAATCAACAACGGAAACAACTCCAAACGTCCGGCAATCATATCAAACATAAAGACCAATTTACTAAAAGGCGTAAACGGACCAAAGTTTTGAGTGGGTCCTACTAATGCCAAGCCCGGTCCCATGTTATTGAAACAAGCCAACACAGAAGTAAATGTGGTCACCAAATCCTTTCCCTCCAGAGATATCAGAAAAGCGGATGCGGTGAAAACCAACATAAAGGTTACAAAAAATACATTCGTAGCACGCACCACCTCATGAGCGACCGGTTTGTATTCAAAATTAACCTTGCGTATACTCTTCGGATGAATGTATGAGTGCAATTCCTTGGCAACTGTTTTCACCAGTATAACAATACGGGAGACCTTGATGCCACCTCCGGTACTTCCCGCACAGGCACCGATAAGCATCAATAAAACCAGTACCATTTTTGCCGTCTGAGGCCACCGGTCAAAATCGGTAGTGGAATATCCGGTAGAAGATATAAGAGTCGCTACCTGAAAGGATGCGTGACGCAGGGCATCTCCCACATTTCCGACTAATTCCAATATATTACAGAATATAATTGCTATGGCGGCAAATACAATAATGAAATAGCAACGCACTTCCTCCATGGCAATTCCTTTTTTCCATTTGCCTAAGAGAATCATATAATACGCATTGAAATTAACGGCAAAGAGAAGCATGAAAATAGCAATCACCCATTGTACATAAGGGGAGTACCCGCCAATGCTGTCGTTCCTAATGCCGAAACCACCCGTCCCCGCTGTACCGAAACTCAAAGTGACGGAATCAAAAAGCGGCATTCCTCCAAGAAGCAGCAAAATCAACTCCACTACTGTCATGCCGAAATAAATGACATACAAAATCTGCGCCGTAGACTTAATGCGGGGAACTAACTTGCCTACAGATGGTCCCGGGCTCTCTGCGCGCATCAGGTTCATATTGGAGCCCCCACCGAGGGGAATGATCATCAGCAAAAAAACAAGCACACCCATGCCGCCAATCCAATGTGTAAAACTTCTCCAGAATAGCGCACAGTGGGATAAACGCTCCACATCGCTTAATATACTGGCACCGGTCGTTGTAAAGCCGGATACCGTCTCAAACAGGGCATCTTCAATCTTAGGTATTTCTCCTGACAGCCAGAAGGGCAGTGCTCCCAATATACTTAGCAAAATCCAGCTTGACGCTGTTGCCACACAACCTTCCTTGAGGTAAAACAAAAAATTGTCTGGCTTTTTCCGCGTAATCAGAAATCCTATAATAATGCATACGAGCGCAGTAATTAAATACCATTTTCCTTGTTCTTCCCAATATATCACGCCAATGAGAAAGGGCAATAATAACAATACGCCCTCTATCATCAATACATAGCCTAAGATATACCGGATAGCCGAATAATTCATCGTTGCCTCCATTCCGAAATGTCACAAACACCAGCCTGTCTGTTTTCTAAGCTAAAATATCCTGTAAATCACCCAGCCCCGTATGTGCTGTCACGATCAGGACAGTATCCCCTACCATGATACAATCATTTCCGGACGGAATAATGATTTTTCCGTTGCGGAAAATGCAGGACACTAACAAATCGGTTTTCAGTTTTAATTCCATTAATGGTTTTCCTGTCACCGGAGATTCCTCCCGCACGAGAAATTCCACTGCTTCTGCCCGGGAGTCAAACAAGTGATACAATGTCTCCACATTACTGTTGAGGGAAGCCATCCTTGCTCGCACATATGCGATGATTGCCTCCGACGTAATGTACTTCGGATACAAAACACTTCCCAAATCCAGCTCATTGATTACCGTCTTAAAATTGATTCGATTAATCTTCGTAACCAGTTTTGCATCGGAAACCGTGCGAGCATGGAGTGTCAACAACACATTTTCCTCGTCGATTCCCGTCAGCGGTACAAAAGATTGAATATAATCAATGCCTTCTTCTTTCAAAAGCTCTGTATCCGTGCCGTCTCCGTTGATTATGATTGCCTCAGGCAGTAATACCGTAAGCTCCTCACAGCGGGCTGTATCCTTCTCAATCAATTTCACCTGGATACCTTCATCCAGTAGTCGCTTCGCCAGATAATATGCTGCCTTTCCACCGCCGATGATCATTGTATCGCGAACTTGTCGTGTCTGCAGTCCGATTTTTTCCAAAAAGGCTTTTGCATCTTTCCGGGAGGCTACAAAGGAAATCATATCTCCCGCCTTCAGCTCATAGCTTCCATCGGGAATTGCCATTTCTTCTTCGCGCTCCACGCCACAAATCAGAATTTTGGCAGAAAGACCGTTACGACCCGTTTCTGCTATCGACATGCCGTCCAGAACACTTTTTTCGGGAATCTTAAACTTCACCATCTCCGCCTGCCCGTGGGCAAAGGGGTGTACTTCCAGTGCTGTAGGAAGATACAATAACCGTGCCGCCTCGTGGGCTGCCGCCTGTTCCGGATTAATGATCATCGCCAGCCCCAATTTTTCCCGCAGGTAAGGAATCTCCTCACTATAATCAGGGTTTCTGACGCGGGCAATGGCTGCACAGTTACCAACGCGCTTTGCCACTGTACAACACAGCAGGTTCAACTCGTCAGAATCCGTTACTGCGATGAGCAAATCTGCCTCCTCAATGCCTGCTTCCATCTGTATGCTGTAGCTGGCACCCGTTCCCACAATCCCCATCACGTCATATAAATTAGACAAGTCGTTTAACTTTGCCGCATCCTTATCTATCAGCGTGATGTCATGTCCTTCTTTTGTTAATTGTTCTGTCAGGGTCTCCCCCACCTTGCCACATCCTACTATTATGATGTGTAGCCCCCCGTGAGGCGTATTTTTTCTTTTCATATCCGTCTCCTATATGGATTTAGGTGCCGCAAAGGCGTACCCGAATCCTATATGTAATTGGTTTCCAAAATTAAATTATAACACATTTTCTACTTTTTGACACTATAAACTATATTGTGATATTATTTTGTATAGAGATATGACTCATATGCGGGAATGGGCGGTGCCCGATTTTGTCCCGAAGGGGCTTCCCGCATATGAATTGTAGTAAACGGGAGGGAACAATGAAAGCGTTTATAAATAACTTGGGCGAATTATTAACAGTTATTGATGATTTTGTATGGGGACCGGTCATGTTAGTTTTATTGGTGGGGACCGGTATCTTTTTGACAATTCGCACGAAGGCGTTGTGCTGGCGCAATCTGCCTTACGCCTTGCGCAGCGTACTGAGCAAGGAAGCACGCCAGAAAAAAGGTGACGGAGACGTCTCTCCGTTTTCCGCGCTGACAACCGCACTGGCTGCCACTATAGGCACAGGCAATATCGTAGGTGTGGCGACTGCCATGGTGTCCGGAGGCCCCGGGGCTTTAGTCTGGATGTGGATTTCCGCCGCCTTTGGACTTACCTCCAAATTCAGCGAATGTATGCTTGCTATTAAATACCGCGAGGTGAACGAGCAGGGCGAAATGTCCGGCGGTCCCATGTACACGATGAAAAAAGCCTTTACGAATAAAAAGCTTGGTGCCGTACTGGGGTGGCTTTTCGCACTGTTTGCAGTAATCGCCTCCTTCGGAATCGGTAATCTGACACAGGCAAATTCCATTTCCGGCGCACTGTATTCTACCTTTCATGTTCCTACATTGATAACCGGTATCGTGATTACCGTATTGGCTTTGATTATCATTATCGGCGGTATCCAATCCATCTCAAAAGTTTCACAGGTAGTGGTTCCGCTGATGGCAGTATTTTACATGATTGCTGCGATTATCGTCATCATCGGCAATATCTCCAACGTACCTGCCGGTGTGACGATGATATTTAAGATGGCGTTCTCCGTAAAAGCAATTAGCGGTGGTATGTGCGGCAGTATCGTAGCTGCCATGACACAGGCTATTCGTTTCGGTGTTGCCCGTGGTGTTTTCTCCAATGAAGCCGGCATGGGCTCTGCCGCGATTACGGCTGCCGCTGCTTCTACTAACGACCCGGTACGCCAGGGATACATTAACATGACCGGAACATTCTGGGATACTTTGGTAGTATGCACCATTACCGGACTCTGTATCGCCAGCTCCGGTGTACTGGGAACCACGGAAACTGCGGCTACCGGCAGTTATTCTTATATTTCCTATATTTCCTCCGAAAATTCGCTATCTGCCGGTATCAGCATCAGCTCTACGGAAGATAAAAAAACGACCACTATAAATTATACAATAGAGCCTGACGAGGAAGGACTCACTCTGACACCGGATAACGATGCTGATACATTGCAGTTACGCTATGTTGATGGTGCAATGCCACAGCTTCAAAGCACTACACACTTCCAGCCAACGAACATGACTTTCACGGATAATGGCGGAAACAAGTATATATTCCGGGAAGACGGCTCCTACGAGCGACAGGATGTGGTGATTGGCTCCCCATTGACAATTCTCGCTTTCAAGACAGTGCTGGGCAAGCCGGGCGGATGGCTCGTCTGTATCAGTATCGCATTGTTTGCCTTCTCCACAATTCTCGGATGGGAGTATCATGGTGAAAAAGCATTTGAATATCTCTTTGGAACACACAAATACAATATGGTATATCGTATATTTTTCTCATTGATTGCCTTTGTAGGTGCTACAACTACTCTGCAGATTGCATGGACTTTTTCAGACATTGCCAATGCCTTAATGTCAATTCCCAACCTGATTTCCATGCTGGCTTTAAGTGGTGTGATTGCATCGGAGATGAATCGTTTCCAAGAGATAATACAAGAGGAAAAGAAACATCGTAAAGAAAGAGGATAATACTTTGGATAGCTTTATATTCAGCTTAAATGCCACTGTGCCGGTGTTTGCCGTGATGGTCATCGGACAGGTGCTGAAGCGCATAGGAATCATAGACATACATTTTGCTAATGTCACAAATAAATTTGTATTTAAAGTCTGTCTGCCATGTATGGTATTTTTAGACCTGGCAGACACGGATATCCGCAGGAACTTCGATAGTCGATATGTGATATTTTGTTTCATCGCAACTCTCGCGTCCATTTTGGCAATCTGGTTTCTGGCCAGAAAATTGCTGGCAGACAAAAAAATGGTAGGCTCATTTGTACAGTGCGCGTACCGCAGCAGTGCGGCAATTCTAGGCATTGCATTTATCCAGAATATTTACGGAACCGCAGGAATGGCACCTTTGATGATCATCGGCTCAGTACCGTTATATAATGTATTTGCAGTGATTATCCTAACCTTTGAAAGCAGGGAAATCGTAGAGAGCCGCTTGTCCAAAAAACAGGATACAACAAAAGCGTTAATAGATACGATAGGAGATGATGCTTCTGCAAAGAGACTGGAAAATATTCGTAAGGCATGTATCGGTGTACTTACCAATCCCATTATTATCGGTATCCTACTGGGATTGGTTGCCTCTTATTTTAATATTACCTTTCCCAAAATGGTACATAAAACCATTTCTAATTTGGGGGTGATGGCATCCCCGCTGGCACTTATTTCCATTGGTGCTGCCTTTGAAGGCCGCAAGGCTCTGTCAAAAATAAAACCTACTATGATGGCATCCGCAATAAAGCTCGTCATACTGGCAGGCATATTTTTACCATTGGCAGTATACGCCGGCTTCCGTGACCAGAAGCTCATTGCCATCATTATTATGTTAGCATCCCCCAGCACGCCCACCTCATACATCATGGCAAAGAATATGGACGGAGATGCCGAACTTGCCTCCAGTATCATTGTTGCTACAACGCTACTGTCCTCTGTCACATTGACGGGATGGATTTTTCTCATGCGAAGCATGGAGCTGATTCAGTAGGGTAACAGTATAAATTCTATGAGTTGTGGCGGCAAGCAAAGTATTCACTTTGGGACACGCAACAAAAAAGCCCTTATATAAGGGCTTTTTATATAGTCAGATTATTTATCAGCATTTACTCTTCGTGGGATATATGGGCAATTTCCTCTGTCAGATTATCGATTTTTCCTTCCAGATCATGAGACGCTTTGTTGCTGTATTGCACGATAAGCTTTGCCGCCTGCATGGTAGTTTTGTTAATCGTATCTGCCATATCATCCAGCATTTTTGTATCAAATACATTTTCTTTTTTATCTTCTTTTTCACCGGCTTCTTTAGCCGCCTGTTCCGCCTGGGCAATCTGGGCAGCCTGAGTAGCTTCTACATTTTTCGTAGATTCTTCCAGTTTCCCTAATGTATCCAATGTGGATTTTTCATACCCGATTAACTCCTGAAATTCCTGCTGTAACTCTCCATATTCCTGCCGAATCTCCGTATACTCCTGCTTAATCTCTGTATACTCCTGCTGCAACTCCCCGTATTCACGCTTTATATCCGCATAGCCCTTCTGCAGCTCCTCAAATTCCTGCTGCATCGTTTCCACCATCTTGCCCTGAATCTCATGCTGCATCAACTCAATCATCTTATCCTCATATGCCTGTTGCTGCAGTATTTCTGTGTCACTGCGAGTCTGAATCATGATGCGAATGCCGTCTATCGCAAAATAAGTGGCAATCAAAATCACGATTGCAAGCAAGATTCCGAGAATCACTCCCATACGGGAACTCGCAAATACATTTTGAAACAAAATAGCAGCTAACACTCCTGCTACCCATACTAAACCTGCCAGTGTCGTAGATTTCTCCAAATTCATTTTAAATCTCCATTCCGCTGCCATATCAGCAACATAAAAATTATAAATAACGCTTCAAATCACTTTGATAAATTATCATGCGTTTCTATGTAAAATTTTACATTACAGTGAGGAACTGTTTAGATATTTTTCCTGCTCCGATGTCAGCACATCTATTTCTTTTCCCAGGAAACGGAGTTTTCTCTCTGCTACCTCCAAATCTACCTCTCGAGGTACATCGATTAGCTTGTCCTTCAATTCTCCGGCATGCTCTGCCAAATACTTTGCACTAAGCGCCTGAATGGCAAAACTCATGTCCATAATCTCAGCAGGGTGACCGTCTCCTGCTGCCAGATTGACCAGTCGACCTTCCGCCAATACATATATCGTCTTACCGGTAGGCAGAGTATATCCAATAATATTGTTGCGCATTTCTTCCTGTTTTGTTGCAATCTCCCGCAAACGTTTCATATCAATTTCCACATCGAAATGTCCGGCATTGCACAGTATCGCTCCCTCTTTCATCTCAAGGAAATCTTCCTCATCAATGACACCTGCACATCCGGTCACCGTTATAAAGAAATCACCGTATTTTGCGGCTTCCTTCATAGGCATTACTTCAAAGCCGTCCATCACTGCCTCAATCGCCTTGATGGAATCTATCTCTGTGACGATTACCCTTGCACCTAATGCCTTTGCCCTCATAGCAACACCTTTGCCACACCAGCCATAGCCGGCTACGACAGCGATCTTACCTGCGACGATTAGGTTCGTAGTGCGGTTAATTCCATCCCATACAGATTGTCCTGTACCATAACGGTTGTCAAACAAATGCTTACAGTCTGCATTATTCACCATGACCATAGGGAACTCCAGTTGTTCTGCTGCCGCCATTGCCTGCAGGCGGATAATACCGGTCGTGGTCTCCTCACACCCGCCAATCACATGACTCAACTGATCCTTTTTCTCTGTGTGAAGCATATGCACTAAATCTCCACCATCGTCAATGATGATATTCGCCCCATGGGATAACACTTCTCTGATATGTGTATTGTACTCCTCGTCAGTTGCATTATACCATGCAAATACATTTAGTCCGTCTTCCACCAATGCAGCCGCCACGTCATCCTGTGTGGACAACGGATTACTGCCTGTGATATACATTTCTGCACCACCTGCTGCCAATACCTTACACAGATATGCGGTCTTTGCTTCCAAATGAATGGATAACGCAATTTTTTTACCTGCAAAAGGTTTCGTCTTTGAAAAGTCTTCTTCCAGACTACGAAGCAGCGGACAATTTCTTCTCACCCATTCAATCTTATGCGCACCTGATGGCGCTAACGCAATATCTCTTATTTGACTCATAATTAGTATTCCTTTCCGGATTTGTGTTCAGAAAATCTCCGCGGAGATAAACCGACACGTAACCTCTCCCTTAGTATTGTAGTATTTAGATGAAACCATACTCCTGCATATTATATCACGAACGATTATATGCTGTCAAAAGAAAAGAGAGATTTATATTTGACGATGGATTATACCATAGTATATACTGTTCATACCGTATACAAAAACAGGATAATGGAGATGACTATGAGATTACGCAATATAAAAGGTTCCGATGAACGGATTTTGGCAGATAAATATACGATTCAGACCGATGGCAGGGAAGGCGCGGAATTTAAGGGAAAGTGGAATTCTGATTTTTTCGGCAATGAGCATCCTATCCACATGGAAATCGGTATGGGGAAGGGACAATTTATCACTACTCTTGCCGGTCAGAACCCTGACATCAACTATATCGGGATTGAGAAATATTCCAGTGTATTGATTCGCGCCATTGACAAACGTGAGTCTCTTGCCTTGGAAAATCTGCTTTTCCTAAGAATGGACGCAGAAAACATTACGGAATATTTTGACCGGGGCGAAGTAGCTCGAATCTATTTAAACTTTTCCGACCCGTGGCCAAAAGACCGCCACGCAAAACGCCGCCTAACCTCCGTACCATTTCTCAACAGGTACGACCGGATACTGGATGAAAACGGTATTGTGCAATTCAAGACTGACAACCGGACATTGTTTGACTTCTCCCTGGAGCAGTTGGACGAAGCAGGATGGCAAAAAGACTTCGTTTCCTATCACCTGCACGAAAACGGACCCGCACCGGATAATATCATGACCGAGTACGAAGAAAAATTTTATAACCTGGGAAATCCCATTTGCAAACTTGTGGCGCACCGCTAGCTTGCTTATATAACCATATGCCTGCAGTCGATTGGCGTGAAACGCCCTATAGATATAATTAGTCTTGAACTTCCTCCAATGCGGAAATTTTCTTTCCACGCAGCCGGTGTACGATTAATTTGTTCAGCAAAAAAGCAAACACTGCCACTACCGGCACGCCGATAAACATCCCCACAATACCAAAATATGCTCCGCCTACGGTAATGGCAAAGATGACCCATACGGGATTTAAACCGGTTGACTGTCCCAACAGTCTCGGTCCAAGCACCAATCCGTCAAACTGCTGTAATATAAGTATCATTATGGCAAATACAAGTGCCTTTGCCGGGTCGGTACACAGATAAATCAATACACCGGGTACTGCACCGATAAAGGGTCCGAAATAGGGAATCATATTGGTGATACCCACAATCACGCTTAGCAATACGGCATAAGGCAAGCCGATAATCGACATAATGATGCAACACAGACATCCGATGATAAACGAGTCCACCGCCTTACTTAACAAAAAAGCACTGAAAATATCATTACACTCCCGACAGGTTTTGCAAAATGCATCACCATGTTTTTCAGTTAGCAATGCGTATATTAATCGCTTCGCGTGCCGCAAGAAAAACTCTCTGGATGCTATCATGTAAATAGAAAGCATGATGGCAAGCAATACATTGATGAGACCGCGTACTACAGACATCGAAAAGGAATATATGACCGGCACCAGATTTTTCACCAAATTTGTACCGTGGTTTACCAGATCCGGCACCATCGCCTTTAGCTGTTCTGTAAGGTCCTCCATGTCCAAGTCCGGATACTTATCCTGCAAAGCCATCAAAAAGTTTGCAATATGATCATACATTACGGGAATCGATTCCGTCAGCTCCTGTATGCTTTCTCCCACCTCGGGAACGACAAACACGACAGCAACAATGATAAATCCGATTACGAGAACGTATGCCACCAAAATAGATATATATCTGACAATTCTCGGATATTTATTATGTGCAATGCATCTGTTTAACAGTCTCTCGCATCGACCAACCAACGGCAGTAAAAAATAGGCAATCAATAACCCCGCCAAAAACGGACTGATGATTTGGATTAAACGAAAGAAAAAAGCTTGCGTATCTGACCAGTTTACAACGAGCATAGCCAGTATCGTCCCAAATAAAATAACTAAGAGAACATAAATGCAAATAGTCGTATAAGTATGATTTGGCTGAAACCATTTATCTTTCTTTTTGACAGAAGCCGTCGGCTGTTCCGGAATTGCAGTCGTTTCCACCGACTTTTTTTCTTCTTTTTGTATTCCCTCTATTTTATCTGCACTCATATTCCCCTCCCGGATTCTTAATCCAATGGCTCCGCAAAATTGCTTAAGTTCTTAGTCTATTTAAACCCTGCTTAGAATCGCGCCGTCATGCTATATCGGCATTTCCTTAAGAAGTTCCATCCCTTCTGCCAGTTTTTCGCAAAGTCTCTCTCCCTCCGGATTGGTAAGCTGCTCCGGAGCATGGGCATCTACGCCGATGATTGCTTTCAGTCCCACTTCCCTGGCAATTTCCAAAAAAGTATCATTGGGATAATTTCTTCCTTCTACTGCGCCCAACATATTGATTTCCACTGGTGAATCCGCCTCTTTCAAAAATTCACATAGCCTGGTCATTTCCTGTCGATACAAGGTTTCATCCCCCTTGTAATTAATGACATCCGGATGCGCCAGATAGAGATAGCGTCCTGTTTTCATCCCTTCAATTACCGTGTCCACATACCGGGTCAGACACGCCAAGTCAGTCGTCGGTGCTCCCGTATATACACTATCCTGCTCATGCCCTAAAAAATGTTGTCCAAGAATCAAGTAATCAACCGGATACTGTGCGAATAACTCATCCTGTGCATCTACTAAATCCGAAATGTACTCTGCTTCAAATCCTATGAGAATACGAATATCTGACTCATATTCCTTTCGCAGACGAAGCAGTGAATCTACATAGTCTTCCGTCTCCTGTGCCGTCATACGGAACCCCGATACATAGTCATCAGGATACACCCATGGACAATGATCCGAAAATCCCAAGACTTTTATCCCTGCTTTTATCGCTGCCTCAACATATTCTTTATCTTCTCCGACTGCATGCAGACAGCGCGTCGTGTGTGTGTGATAGTTGGCAAACATGATTCTCCTCCATTCGTGCTAGTATTCAGGTACAGGATAGGTGATTTTCCTATTCGAAAAAAAGTGCCAAAATAGGCACTTTTCTTTAATCGCTATTATATTTAGCCCTCTTTTGGTTATAGAGATAGAGCAGCTGACGGGAGTCGAACCCGCCTCCTCAGCTTGGGAAGCTGATATACTACCGATGTACTACAACTGCTTACTTTTTCACTCCGACTATTATACTATATTTCACGCTATTGCGCAAGAGTGTTCACCGTAATCCCTACATCTGAAAAAACCTGTAATAACGTATCTGCGTAATTTCCCAATTTCGCTTTTAAATCTTCAAAATGGTTGATGGTAATGACCCGGATGCTCTTTTTCTCTGTCAGACAATCATGCAGAGCATCCAAATTATTGCCATAATAATCCGGGAGATTTAATTGCTGTTTTAAATACTGATGCAAGTATTCCTTGTCATCAATTCCACTAAAATCCAATCGTATTTCCATTATGCACACCTGTTATTCTAAATGATAATGCCAATCCGGAGCCTGTTTAGCCCTGCACCGTTATCCATGCATAATGCCATCCTACGGGCATTATTCGTATAACAAAACAAACGTCTCATAGTGGTCCGGCGTATAGTAAATCAATCCGTCATTAGAATAAACCAGTCTTTCTGCTCCTCTCTGCAGGGCACCCAACGTATTGATATCACATTCGTAATATTGCCTTCCCGTTTCCTGTGGCAAAGTCCCCTCATAATTAGAGTATTTATTCCCGCCAATGCAGCTAAATGGTGCATATGGGAGCAAGGAGCCGCCTGTCCACCCTAAATCCCCGGCTGCCTCTTTCGTTATGAAATTACCGGGAAGCTTCCCATAAGTATGGATGTATAATGCCACCCTTTCTTTGCTGGTATAGGTTCCATCTTCTGTAAGCTCCTCTGTCTCCCCCGAGACTACAGTGACCTGACATACATAAAACGCACCGTCACACTTTGCCGTGATAGTAGTCTGTCCCACAGACCTTGCCGATACATATCCGTTTTCTATGTATGCAATCCGCGTATCTCCGGAAAACCATGCGACATCTTTCGACGCGTTGATAAGAGACAGTGCTGCTTTTTCGCTGTATTTTATCGTTAAACTTGTGGCACTGAGATATGCCTTTTGCTGCTTCGGAAGTACCGTAACGTTGCAGCGATAAGATTTTCCATTGCATTTCGCAGTGATGACCGCATTGCCGACAGAGCGTCCATATACCTTCTTGCCATCCGCATAGGCGATTGCCGAATTATCAGAAGACCATGTCACTTTCTTTTTGGGATTCTTTAATGTTAAAGATGCACTGCCTCCCTCATTCACGGTAATCTTGGTCTTACTAAGCTGGGTTTTCTTAACCGTCACATTACATTTCAGTTTTTTACTTCCGACCTTAGCCGTTATAACTGCTTTTCCCGCCTTTTTCGCCTTTACTTTTCCCTTAGATGAAACCGTAGCCACTGACTTTTTATTAGAGCTCCACTTCACCTTTTTCTTCGCCTTTTTCACCTTGAGCTGCAAGGCATCGCCCACCCACAAGTTGGCAGACTTCTTGTTTAATTTTACGGATGCTGCGCGAGCAGTATCTATGTCGCCAAAAGTGACTGAGAACAAAACAGCACAAATAAATACTAAAATACCATATTTCCTATTACGACGTTTTTCCATAACGTTATCCTCCCGGCAGTCTATCCACTTGCGATAGGCATATAGCATAGACAGGTATGCACATGACGGGGTTTCCCGTCGGGTATAAAACAAGCTGTATACCATCCGATATACAGCTCGTTGATTTTACTTATGAAACAAAAGTTCCTTTTAACGCATAAGCGACTCACCTCAAACCTTTCGGTTTTCGGTATCTTGCGTTCCGATTACAGCTGAGGTCCTGCGGAAACTAATGCCTTTCCTGCAGCATCACCCTCATATTTTGCAAAGTTCTTAACGAATCTCTGTGCTAAGTCTTTTGCTTTTGTCTCCCACTCGGAAGCATCTGCATATGTATCACGAGGGTCAAGAATCTTCGGATCTACACCCGGAAGGGATGTCGGAACCTCAATGTTGAAGTAAGGTATTGTCTTAGTGTCTGAATTCAAGATATCACCATTCAGGATTGCATCGATAATACCACGGGTATCTTTAATGGAGATACGCTTTCCGGTACCAT
>JAFLTA010000041.1 GCA_022510685.1 Lachnospiraceae bacterium | reverse complement strand
GTGTTCTCAGATATGCGCAGAAAATCATGCGCAATAAGTATGGTATAATAAACGCTGGTTAACAACAACTTATGTAGCATTTATGTAACGTATTGGATGAAGGGCAGGACGGGAGGTTCTGGAAATGGATGTAAGTACTGTAGAAAACAAAGCAAGCCGGACAAATATGGATAACATTCCGGAGGATTTAGTATTCGGTTTGGACATTGGAACGAGAAACATTGTGGGGACCGTGGGATATCGGGATAGAGATGGTCATTTTGTAGTGGTAGCACAAGCATCAGAGCAGCATGTTACCAGAGCGATGTTAGACGGACAGATACACGACATTGGCAAAGTAGCGGATAACATTAAAAAAGTTCATGACCGTTTGGAAGATTTGACGGGACGGAAACTGAAAAATGTATGTATTGCGGCAGCGGGTCGTGTATTACAGACGATAGAAGAAGAAGCAGAGGTTAATTTTAATACTGAGACGGTTGTAACTTCAGAACACGTATATTCGTTGGACATGTTGGCAGTGGAGAAGGCACATGAGCGTCTCAAAGAGTTAGACCAGAGTGATTTGAAGTTCTTTTGCGTGGGATATTCGGTTATGCACTATTATCAGAATGATTATCCCATTTCTAATTTGGAGGGACACAAATGTTCCAGTATTCGCACAGAATTGATTGCGACATTCCTCCCGGAGGAGGTAGTAGATGGTTTGTATGCCGCAGTTGAGAGAGCGGGTCTCTATGTAGAGAATTTAACATTGGAGCCTATCGCTGCCATAAATATTGCAATTCCGGAACGATTTCGTTTGTTGAATATTGCTCTTGTGGACGTAGGAGCAGGAACTTCTGATATTTCCATCACGAAGGACGGAAGTATTATTGCCTATGGTATGATTCCATGTGCAGGAGATGAGATGACGGAGACGATTGCGAAACATTATCTGGTGGATTTTCAAGAGGCAGACCGCCTGAAATGTGAAAGTACAAATAATGATCAGGTAGAGTTTCATGATATCATGGGATTGCCGCAGCAGGCAACATCGGAAGAGATTGCGGATGTGGTAAGTGAAACCGTACAAACGATTACAAAAGACATTGCTGACAAGATTATCGAGTTAAATGGCGGAAAATCTGTCAGTGCTGTTTTTGTTGTCGGTGGTGGTGGAAAAATGCGAGGCTTTACGGAAAGTCTGGCAGAATATTTGGAGTTGCGTAATGACCGCGTGGCATTGCGTGGTACAGAGGTGCTCAGTGATGTCACCTTCCTGCAGCAGGATTTGGAAGTGGATTCCCTGTTGGTAACTCCGGTAGGAATTTGTCTGAATTACTATGAGCAGAGAAATAATTTTGTATTTGTAAATATAAATGATGAGCGTATAAAACTATATGACAACGGAAAGCTGACTATATTGGATGCAGCGTTGCAAGTAGGAATTCCCAATGAGGTATTGTTCCCGCAGAGGGGAGATGCGCTTACCTTTACGATTAATGGAGAGAAACGCATGCAGCGTGGAGAGCCGGGAGAATCAGCACGGATTCGGCTCAATGACAGGGATGCGGGCATCAGTACACCGATTAATCAAAATGATACCATAGAGGTCACTCCTTCTACAAAAGGTATAGCGGGCGCATTGACTGTGGGAAGTCTGCCGGAGTTTAAATCCACGATTTCTTATTATGTCAATGACAAGAAAGTAGTATGCCCTTGTTTTGTGCTGGTGAATGACGAGTTGGTATCGGAGTATTATGAGATAAAGGACGGGGACAGGATTCAGGTATTGGATTATTATACGCTGGAACAAGTGCTGGAATTTATGGATGTTTCCGTTAGTGGGGAAATCTTTGTCAATAATATGCCGGCAAAGAGCGATACCCGTGTATATGAAAATTTTACGGTGCGTTGTGATATACCGGAGCAGGAAGCCGCCAAACAGGGGAACTCTCAGAATGGTTCGTCAGGTCAGGACGGCGATAAGCCCGAAATAAATAATACGCCAAATGGAAACGAGGATAAAACGGTTCCGCAAAATGTATCCGGTGAGAATGAAAACAAATCGGAAGCGCAAAATCCATTCGATGGAAAGTCGGAGGAAAATAAGGCATCCACTCAGAATGGTGGTGAATCATCCGGGGGAGGAATGTCGGGCGCTAATATGAATGTAGCGGATAAGACAGAGCCAGATCATAAAGAGAAGCATGATTCAAATGAAAATTCAGGGCAATCGCCTTTGGATAGAACGCCTTCTGATCAGCGTAAGACACAGATGGCATCCTTGTACCCAAGTGCGATGCCGGCATGGCAGAAAGCATCGGAAACAAATTCGAATACGACCGGACAGTCACAGGGTGTCGGCGGGCAGGTAAATGCATCTCAGACATCACCATGGCAATCATCACAGAGCAATACGTCTCAATCGTCACAGATGCAGACAGGAGGTCAGTCACAGCCAATGCATGACGGGCAGAATTCGTCAGCACAGGCAATGTCTGATCAGCAGGATTCGTCAGCACAAAAAACATCCGGTCAACAGAATGGATTACAGACGCCGAATGGTCAGCAGAGTCAGGAGTCGCAGCAGTCTGTGACATCGCAGCAGAATACACAAGGACAGCAAAATACACCACAGAACGCTCAGGGGGATGCCGGACAGATGAACAACACATCACAGGGTGTCGACGGACAGGCGAATACTCCTCAGGGGGGTGGCGAGCAGATGATGCCGGATTCTTTGTTTTCTGAAGAAGATTCCGGAAAGGTTCCGCCTTTGATGCCGCGTGTACAGCGTAATACACAACAACAACCGGTCAATGCCAAAAATATGATTGTGACAGTGAATGGTGAGAGTGTTGTGCTAAAAGGAAAAGAGCAGTATATTTTGGTAGATGTTTTGGATGTATACCCCATTGATACGGCAGTGGCACATGGTGACCGTATGGAAACCAAGGTAAATGGCGTGGATTGTGATTTCAGTCATCCGCTTCGTTCCGGAGATAATGTCATTGTACGGTGGGTGGAAGATTAGTCACGTATCTAATCAGCAGAGAAAAAGAAAGATAGGTATGAAATAACATGAAAGTTTGTAGTATTGCCAGTGGAAGCAGTGGCAACTGCATATATATTGGTTCAAAAGAACATCATATACTGATTGATGCAGGAATCAGCAGAAAACGCATTGTGGAAGGGCTGCGGAATATTGGCGTGGAGCCGGAGCAGTTGGACGGTATTTTTGTCACCCATGAGCACTCCGACCACATTCAGGGGATTCCTATGATGGCAAAGCAGTTTGGCACACCGATTTATGCCACGGGGGGGACCCTGGACTGTATTTGTGCTAAGGATACGGATGGGGTGATACGGAGAGATTCTCTGTTTCAGGTATATGCAGATAAGCCGGTTGGTGTAGGTGATTTTCATATTACCCCCTATCGGATATCCCATGATGCGGCAGAGCCGGTCTGTTATTCTGTGGAGGCACAGGGGCATAAAGTGAGTATTGCGACGGATTTGGGCGTATATGATGAGTATACAGTGGAAAATCTGGCGGGAAGTGAAATCCTTCTTTTAGAGGCAAATCATGATGTTAGTATGCTGGAGGCAGGATCGTATCCCTATTCGTTAAAATATCGGATTTTGGGCGAACAGGGGCATTTATCCAATGAGGATTCGGGGAGGTTGTTGTGCCGGCTTATGGGCAGTCATTTGCGATATGTTTTTTTGGCACATCTATCCAAAGAAAATAATTATCCGGCATTGGCATATGAAGCTGTAAAGTGTCAGATTTGGGAGGAAATGGGGCTGAAAGAGGTCCCATTTGCACTGGAAGTTGCGGAGAGAGACAAGCCTTCAGCTCTGGTTAGTTTATAATGAATATTATAAACCGATAGAAAATGTGATAGGAAAATGGAGGACCACATGAAAAAGATAGTAGTAACCGTAGTAGGTAAAGACAGCGTAGGTATTATTGCAAAGGTATGTACCTATTTGGCAAATAATGCCATAAATATTCTGGATATTTCCCAGACAATTGTGGACGGTTTTTTTAACATGATGATGATTGTGGATATAGCAGATTGTGCGAAAGAGTTTGGTACAGTGGTGGACGAACTGGAGCAAATTGGTGAGGAAATGGCATGTATCATTAAGGCACAAAGGGAAGATATTTTTGATGAAATGCACCGTATTTAGGGATTTAATACGGTGTATTCGTTTGTTTTATTACATTGTAAGCACTACAGTGCAGAAATGAGGCAAAGCATGATTAACATATATGAGGTTTTAGAAACCAATAATATGATAGAGAAAGAAAATTTAGATGTGCGGACAATTACACTGGGAATTAGTCTGTTAAGTTGCATCGATAATGATTTAGACGCATTAAATGAAAAAATTTATAATCGGATTACCACAGTGGCAAAGGATTTAGTTCCTGTGGGGCAGGCAATTGAAAAAGAATTTGGTATTCCTATCGTCAATAAGCGTATTTCCATTTCACCGATTTCTTTAATCGGTGCGTCTGCCTGCAAAAAACCGGGAGATTATGTAAGGATTGCCCAGACATTAGACCGTGCAGCAAAAGAAGTGGGTGTGAATTTTATTGGTGGTTTTAGTGCATTAGTTTCGAAAGGAATGACAAAGAGTGATGAACTGCTGATTCAGTCTATCCCGGAGGCGTTGGCAACGACAGATTTTGTGTGTAGTTCAGTGAACCTGGGCTCCACAAAGACGGGATTAAATATGGATGCGGTAAAAATGATGGGGGAGATTGTCCATAAGACGGCAGAGGCAACGAAAGACAAGGACAGCATTGGTTGTGCAAAACTGGTTGTTTTCTGCAATGCGCCGGATGATAACCCCTTTATGGCAGGAGCTTTTCATGGAGTGACAGAGGCGGATGAGATTATTAATGTCGGTGTCAGCGGACCGGGAGTTATGCGCAAGGCATTGGAGTCGGTACGTGGTACGGATTTCGGAACTCTTTGTGATACAGTGAAAAAAACAGCGTTTAAGATTACTCGTGTGGGTCAGCTTGTTGCCAGAGAAGCATCTGAGCGTTTGGGGATACCGTTCGGGATTATTGATTTGTCCCTTGCGCCTACACCGGCAATTGGAGACAGTATAGCGGATATTTTTACGGAGATGGGCTTGGAAAAAGCCGGTGCGCCGGGGACTACAGCGGCACTTGCTTTATTAAATGATCAGGTAAAAAAAGGTGGTGTCATGGCATCTTCCTATGTGGGTGGCTTAAGCGGAGCATTTATTCCGGTCAGCGAGGATCAGGGAATGATTGATGCAGTGTCAGAAGGTGCGCTCACTTTGGAGAAACTGGAAGCAATGACTTGTGTATGTTCTGTGGGATTGGATATGATAGCAATTCCGGGAGATACTAAACCTACGACCATTGCAGGGATTATTGCAGATGAAATGGCAATCGGCATGGTAAATCAAAAGACGACAGCGGTTCGTCTTATTCCCGTAATCGGAAAAGATGTGGGAGAGACGGTAGAATTTGGTGGTCTGCTGGGCTATGCGCCGGTTATGCCTGTAAATCAGTTTGATTGTAGTGATTTTATTAATCGTGGGGGAAGAATTCCGGCGCCAATTCATAGTTTTAAAAATTAGTTTAAAACCTCTGTATGGAAATGGTACAGAGGTTTTGTGAGTAGGAATGGAGATAAACATGAGCAAAAAAAAGAAGAAAATAAATAAGGAGTCTGTTCCAAAAAACGGACAGGAAGAAAATGAAACACAAATTGCAGAAAATTCAAAAAATGAAGAAAATAAAAAAGATGAAGGGCAGTTAGAACAGGATAAAACAGCTCCGAATGACGACATAAGTAACACAAAAGAAGATGTCCTTGAAGATGGACAGAAAGAAAAGAAAAAAATACCTCTTTGGGGGAAGATTGTCATTGGAGTTGCAATTGCTGTTTTAGTAATTGGTGGTGGTGCCTATGGCATTTTCAATCATTTATATAATCAGATGAATTATAAAAGTTTGGAGGAAGATGACGTCCCCGCTGACCAGGAGTATTTTGATACGGATGAAAACACTGCTAATCTGGAGGAGTTAGATCCGAACAGCATTCATTTAGACAGTGCAGAAGCGGTTACTTCCAGTAAGGATGTAATTAATATTTTGTTGTGCGGTGAGGAGAATATCGGTGGTGGCAGAGGGCGCACCGACAGCATCATGATTGCCACCATTAACAGTAAGGATAATCAGTTAAAGTTGACATCAATCATGAGGGACTCTTATGTACAGATTCCCGGCTATACAGATAACAAAATCAATGCTGCCTATCACAATGGTGGTATGAAATCATTGATAGAAACTATAAAACAAAATTTTGGTATTGAAGTGGATGGTTATGTATTGGTAAATTTTGATTCTTTTCAGGATATCGTAGATGCAGTGGGAGGAATTGATATTACGCTGGATGAAAAAGAGGTGAGATATTTAAATAATACAAACTATATCTCTGACCGTTCCAATCATACACTGGTAGTAGGTAAAAATCATATGAACGGTAATCAGGCATTGGGATTTGCCAGAGTGCGTTACGTCATGCGTGACGGGGAGTATGGTGACTTTGCCAGAACATTACGCCACCGAACGGTTATGACGGCATTATATCAACGTGTTATAGACAAATCCACGTTGGAACTGGTGGCAATGATACCTAAAATTGTACCATTGCTTACCACCAACATTAAAAAAGAGGATTTGATTAACTATATTTCCATGGCGGTCAAAGTGCGCGATGCCAATAAAAAAGTATATACGCTGAATGTGCCGGTGGAAGGTGGTTATAAAATCACCCGTGCCAGAGGGATGTCCATTATCCTGCCGGAACCCCTGTCAAAAAGTGTGAACAAAATGCAGAAATTTATTTACGGCAGTGCGTTGAAAACGGAAGGGGAAAAGGATGAAGGTGCCAATATCACGGTAGGGCAGTAGCCGGATGGCATCAAGTGCCGGCCTTGGATTTTGGCTTTAGCCGGAGGAAAAACAGTGTTTCCAATAAAGGGAGGATGGTGGTAATGGCTGAAATATGGGATTTATATACGAAATATAGGGAAAAGACAGGAAAAACGCATATACGGGGTGAAGAACTTCCAGAGGATGGCTATCATCTGGTGGTCCATGTATGGATTCGCAACCGGAAAGGGGAATATCTGATATCCCAAAGGTCTGCAGACCGTCCTACTTACCCTTTAATGTGGGAAGCCGTCGGAGGCTCTGTAATTCAGGGAGAGGACAGCATCACCGGAGCTATCAGAGAGGCAAAAGAAGAAGTGGAAATTGATTTGTCACCGGAACAAGGTAAAATTGTCCTTTCAAAAATCCGCAGCAAAATAGATGGTGCGAAATATAATGATATTATGGACGTATGGCTTTTTGAGTATGATGGAGATTTCGTTACGGACGGTATAGTTACGGAGGAAGTGGCAGAATGTAAATGGATGACAGTAGATGAAATCAAGGATTACTATGATAAGGGGATGTTTGTAAAGACATTGGACTATTTTTTCTGCGCATTTCAGAGAGATGAGCCGGATTATTCTCAGATCATCGGGAAGACGGTTTCCGGTAAAATTGACAGGCCATTGGGCTCTCGGCATCCGAGACATTCGGAGATGGTATATCCGATCAATTACGGATATGTGGATGGCGTGATAGCCGGAGATGGGGCAGAGCAGGATGTGTATGTATTTGGCACTGACCAGCCGTTAGAAGAATTTGAAGGACGCGTGATTGCGGTTTTTCACCGGTTTGATGATGTGGAAGATAAATGGATCGTGTCTCTGGATGGTTCGGATATACCGGATGAAAAAATCATGGGAGATATTAATTTTCAGGAGCAGTTTTTTTATGGGAAACTGTATCGAAAATAGATGCAGTTTCCCATAAAATGTGTTTTCTTTTTTTCTGTTTTTCAGTATGTCATATTCTGAAATGCTTTGATGAATATTTGTTATCTTCTTTATCGTCACGCTGTTCTTGATGAACGGTTACCGCTTTTCCAGGATAGTACGGTGACAAGCAGTGGAATAGCAATCAGGGCAACGCCGATTCCTATCATTATCATACTTTGAGCCGTGCTTAAGATTCCATTGTTAATGACATAAGGCTCAATCTCTGCAATGTTTGTACCGGATTCGTCATCGTAAAGGTACTCTTCCAAATGCCCCCTTGTCTCACTGTCCATTTTTCTGATTTTGCCTTTGATTGGCACACTCTCTAAATCAGGCGCATCATCACCGGTATGGTTCAAAAATGCATTTGCCTGTTTCTCCAATGCCTCATGGGTTTCGCCTGTGCATCTTAAACCAATGGCCTTATCTTCTACAAACACTACATAATAATAGTTGGAAGAGCTGCTTTTGATGCCATATCTGGTTCTGTAGCTCTCTTGAAAACAACCTAAATTTATCGGTACATCTCCCTCCACGATCTTGCCGTTTTTCAACTGGCTTACTTTTAAATTTCCAAATGAAAGTGGCACTTTGGAGTTATCGATTAGGTCGACGATTGCCATACCAATAAGCATGACTCCCAAAATTACCATGATAACACAAAGTCTCTTTAGTCTACTCATTTTTTTCTCCTTTTGTATCTTTAGCAGTTGATGTGATTTTCTCTGCGTTTTATTGGGATGCTTATTTGCAATCCCTTTTTTATTATATAAAAAAATGCCCAAAAATCAAGATGATTTGAGCAAAGTACAGTTTTAGAGCAAAAACCGATGGCACTTGTCTCCACTGCCATTTTGTAATATACTATATTTAAATTTTGTCATAGATATTTTTCGGAATTCGAGCGATTAATCAACTGATATTTTTAATGGAGGATAGGAAATGAAACATATTGTATTGGTCGGAATAGGAGAAGATTCTATCGAAATGCTGAAGCAGGCTTTGGATGATTTGGAAGAAGCAGAGGAAAAGTATGTTATTAACGCCATCGTATTCGATAATGATAAGTATGGTGAGTTCTTTGGCGGATCTTATATTGTAAAATCAATTGAAGACTTGCCGCAAATGACCTTTGATTATTTACTAGTTTGTGCCGATGAGACTATTTTGGATGACGCGGTAAAAATGTTTTGTGATATGCTTAAGCTTTCTGCGGAGCAATGTGTCGCTTATTCCAGAATGAAAATCGGACCTCACCAAATTAATTGGTGTTTGGTCAAGGAGAAAAAAGATGTTACGAATCAGATTATTCAGTCAGGTACATTGAATGATTTGGAATCTTTCTTCTATTGTAAACAACATCGTCTGATTGTTAAATGGTTGCATTATTTTGAAGTATATGACCGCCATTTCTCCAAATATAGAAATAAAGCACCGGTTGTGGTGGAAATAGGAATCTTTAAGGGAGGCTCTTTACAAATGTGGAAAGAATATTTTGGAAAAGGAGCTCAGATCATAGGGATTGATATTAATGAAAAGACAAAAGAGTTTGAGGACGAGCAGATTTCTATTGAGATTGGCTCTCAAGAAGACCGAGATTTTTGGAAAAGTTTTAAGGAAAAATATCCTAAAATCGATATATTAATAGATGACGGTGGTCATACTATGAATCAACAGATTGTATCCTTTGAAGAGATGTTTCCGCATATAGTTTATGGTGGAACATATTTATGCGAGGATATACATACCAGCTATATAGATGAATACGGCGGACAATATAAGAAACCGGATACATATATCGAGTACAGTAAAAACTTTATTGACTACCTTCATGCATGGCATAGTTTACAAGAGGCATTACAACCGAATCAATATACACGAACTATGCATAGTTTGCATTATTATGACAGTATGTTAATCATTGAAAAGGAAAAGATGGGAAAACCAATATCAGCAGCAATAGTAAGGAGGCCGGACTAAACAGCACATTGAGCCTCTCTTGATTTGATACATGATACAAAGGAGGATGAACGATTGGATACCAAAAAGAAAAAAATCATGGTAGCTGTTATTACATCAATTATCATGATCGTCATCATTGCAGGTATTTTGATTTATCTGCAAATTTTAAAACAGAAAAAAGAAAATAACAGGGATTTGGTTAAGCCTACTCCGGAGG
This sequence comes from Lachnospiraceae bacterium, assembly GCA_022510685.1. GTDB lineage: Bacteria > Bacillota > Clostridia > Lachnospirales > Lachnospiraceae > Butyribacter. Next base: position 11,976 of record JAFLTA010000041.1, on the reverse strand, counting down.
TTACGATAGCTCCCACTCCTGAACCTACACCGACGGTAGATCCACGTGCCGGCAAGGTGCAGAGTTCTATTAGTGGCGAATGGGTTAGCAAAAAAGTAGAAGCAAAAAGACCATATGCCATAATGATTAATAATATTGAATATGCTTTTAAGCATCAAAAGGGTACTTCTAAGGCAGATATCATGTATGAAGCGTTGGCAGAAGGCGGCATTACCCGTATGATGGCGATTTATCAAGACCCGTCTAAGGTCAAAGTCATTGGTTCTGTCCGCAGTGCCAGACATTATTATGTTCAGTTTGCAAAGGAGTGGAATGCGCTTTATTGCCATTTCGGTCAGACAAAATATGCCACGAAAAAGATAGAAAAAACGAAAACCAATAATATCAGTGGACTATCTGCAATCGGTCCGGTAGTTTATAAAAGAGATTCTTCTCTCTCGGCTCCGCACAACGTGTTCACTTCCGGTAAGAAGATGCAAAAGGGTGCGAAAAAACTAAAATATTCCCAAAAACAAAATTTTGATAAAGTAGCGGAACATTTTTATTTTTATGAGGAGGATACAGAACCGGAAAACGGAAAAAAGGCAAATAGTATTACCCTGCCCTTTTCAAACTATTCTACCTGTCGTTTGAAATACAGTTCTAAAAAGCGGACATATCTCAAGTATGAATATGGTCAGAAACACATGGATACTTATTACAAAAAGCAGCTTTCATTTAAAAATGTGATTGTTCAGTTTGTAAAGGAATCTGCAATTGACCGCAAAGGATATCAGACGATGGAATTGTCAAACAATTCCGGTAAGGGATATTATTTTACCAATGGAAAAATGCAAAAAATAACATGGAAGCGCAAAGAATCGGGAAACGAGATGGTATATAAAGACAGTAACGGACATGTCTTGACCATTAACCCGGGAAAGACGTACATTGCGGTATATCCAAAGAGCCGGAAAAAGTTAATTACAATTAAATAAATATTTACAGGATAAAGCTAAGATGTGAAATCCTAATATTGTATAATTCTAATATTGTATACAATTATACATTGACGCGTATTGCAGATGTATGGTATAACAGTTAGTGGTGTTATTATATGTAAAGTCCGGATTTTATTGTGTTCAAATATCGACCTTGAACCATTTTAGCAATAAATTCATAGGATAGTTATATACAAAAGTATAACATGATGGTAGGGTTTATTAGACCTCATCATGTCTGACAGAGAGAAGGGAGGATGACTATGTCATTAGAGTTATCAAAGAGAGCAGCGGAAGTTAAGCCGTCTTCCACACTGGCGATTACTGCAAAAGCAAAGGAGTTAAAAGCACAGGGGATGGACGTAGTTGGATTCGGAGCAGGAGAGCCGGATTTCAACACACCGGAAAATATATGTAATGCAGCCATTGATGCCATTCATAGCGGATTTACCAAATATACGCCCGCATCCGGTACCAATGAATTAAAGAAAGCGATTTCTAAGAAATTTAAGGAATTTAACAAATTGGATTATGCACCGGATCAGATTGTGATCAGCAACGGCGGAAAGCACTCTCTGACAAATATTTTCACCGCCATAATCAATCCGGGAGATGAGGTAATCATTCCGGCGCCTTTCTGGCTAAGTTATCCGGAAATCATAAAACTTGCCGGAGGTGTTCCTGTCATTGTAAAGACAAAGAAAGAGCAGGGGTATAAATTGACGGCAGAGGAGTTGAGAGCAGCCGTTACCGATAAGACAAAAGCACTGGTATTAAATACTCCGAATAACCCTACCGGTATGCTGTACACGGAAGAGGAACTCCGCGCCATTGCAGACGTGGTAGTAGAAAAGGATTTTTATGTGGTTGCCGATGAGATGTATGAGTATTTGGTGTATGGCGACCAGAAACATATTAGTATTGCTTCTTTCAGTAAGGAAATTTATGACAGAACCATCACCTGCAGTGGTGTGGCAAAGAGTTATTCCATGACAGGATGGAGAATCGGTTATACGGGCTCTTCCAAGGAGATTGCCAAGATGATGGGCAGTGTCCAGAGCCATCAGACCTCCAATCCAAACTCCATTGCCCAGAAGGCGGCAGAAGAGGCAATCAACGGACCGCAAGATTCTGTGGCAGCTATGCATAAAGAGTTTGATAAACGCCGTAAATACACGGTAGAGCGCATTAATGGTATGCCGTTGATCAGTTGTGTCGAGCCGTTAGGAGCATTTTATGTATTTGTAGATGCCCACGAGGTTTTGGGCAAGAGCCACAAGGGAGAAACGGTTAATACAGTAGCCGATATGGCACGAATACTCATTGAAGAGTATAATACGGCGGTTGTGCCATGTGCAGATTTTGGTTTTGATGACCATTTGCGTCTGTCCTATGCAATTTCCATCGAGCAGATAGAGAAGGGACTGGATCGAATTGAGAATTTCTTAAAAGAGCTTGCTTAAAGTTTAATATTGTTCGAGAATCAGAGCAGTCATAGGAATACTTTTAAATGGCACATTCTATGGCTGCTGTTTTGTGTCAAATAGAAGTTCAAGAAATTGCTATCTTAAAATAGTTCCACCTTATGCAATAAATAGTCCAAAGCATTGATTCGGCGTATTCCATCATAGTCTGCTATAGGATCCATATCCAGCGTCATAATACATTTTGGATAGTTATCCTGAATTTTTTGTAAGGGACGCAGTTCGCGCTCTAATGTTTTTTCATCACGGACAGATGCCGCCACTTGAATATACTTGATACCTGTTTCGTCTTTTGCTACAAAATCCACTTCTACATCGCCTATTTTGCCGACAAAAACTTCATAGCTGCGTCGGATTAATTCCAGGTAAATGATATTTTCCAATATATGTCCCACATCCCGTCCGGAGGCACCCAGCATGGCATTCCTTAAGCCAATATCTACAACATAATATTTCTCTAAGGTTTTTAAGTATTGCTTTCCTTTTATGTCATATCGCTTTGCACAATAGAGAATGCAGGCTTCTGTTAAAGAAGTAAGATAGGATTCTACGGTTCTTACATTGATTTTCCTGCCGTTAGATGCCATCGTATCGCTGATTTTTTTTGTTGACAATATGTTTCCTATGTTATCCATCAAAAAGTGAATTACGCTTTCCAACATCATAACATCTTCAATTTTCTTTCGCGCAATAATATCTTTTAATATAATTGTATCATATATACTGGACAGGTATTCTTTAATCTGTGGTTGTTCCAGTTGCAGTGCGTAGGGAAAAGATGTCCCTTCCGTATATTCGCGGTAGAGTTCTCCTATAGAGCTGTCTGTAGCTTTTTTAGCTTCTATATACTCCGCGAAGGATAAGGGCAGCATTTCAATTTTTACATACCTGCCACTTAGGAGTGTTGCCAGTTCGCCGGATAACAAATGGGCATTGGAGCCTGTGATATAAATATCTACATTATTTTTTAAAAATAAGCTGTCTACGACCCGCTGAAACTCTTTTACATTTTGAACTTCATCCAAAAATATATATGTCATATGCACTGTGTCCAGATTATCTTTTATATATTGATACAAGGTTTTTGCATCTCTTAATTTATCAAACTCAAAGTCCTCAAAATTGATAAAGATAATCTGTTTTGAATCTACTCCCTGCTCAAGGAGATACTTTTGAAACAATTTCAACAAGGTTGATTTTCCACAACGCCTTACACCCATAATTGCTTTGATGATTTTTTTGTCTTTATATCCGATTAATTTATCAATATACTCTTGTCTTTGGAACATAGCATCCTCCTTATAAAGATATTTATTGCTATTATATGCAAAAAAATAAATTTAATCAATAGTTTTTGTGCTGTAATACAATAAATTATCAGAAATTGCAAACGGCTCTCAAACACTGCCCAAACGAAAAAAAGGCACAGTGAACATATATTTCACTGTGCCTTTTGCAGATATTTGGTTAGTCATTAAATAATTAAAAACGCTGATTTTTCATACTATGCTCTTTCAGCAATATCGTAAATCAGTTTTTCGCTCTCATCCCAGCCGAGGCATGGGTCAGTAATAGACTTACCGTAAATACCCTCACCGATTTTCTGAGTGCCCGGCTCGATGTAACTCTCTATCATGACACCTTTTACCAGGTCGTGAATTTCTTTGGAGACTTTGCGGTTGTGCTGAATCTCATACACGATGCGTGGCTGTTCATAATAACACTTATTGGAATTAGAGTGGTTGGCATCTACGATGCAGGCAGGATATTTCAAGTCCAGTTTTCCATACATTTCTGCCAACCGAATCATATCCTCATAGTGATAATTTGGCTTGCTCTGTCCGTGCTTATTCACGGCACCTCTGAGAATCGCATGGGCAAATGGATTGCCTTCGGTTTTTACCTCCCAGCCGCGGTACATGAATGTATGACCGCCCTGTGCTGCGATGCAGGAATTTAACATAATGCTGAATGTTCCGCTGGTAGGGTTTTTCATACCACATGGGATGTCAATGCCGCTTGCTGTCAGTCTGTGCTGCTGATTTTCCACTGAGCGGGCACCGACAGCTACATAAGATAAAATATCGGATAAGTATGGCCAGTTTTCCGGATAAAGCATTTCATCAGCGGCAAACAGGTGTGACTCTGCAATGGCACGGAGGTGCATTTTTCGCATAGCGATTAGTCCCTCTTTCAGGTCAGGAGCTTTTTTCGGATCCGGCTGATGGACAATACCTTTATATCCCTCGCCGGTTGTTCTCGGTTTATTTGTATAAATTCTGGGAATCAAAAGAAGCTTGTCCTCTACTTTTTCCTGTACTTTTGCCAAACGGCTGATATAGTCACATACAGAATCTTCATTGTCGGCAGAACAAGGACCAATGATAACCAGAAACTTGTCTGAATCGCCGGTAAAGACTTTTTTTATCTCCTCATCTCTTTTTGCTTTTAATTTTTTGTGGGCTTCCGGAAGGGGATATTCTTCAAATAACTGCTCCGGTGACATCACTTCTTTTATATAGGTTGTACCCATAACTGTTTCCTCCTTCTGCCTTGGGGCTTCTCCAAAGCGTATTTTCTTTGTGGCAGGAAGTAAAACTTCCGCCTTGTAATTCATACACAATTGTTTATTGTAAGATATTTTGCGGAAATCGTCAAGTTTTCCGGTGGTCCGGTAAAATTATACGTTTTTATGACAGTGCAAAATATAGAGTAGAGGAGTGGATTTTCCGATATTGTCATTGTGACTGAACAATTAAAATGGTATACTTTAAAAATAATTCAAGATGCAGGGAGTGATATTTTTGACAAAAGAAGCAAGCGTGAAGGAAATCTCTCTGGAGCAGATGCGTGAAATCTATCATAGTGAGCTTGTCACGGATTTTCCGGAAAATGAAGTGAAGCCTTTTTCTTCTATGGAAAAGCTGTGGAGGAAAGGTATGTATCGAGGATATGCTTTGTGGCAGGATGAAAAGTTGCGTGCATACTGGTTCTTATTATATTATGAGAAATATAACGTATATTTATTGGATTATCTGGCTGTAGTAAAGGGGAATCGGGGAAAGGGATACGGCTCCCATGCACTTAACTTTCTGGCAACCCATTGTGGGCAGAGCATACTTCTCATTGAGGCGGAAAATCCGCAGAAGGCAGCCAATAAGGAAGAACGCGATATGAGAGAGCGTCGGCTGGATTTTTATAGAAAGAATGGAGCAAGATTGACGGGGGTATGCACACAGGTTTATGATGCACCTTATGTGATTTTTCTGGCGGGAGAGTCTGAAAGCGGTAAGTGCGATGATGAATGGGTTATGAAAGTTTATGAAAATTTGTACCTTGAAACTATTTTATCGGAAAACGGACATAGTGCAGAAGAGGCGGGGTTGCTCATCGAGAAAGGGGAAAACTATGGCACAAACGGTATTGATTGTAGATGATGAGGAAGAAATTGCAGAACTATTGGAAGTGTATTTGTCAAACAGCGGATACCGGATATTAAAATGCGGAGATGGTGAGACGGCACTGCAATTGGTGGAAAATGAGACTGTAGACTTAATGTTGCTGGATGTGATGTTGCCGGATATTGATGGCTTTACCTTGTGTAAGCAACTGCGAAAATCCTACTATTTTCCCATTATCATGCTGACGGCGCGGGTGGCAGATGAGGACAAAATAAAAGGGATGGTGTTGGGGGGAGATGATTATATCACAAAACCTTTTAACCCGTTAGAAGTGACAGCGCGAGTACAGGCACAGCTTCGGAGAGCCGGGGATTACAATAAAAATGAGAATCAACGAAAGGATAATGTGTATGACATACAGGGATTAGTGGTGGAATCAGATGCCCACCGCTGTACTTTGTACGGACGGGAAATCACGCTGACACCAACGGAATTTGGAGTGCTAGAGTACCTATGTAAGCACAGAGGGGAAGTAGTCTCTACGGAAGAATTATTTGAAGCAGTCTGGAAGGAAAAGTTTTACGACAGCAACAATACGGTGATGGCACACATTGCCAGGCTGCGGGAAAAACTGCAGGAAAATGCAAGGAAACCGAAATTTATCAAAACAGTATGGGGAGTGGGATATAAAGTTGATGCGTAAGAAGAAAAATAAAATTCAAAAAACATTGGCAAGGCAGCAGAGGAGCCGACTGGTGTGGCAGATTATGTTATTTCTCATACTATCCCTTTTGTGGGCGTTGGCGTTTTACTGGTTATTACGGCAGCGTACATGGTATGCGGATGATCCCCTATGGCCCTTTCTGAATTATATGGATTCCCATTATGAGTTGTGCGTCATTCTTTTTTTGCTATGGATGATTGTGGGGACGAGTGTGATTTTCTGGCTGAATACACGCAGGCTGATACGCTATATTGATGAAATCACTATGGGAGTGGAAGAAATCATCCGGGATAATTCTCAGCCCGTGACAATGGAGGACGGAGAACTTCTGGTAGTAGAGGAGCAGCTAAATTTAATTCGTGAAAATTACAGACGCAGTGCTGCAGAGGCAAGAGATGCCATCCAGCGAAAAAATGACTTGATCATGTATCTGGCACATGACTTAAAAACGCCGCTCACATCGGTTATCGGATATCTTACTTTGTTGCAGGAGGAAGAAGATATTTCACTTAAAATGCGGAGTAGGTATTTAGGCATTGCCAGACAGAAAGCGGAGCGATTGGAGGATTTAATTAATGAGTTTTTTGAAATTACGAGATTTAACTTGTCGGAAATTGTATTGGAATATTCTGATGTGAATGTTACTACAATGTTGGAGCAGATTGCCTATGAGTTTCGTCCATTGCTTGCGGAGAAGCAGTTGACATACCGGTTGGAATTGGAAAAAGATGTGCATCTGGTCTGTGACGTGGACAAGATGAGCCGTGTGTTTGATAATCTGATGCGCAATGCCATCAGTTATAGTTACGAGGGTGGGGAAATCCTTATTTCTATGAAATGTGAAGGAGAATCGGTAGAAATTGTGTTTTCCAATCCCGGAAAGACCATTCCGGAAGAAAAGAGGAAACGTATTTTCGAGCAGTTTTTCCGCATGGAATCTGCCAGAGGTACAAAGACGGGAGGAGCAGGTCTTGGGCTGGCTATTGCCAGAGAAATCATTCGCAGTCATGGCGGGGAACTCACCTGTGAAAGTGAGTGCGAAGAGATACATTTCCGTCTGGTAATGGATCGTGCATTAGAAAGTAAGGCGAGATAGTTTTTTGTTGACCGTTTTTCAATACAATGTTAAAGTAGGCGTAGCATAACGGTGCAAGACTAAACAGGGTTCAGATAGGAGCCGTTATGCTATAAAAAGGCTATCTTAAGTGTGGAGGAATACAATGAAAAAACGAAATTTGGCGGCAATTTTTTTGGGAGTGACAGCGGCTGCGGGAGTTGGTGAGTCGGTTTTCTTTTATCGACGTGCTATGAAGCGTAGCAAAAAAACAAAGATAAAGCGAACTATGAAAATGGCGGGTATGGACTGGTCCAAGTATGAGGATTTTGTTGCTGAGCGAAAAGCCCATCTGCTAGAACAGCCGAGAGAAGATGTGTATGTGATGTCAGAAGACGGTTTGACTTTGCATGCCAATTACTTTCCCCAGGGAGAAGAAAAAAAGGTAGTAGTATGTTTTCATGGATACAGCAGTGAAAGTATGAAAGAGTATTTGGCGATTTCCGATTATTATTTAAGAAATGGATATAGTCTGCTCTTAGTGGATGAACGTGCGCATGGGGAGAGTGACGGAGAATATATCGGTTTTGGATGTCTTGACAGACAGGATGCACTCTGTTGGCTGGATTGGCTCATCAGACATTGTGGGGAGGATGTGGAGATTTTAATGCACGGTACTTCCATGGGTGGCTCCACGGTCCTGATGGCAAGTGGTTTGGAGTTGCCGCCCCAGGTAAAAGGTATCATATCAGACTGTGGTTTTACTTCAGCCAAGGAGATACTTACCCATGTAATGCATACCATATACCATTTGCCGGCATTCCCTGCGATACCCATCACTAATATAATCAACAAACTGCGCGGAGGATATGGCATAGATGAGTGCAACGCAGCTCGTGAGGTTAGAAAGGCAACTGTGCCGATTCTTATGATTCATGGTGATGCAGATACTTTTGTTCCCCTTGCCATGTGTGAGGAAATATATGAAAATATCGCTTCGCCAAAGCAGAAGTTAATCGTGGAGGGAGCAGGACATATTGAAAGTTACTATAAGGATACGGAAGGGTATGAACAGGCATTGGATGAATTTATAGAGAGCTTGGGAAATTAGGTTTTTCCATGAGATCAGAAAAATATTTTTTGTAAGAAGTTTGTAAGAGTTTTGTAAGAGAATATTTAAACAAAAAATCACCACCAGATTTATGATAGTTATAAATCAGGAGGTGATTTTTTGAATATTAACAAATTGCAGCGGAGGAAATCCGTAAGAAAAAAACTATGTCAATCCTTATTTCTCATGTTGCTGGCAATTATCTTTTTCGTTTTGTGCATTGGGAAATGGAAAATAATGCAGGGCGCAAAAATGGTGGGAGGATTTATTGGCGGACATGATAGAACACCTTGTCGCTCCGACGATTTTGTGGTGGGGGAATTTCCGTTATTCCTGCAGGCGGATGAACGGTGGGCAGATACGGCATACGGAAGCGGCGAAATGGCAGAGACGGGGTGCGGACCCACCTGTTTGTCCATGGTGGTATGTGCCCTACGGGAAAATGACGAGTGGATGCCGCCACGCATGGCAAAGTGGGCAGAGAAGTCAGGGTACTATGTGGCAGGTGCCGGTACTGCATGGGCAATGATGTCTGAGGGAGCCGGGGAGTTTGGGATTTCCGTAAAGGAGATAACATTGAGTGAGGAGAGGGTTTTTAAGGAGTTAAAAAAGGGTCATCCCATTATCTGTACTATGGGACCGGGACATTTTACTACACAGGGACATTATATCGTGCTTTACGGACTGGATGATTCAGGTGGTATTAGGATCAGAGACCCTAAGAGTCGGGAAAACAGTGAAAAAGTATGGAAATTAGAGGATATCACGCCTGAAATTAAAAATCTGTGGTCATATTCCATTTAAAGTGTTAGAAAATACCATATAAATTCGACAAAATCAGCTTTGAAATTCTTTACTTTTTTGTCACTTAGTGATAAAATATCTGACAGAATTCAAATATAAGGAGGATATTTCAAAAATGGCTAGAGCAAAACAGTCTATGGATGGAAATACCGCTGCGGCTCATGTGGCATATGCCTACACAGAGGTTGCAGGTATCTATCCTATCACACCTTCCAGCCCAATGGCAGATTCCGTGGATATGTGGTCTGCGGCTGGACAGAAGAACATTTTTGGTAGCACGGTAAAAGTAGTAGAAATGGAGTCTGAGGCAGGTGCAGCCGGTACCGTACACGGTTCTTTGGCAGCAGGTGCTTTGACCACTACATTTACGGCTTCTCAGGGTCTTCTGTTGATGATTCCTAATATGTATAAGATTGCCGGTGAGCAGTTACCAAGTGTATTCCACGTATCTGCACGTACGGTATCTTCACATTCTTTGAACATTTTTGGTGATCATAGTGACGTATATGCTTGTCGTCAGACAGGTTTCGCTATGCTCGCTGAGACAAACCCACAGGAAGTTATGGACTTAAGCCCGGTTGCTCATTTGGCAGCTCTTGAGGGAAAAGTACCGTTCATTAACTTCTTTGATGGTTTCCGTACATCCCATGAGATTCAGAAGATTGAGAAATGGGATTATGAGGATTTGAAAGATATGTGTCCGATGGACGCTGTTGAAGCATTCCGTGCTCATGCACTGAATCCGGAGCATCCGGCATCCCGTGGCTCCCACGAGAATGGCGACGTATTCTTCCAGCACCGTGAGGCTTGTAACCCGGTTTATGATAAGCTTCCTGCGGTTGTTGAGAAGTATATGAAGAAAGTAAATGAGAAGTTAGGTACCGATTATGGTCTCTTTAACTACTATGGAGCACCGGATGCAGATCGTGTTATTATTGCTATGGGTTCCATCTGTGACGTGGCAGAAGAGGTCATTGATTATCTGACTGCAGCAGGAGAGAAAGTTGGTCTGGTTAAGGTTCGCCTGTATCGTCCATGGTCTTCTGAGGCAATTCTCAAAGTGATTCCAAAGACTGCTAAGAAGATTGCCGTTCTTGATCGTACAAAAGAGCCAGGTTCTCTGGGTGAGCCTTTGTATTTGGATGTTGTGACTACGCTTCGCGAGGCAGGAATGAGCGACATCATTGTAACAGGTGGCCGTTATGGTCTTGGTTCCAAGGATACTCCTCCATCATCTGTATTTGCAGTATATAAAGAGCTGGAGAAAGCTGATCCTAAGCCGCGTTTCACCATCGGTATCGTGGATGATGTGACAAACTTGAGCTTGCCTGAGGTTAAGCCGGCGCCGATTACATCTGCAGCAGGTACAAAAGAGTGTAAGTTCTGGGGTCTTGGTGGAGACGGTACAGTAGGTGCTAACAAGAACTCCACAAAGATTATCGGTGACCACACTGACAAGTACATTCAGGCATACTTCCAGTATGACTCCAAGAAGACAGGTGGTATCACGATTTCCCATCTGCGTTTCGGTGACAATCCGATTAAGAGTCCATATTATATCAACCAGGCTGACTTCGTTGCATGCCACAATCCGGCATACGTTATCCAGGGTATGAAGATGGTACAGGATGTGAAGCCGGGCGGTGTATTCATGATTAACTGCCAGTGGAGTGACGATGAGTTAGACTCTAAGTTGAACGCAGAGGCTAAGAAATATATCGCAGACAACAATATTCAGTTATATACGATTAACGCTATCGACAAGGCGATTGAGATTGGTATGGGTAAGCGTACCAACACCATTCTCCAGTCTGCATTCTTCAAACTGGCAGACGTAATGCCAATTGACGATGCCGTTGAGTTTATGAAGCAGGCAGCTAAGAAGTCCTACTCCAAGAAGGGTGACGCTGTCGTAGAGATGAACTACAAGGCAATTGATGCCGGTGTAGATGCCGTACACAAAGTAGACGTTCCTGATTCCTGGAAGAATCCTGCTCCGGATGCTCCAGCTAAGGAGAAGACAGGTCGTCCGGAAGTAGTTAAGATGGTAAATGAACTTCTGGAGCCGATTTCCAAGATGGACGGTGACAGCCTTCCGGTATCTGCATTTGCTGATATTGCAGACGGTCAGTTTGAGACCGGTGCTTCTGCATATGAGAAGCGTGGTACAGCAGTAACTGTTCCTGTTTGGGATCCGGATACCTGTATCCAGTGTAACAACTGTGCATTTGTGTGCTCCCATGCAACCATTCGTCCATTCCTGTTGACAGATGACGAGGTTAAGGCAGCACCATCTAATATGAAAGTGTCCGACACTAAGCCAAAAGCCGGAGAGTACAAGTTCACGATGAGCGTATCTCCTCTGGATTGTATGGGATGTGGTGAGTGTATCACTGTATGTCCGAAGGCAGAAGAAGG
>JAFLTA010000040.1 GCA_022510685.1 Lachnospiraceae bacterium | reverse complement strand
TCCAAAGGCAGTAAAAGCAACCATAAAAGACAGAATTGTAGCAGGATTCAAAATCGCCGCCGTGAAAGAGGACAAGAAATAAAACACCGGGGTTCCCTTAGTATCCTGCTGTACAGAGGGTAATTCCTTTTTCCGCAAAATTGCAATACCGAGAAGCAGGATCAAAAATCCGCCAATTACCCGGATAATAGCCTGATGTGCCGTTAAAAAATCCGAAATAACCGTAATCCCGAATACACTGATACAGGAATAAAGTAAATCCGCTGCAGAGGAGCCTGCCCCTGTCACCAGTCCCGCCAAAAAGCCCTTTTCCAAAGTACGCTGTATCGTCAATGCACCGATGGCTCCTGCCGGAACCCCGAACACCAGAGCAATCAACAATCCCCGGAAAAAATAACCTGCAATCATTTTATCCTCCATTTCAAAGTGTCTAACTGCCTCCGTCCCATTGTACAATCAACTGCTTTTTCCCCGTTCGGGAATCCGGCAGAATTTCTTTTGTAAACCTCACAAAGAAACGTACGTTGTCCAAATTCTTTTCGTGGAGAATCCTCTCCATTTGTTGTAAAATCTCTCTCCGGACCCGAGTCTCCCCCTGACTTCTCGAAACTTCTGCCAACATCTCAAAGGCATCCTTATCTGTCTGCCGAAACTGATAATCCAAAAGCCCTTCCACACATAACCCTTCCACTGCCAGCGGGTGAAGAAAATCCCGTTTTCCCTCGCTATCCTCAAACCATAGGACGTCCTCATTTCTGCTCAGAAGAATATCTGTCTGCAAAAAAGGATATCTGCTCATATCATCTGGCTTTTTTAATGTCAACTGATCCGATATCCGATATCGGATTAACGGCTGAGTAAAATTATACAGGGATGTCAGATACATCTGTCCATTCTCGACTTCAATATAATTCATGTCGTCAAACAGATACATCCCCTCCGCCGGATTTGTTTCTACTCCCAGTGCCAGAGATTCGCTGGCACCATAAAAATTCACAATGACTGTCTTAAAAATTTGTTCCAGATAGTTTCTCATTCCCAGTGGAAGTGGTTCCCCACAGGAAATTACACGGCATACATTCACAGAAACTTCACTGCGCTCTACCAATTCCCCCAAAATTTTAATGGCAGAAGGATAACCAATAATGATATCCGGCTTGAATTCTTTCACACTCCGGGTCCACTCAGAAAGCGGGGTATTAATATCCAGAAACATCTGCTCCGCCCCCACACCGTCAATCCCATCTCCCACTGCCATCGCCCCACCGTATCGTCCGTCTGTGGCGGCAATATATAAAATCCGTAGTCTTCCTGACAGTAGTTTCAATATCTGCGGCATTGTCATGTTCCACAGAGCTCCACGGATAATCCCGAGCAGCATCTGATTCCATGCAGATGTATCATAGACAAAATATCTTGGAACCCCCGTACTGCCGGAAGAATGTACCACATGATATTTTCCAAGGAACTCCTTTTGCTCCACGGAATTTTCTTCATCAAACTTACGAAGTTTCTCCTGTACAATATCTTTTTTTGTCACTATTTCATCAAAATACTCCATCAGGATTTTTTTATCTATTGCCGGAAACGCAGACAATGGCAAACTTTTTATCTGCTCTCTGGTAATTCCGGCCTGCTCAAAAGTTCTTCTGTAATATGTGGAATGGTCATAGGCATGATAGAGAAGTTTCCGCAGCTTTTTGTCCTGCAGGATACGAATTTGCTCTCTGGACTTATGTTCATTTCTTTTGAGTTGATATAAGTTCCACAATAAATGCAAACGTCCCATCACAAAAACCTCCATTCCTTTCCTATTATATATATTGTACCATTCTTCCCATTCAATAACAAATACTTATATACAATACGCTTCCATGCTTGACAGTTATATCTGCCTTTTGTTATATTAATTGTAAACAAAAGCGTCAACCATTTTTTCATAGGAGGTTATCTAAATGGAGCTGAGAGTTCTTCAATATTTTCTTGCTGTCACAAGAGAGCAGAGCATATCCGGTGCCGCAGAGTCCCTGCATCTTTCCCAGCCCACTCTTTCCAGACAATTAAAGGACATGGAAGAGGAACTGGGAAAACAACTTATGATACGGGGAAACCGCAAAATTACTTTGACGGAAGAAGGTATGATTTTGCGTAAACGTGCCGAAGAAATTCTTGCCATGGTGCAAAAGACAGAACAGGAAATTACGATTTCTGATGACACGATTGCCGGAGATGTATACATCGGTGCTGGAGAAACGGATGCCGTTCATCTGCTTGCGAAGGCGGCAAAACAGCTGCAGCAGTCCTATCCCGACATACACTATCACATTTCCAGTGGTGATACGACAGATGTTCTGGACCGCCTTGATAAGGGGCTGATTGATTTTGGACTCTTATTTGGACCGGTGGATACTTCCAAATATGAATATATGGAATTTCCTGTAAAAGACACGTATGGCGTTTTAATGCGAAAAGACAGTCCGTTAGCAGAAAAGAGGAGCATCTGCCCGGAAGATATGTGGGATAAACCTCTCATTATTAACCGTAATACCCGTGACGGCGATCTTCTGACCTCATGGCTTGGCAAAAATACCAACGAACTAAATGTAACTGCTACTTATAATCTGCTTTTTAATGCCTCTTTGATGGTAGATGAAGGGCTTGGCTATGCTCTTGCTCTGGATAAAATTATCAATACTACCGGAGACGGCAATCTCTGCTTTGTTCCCTGCGAACCGGAACTAAGTGTCGGAATGAACTTAATCTGGAAAAAATATCAGATATTCCCAAAGGCTGCCGAGAAGTTTTTGGAAGAATTTCAAAAAATTTTCTAGCCTTTTGTCGGGACCTGAAAGGAATATACCTTCCCATAATTCTCCCGATGATAATACTGAACTACTCCGCTGTCCTGATTAAAGACAATGCTCCACTCCGTGGATTCATATTCTCCAAAATTGTCCTTACTGACACTGTCCAGCGCATCCCTTACATCCTGCATTGCCATCGTCTCATTTTTTTCTAATCGCTCTGTCAAAATCTCATACCGGGCATGGGATTGCTTAGTTCCGATGCCATTCTTTTCTCCCGGTGCCAGATAAAAATTTGTAACCACCGGGGTATCTGTTACCACCATTTCATTCCCAATATACTCCACGACTACCGAACGCCCGCCTGCATCTGCCAATGCCAAATGCACCATCATTCCCATAGAGGCATGTAAATCACATTGTTTTAATAAATTCAGTGCCTCTTCCACATCCGCCGCCTGATCTAGCAGCAGACGGACTGCTGTTGTGGTGGTAATATCCGGTTTATCCGTGTCCTGTTCAATGGTGGCAGAATCCTGAATCATATTGACAGAAACACAGAGTCCCTTTTCATTCATGCCATCTAAGGGAGCATACAGTGCCGCAATGGTTTTCATCTGATCCGGAAACTGCTCTAAATCCATTCCGGCACCAGCATTTATAAAATCCATATTTACGGTAGACAGGGACGCATATCCCTCCTCCGGTTCGGAACTGACAATCCATGCCTCACATTCATTCCAGTCAAAATTTCTTCCAAACAGATAATTTCCCTCCGGACTTTTCACAGATAAGGTACTGCATCCAAATACATCTCCGGAATACCCAAGACCAGACACTCCCGAAAACAAATGCTCTGTCAAAAATCCCATGACCTCTGAGTCTGAAGATGCTCCACCCCGCTCCAGAAATTCAGTCAATTTATAATCTCCGGAATACTTCACTACAGAAAAACCATCTTCTAATGAAACAATTTCAGATGTCGGAGTAATGATATCCATATCCTCCATTTTTTCTCCCGCATTTTCCTGTTCAGACTGCAAATCCTTACCTTCTTTTTCTGTTTGTGCGGATTCTGTTTTTCCACATCCGACTGCCAACATGATTACTACAAATAACAGCATAATCAAATGGCTAATTTGTTTTTTCATATACCCGTTCTCCAATCTCTTATTCTGAGCAAAAAATATCTACATGAACACTGCCTGTTCCCAATGCCTTTGCCAACCCTTCCGGATTCTCTACATATCCTAAAGAGGTATAACTGTATGAAGTAGCAAAAGACTCATAAAAGAGTACCAGACAGGAAGAGCCATACAATTTCAAATCTCCCGCATGAATCTCAGAAACTCTCTCAGGTTCTATCGGAAAACTCTCTGAAAAATAATAATACTTTTCATTTCCGTTTAGCTCGTCCATCGTGATCGATAATGGTAATTTCTGCATAATGCTTTTCGTTGTCTCTGTCTGATATAGCTTAGCCGGAAATACTTTCCCATTCACCTTAATTGTTACCTCATACATATCCGAAACCGCACCTGTGTCCGGCGCATTACTCTCTCCCTGTTCTGTCGTTGATGAATCAGATGGCGTCAATGTTGGTTCATTAGTCGGCAATGCTGGTGTGTCTGTTTGTGAAGGAACCGGCCCTTTAGTTGGTAACGGGACATCACTTTTTTTATTTGATGAAACCACTTTAACTTTTATCCAACTCTTATATTTTTTCTTTTTTGGCTTTGCAATCACAGTAATTTTAGCAGTTCCAACTCTTTTCGCCGTAATTTTCCCTTTTTTAGATACTGTTGCAACACTGCCCTTACTCGAACGAAAGGTGATTTTATATTTTTTCTTTTGGGAAATGTTTAGCTTTATCTTCTTCTTTTTTCCTTTCTTTATGGAAATTGTCTTTCTCGATACAACATGATTATCTATTCGCAGGCGAATCCTTGTATTAGAACTTCCTGCTTCCGATACTACTGACATTTCATCTGTATACAAAACAATGGTAATCAGACAGAACATCAAAAAACAAGAAATTATTTTACTTTTGTATCTCATTGCAATCCCTCCTTATTAAAAACACACGCACCCTAAAAAATGCTGTTATGAAATATTCCTCCACCAGCGTTCCATGTAGTTTTCCGGATAATTCAGATTCATAGTCTCTCCAATCTGAGGAGTTACAACCTGTAATCCAGCATTTTCTCCCGCTAACACAAAACGTTCTACCGAATCATCCCATCCGTGATTTGCCAGTGCAAAAGTCCCCCAATGAATCGGCATGGCAGTCTTTGCTCCCAGAATCTGTACTGCCTGAACCGCTTCCTCCGGAAACATATGTACCTCCGGCCAGTTCACATCATACTGGGCACAATCTGTCAAGACAAAATCAAAATCCCCATACTTGTCATGAATTTTTTTGTATTGTTCCCCATAACCGCTGTCCCCACTCTCAAACACCTTATGATGCTCATCCTGAAACACCCAGGATGCCCAGAGTGTTGCAAATTGGTCATCCAGACTTCTTCCAGAATAATGCCTTGCCGGTGTACATCCAATAGTCAAACCATTCACGGAAGTTTCCTCCCACCATGCCATATTCTGGATTTTATTTTCCTCAACGCCCCAGCGCTCCAGATGATTCTCCACGCCAAGAGGCACGATATAATGCTTCACTTTTGCATCAATCTCTTTAATTACGTTATAATCTAAATGATCGTAATGATCATGGGATAATATGAGCAAATCAATCGATGGCAGATCCTCTGCACTGACTGGTGGATGGGAGAACCGCTTATTTCCTACAAAAAAGACCGGGGAACTCCGCTCACTGAATACCGGATCCATTAAAATATTCATGCCGTGCATCTGAAGAAGCATGGAAGAATGCCCAAACCATGTAACACAAACTTCATCTTCTAATAACTCCTGATCATAGGACGGTGTTTTGACCGGCAGTTCCCTTTCCGGTTTTGTTCCTTTTGTCGAAATAATATTTTCATCCGTTCGATCTGTCTCTCTGACAATCTGAAAATCACCATCGTTATAAAATTTCCCGTCGTAGTAATTCTCTGCCCTAGCAACATAATTTTTTCGGTCTTCTTCTGAGGCTCTTCCTCCAAAAGCCGGCCACAGTTTCAGAAACAGAACTACCGCCAACACTAGAAGTAAAATAACCCCCACAAAAATCAGAACTGCCTTAAAAAGTTTGCCTTTTACATTTCTCGTTCGCATACCCCTCCATACTCTCCTTTCAAATGTCAATATAACACGCTGTCTGGCAAATATCAAATACCTATATTAAATATTCTTTTATGCCTTTGAAGCATATAAATATCCCACACAAAAAGGAGAAAATCTTCCCTTTCATGTGGGATACACTTACGATTGCAAACTGCAACTATTATTTACTTAAATCGCAATCACGAATCGCTGCCCTGACTGCTAAAATCCTGGAAGGGCTGACCGATAATTCATCCACGCCCATGCGAAGGAATGTCTCTGTCAAGGTAGTATCTGCTCCCAATTCTCCGCAGATTCCTACCCAGGCTCCGCCCTTATGCCCATTCTCAATCGTCATCTGAATCGCACGCAGCACCGCAGGATGATGTGCATCATAGAAGGAATCCAAACGTGGATTCTGACGGTCTATCGCCAGCGTATACTGGGTCAAATCGTTTGTTCCGATGGAGAAGAAATCCACTTCCTTGCCCAATTCCTCTGTCATCCATACCGCAGCAGGGGTCTCAATCATAATACCCAGCTCCACATCACCGTACTCAAGGTTCTGCTCATCTAACTCCTTTTTCACTTCCTCCACAATGCCCTTGATTCGCTTCACCTCATCGACGGAGATAATCATCGGAAACATAATCGCAATATTTCCATAATAGCTGGCACGATAGAGCGCGCGTAACTGTGTCTTAAATATATCCGGCTGTTCCAGACAGATACGGATGGCACGGTATCCCATAGCAGGATTATCCTCATGTGCCAGATTGAAGTAATCAACCTGCTTATCGGCACCTATATCCAGAGTGCGGATAATTACCTTCTTCCCTGCCATTGTCTGCACGACAGAACGGTAGGCATTAAACTGTTCCTCCTCAGTCGGGAATGTATCGGATTCCAAATATAAAAATTCGGAACGAAACAGACCGATTCCGGCCGCATCATTTTGTAACACAGATGGCACATCACCCACGCCTCCAATATTGGCATACAGCTTAATCTCCCTGCCATCTTTGGTGACATTCGGCATACCTTTTAGTTCCTGCAAAAGGCGGGCTTTCTCTTCCTCTTCTTCCTGCTTTTTGCGATATTTTGCTATCGTCTCCTCATCCGGATCCACATACAATACCCCTTCAAAGCCATCTACAATTCCAAAATGCCCATCCATTTCTTCCTTGTAATCCACACCAATTAGGGCTGGAATGTTCATGGTCCGAGCCAATATTGCCGTATGGGAATTCGTCGAGCCGTATCTGGTTACAAAGGATAACAGCAATGATTTATCTAACTGAACCGTCTCTGACGGCGCCAGATCCTCTGCCACCAGAATGACCGGCTCATTACTGTCAATCTCTGTCTCCTCCACTCCCTGCAATACAGATATAACACGATTACTAATATCCTTCACGTCAGCAGCTCTCGCCTTCATGTAATCATCATCCATGGCCGCAAACATTTCCGAAAAATTATCTCCGGTCACTGCCACAGCATACTCTGCATTGACGCTCTGTGTCTGAATCATGTTGGTAATGGCTTCCTGATAATCCAAATCATCCAACATCATCTGATGCACTTCAAAAATCGCTGCATTTGACTCTCCGACTTCCTGCATCGCCTTGTCATAGAGTGTAGCCAGCTGTGCTTTCGCCTTTTGGGTTGCCTCCTCATAACGCTTAATCTCAGCAGCCGCATCATCAATTTTCGTTCTCTTTACTACCTGATCATTTTTTTTGTAAATGGAGAGGCGCCCCATGGCAACCCCCCCAAATACAGACTTTCCTTCTATCTTCATAGCCTATAAATTCTCCTTAAAGAACGTCTCTAACTCAGCAATGGCTGTGTCTTCGCCTGCGCCATCACATTTTACAGTAATATCCATACCGCATTTTACGCCTAATGACATAATGCCCATGATACGTTTCGCATCTACCTCTCTGCCATCCTTTGCAATTTTAACATCGCATTCATAACCCGCTGCCTGCTTTACCAGCACTCCCGCCGGTCTTGCGTGAATCCCCTCCGGATCTGTAATTGTGTAAGTAAACTCCTTCATTCTAGTCTCCTTTCTTGTTGCCTTCCGCAACAGTTGCTAATTTTATAGTTGCTTAAAAATAATTTTTTCCAAACTGCCCTAACAAATCTCGTACCGCGTCTTTTGTCGCCATACCTTCTGAAAAGGCAGATGCTGAACCAGTACATACACCCATATAAAACGCCTGTTCATAATCTCTTGATGCCAGGTAACCCGCAAGAAATCCTGCTACCATGGAATCTCCTGCCCCCACGGAATTCTGCACCTTCCCCTTCGGTGCCTCAGTCTGGTATGCTTCTCCATTTTCCGTCAGCAAGACAGCGCCTTCCCCTGCCATGGATACCAGTACATTACGCGCCCCCTCTTCCTGCAGCTTTCGTGCATAGGGAATCACCTCATCTCTTGTATTGATTTCCACACCATATATCTCACCTAATTCATAATTATTTGGCTTGATGAGAAATGGATGGTATTCCAATACGTTCATCAACAAATCCTGGGTGGCATCCACTGCTATTTGTAGTTTTTTCCCTGATAAATGTTCCATGATATCACGATACATAGTTTTTGGCATCACGGATGGGATTGAGCCGGCTAATACCAGAGTGTCGCCATCTTCCAGTTTCTCCAACCGTGCATAGAGCCTGTCAATATCTTCCGGACCAATCCCCGGTCCCATACCGTTGATCTCCGATTCCTCATTGGATCTCACCTTTACATTGATTCGGGATATTCCGTTTCTGACTTCAATAAAATCTGACGAAATCCCCTGTTCCTCCATCAGTCTGACAATTTCTTTTCCTGTAAAGCCAGCCTGAAAGCCTAATGCTGTGGTGTTATATCCAAGGTTTCGCAATACCAGGGAAACATTAATTCCCTTACCGCCAGGATACATAAGTTCCTTGTTTGTGCGGTTCACCACTCCCAATTTCAAATCATCTACAGATACTATATAATCGAGAGACGGGTTAAATGTCACTGTGTAAATCATAAGACAAACCTCTTTTCTTATAATCTATGCCAACTGCTCCAAAATCCATGCCACATCATCGGTTGTTTTCATCTTCTCCAAGATCTCTTCATCCTCCAATGCTTCGCAGATCTTGGATAACAAATCCAGATGCTCATCACCGATTCCTGCAATACCAAACACTAACTGTGCCTTTTCATCGCCGAAATCCACGCCCTCCGGATACTGTACCAGGACAATTCCTGTCTTTTTCACAGAGTCCTTTGCCTCGGATGTGCCATGCGGAATTGCTAAGCCCATTCCCATATACGTAGTAGTCAGCTTCTCACGCTCAATCATTGCATCCACATAAGCCTCATCGACACAGCCCTGTTTTACCAACAATTCTCCTGCTACCCGAATTGCCTCCTCTTTTGGTACCGACAACTGGTTTAATTTGACACCATTTTCATCTATTACCTTGTTCTTAGCAACCTTTTCCGGCACATCTTTTTCTACAACCGTTTCCCCTGCCTTTTCTGTCTCCGTCTTATCGTTGCCTGTAGCCAACTGCTCATATAAGGCATCCAGAGACGCATCCGCCAAAAAGTTTCCTATCGTAATTAATCTCGCCTGTGGTGCTGACTTTCTAGCACGGTCAGCGAGTGTAGTCTGTACTACTGCCACATCGCAATCCGACGGAATATTATCGACAGAGGTATTCTTTACGATAATCTCCGGACGTACATCCTTTAAGCGGTTGCGAAACTTAGTAGCCCCCATGGCAGAAGAACCCATACCCGCATCACATGCAAAGATAATTTTCTTCACACTGGAGGAATCGATAGCCGCATCGTTCTCTGCTATCTGCCCCTTAGCCTCGGCCTTCATCTGACTCATCTGATTCTTGGCATCCTCCAGACTTCCCTTTTTGCCATTCGTATACTTAATAATCGGAGAGGCAATCAAGAATGATACCACCGTTGCTATCAGTACACCGATAATAGTAAATACCAGCTTGTCCTTCGGTGCCATAGAAAGGAAAGCGATGATAGAGCCCGGTGAAGCAGGTGCCTTTAATCCACAACCAGTCAGGGAGAAAAAGGTAATCGCACAAAGATTTCCCACAATCGGTGCGATGATAACAATTGGATTCATCAATACATACGGGAAATAAATCTCATGGATTCCCCCAAAGAAATGTATGATGACAGCACCGGGAGCGGACTGCTTTGTCGTCTTGTCCTTTGCAAAAAAGCAATAGGCCAATAATACTCCAAGACCTGGACCTGGATTTGCTTCCAACATATACATGATAGACCTTCCGAGTTCCTCGACCTGTGTCGAGCCAATCGGTGTAAAAATACCATGGTTCAACGCATTGTTTAGGAATAACACCTTCGCCGGCTCAATAAAGATAGAAACCAGCGGCAGTAAACCATGGTTGATTAAAGTGTTAACGCCTGCTGTTAATACGGCAAGAATCGCTGTCATAACCGGCCCGATAATAAAGTATCCGATGATTGCAATAATCATACCAAGAATACCCACGGAAAAGTTATTGATTAACATCTCAAAACCGGTAGGCATATGCCCATCCATCAATTCATCAAATTTCTTTATTACCCATCCGGCAAAAGGTCCGATCACCATGGCGCCCATCAGCATCGGCTGACCATCCGTTCCACCGACACCGGCAATGCATCCCATAACTGCAATAGCTCCCATGACACGTCCCCTGTCTCCTCCGACCAGAGCTCCGCCTGTAGCAGCAATCAGAACCGGGAGCAGATAAGTCAGCATATATGGCTGAATTGAGGCCAGACCCTCATTTGGTATCCAGCCATCTGCAATAAATAATGCGGTGATAAGTCCCCATGCAATAAATGCTCCAATATTAGGCATTACCATAGAGGATAAAAATTTTCCAAATTTTTGTAGTCCATTTTTCATTCTACATCTCTCCTTTCTATTATAACATATTTGCTCACAAACATCTACAGTAAATGTACTCCGGATTTTTCACACTCCATCTGAAAATCCATTAAAACATTCTGGTCCGAGATTACCATGTCGATCTCCTCCATCTGACAAATATGAAATGTACTTTTCGTGCCAATTTTAGAAGAATCCATCAATATAATTTTCTCGGCGGACTGCTGCAGCACAGCCTGTTTTAGATAGGACTCCATGAGAACCCCACAGGAGAAACCAACATCCGTGGAATAACTGGTAACTCCTAAAATAGCCAAATCAAAGTTAACCTCTTTTACTGACTCAATGGCCCGCACACCACATACACTCATACTGTATTTATTCAGTTCACCGCCCGGAATAAACACCGTAGGATGTTGCAGCTTTGATAATTCCATCACACACTCTATACTGCTTGTAAAAATGAAATTTGCCTGATCCGGCCAAATTTTTGCCAAAGCTTTGGTCGTGCTTCCGGAATCCAGAAAAATCGTTGTGTTCGGTTTGATAAGCGGTACAACTTTTCTGGCTATACTTTCCTTTTCCTCCACATTTCGCACATTCCTTCGTCCGATATAGTCATCGGTTCCCAAAACAAGCTCAACGGATTTGGCACCTCCATGAATGCGGACGATTTTCTTTGCCTCATCCAAAAATTTCAAATCTGTCCGCAACGTCATGGGAGATACATTGGGAAACCTGCTCTCCAGTTGTGCAAATGTAATATTGCCTTTTTCATTAATAAAGTCTACTATCGCATTCCTGCGCTGTTCCATTGTATCCAAAAAATCATTCCTCTACAAAATTACTCAACAAATATTCTTCTGCCTCCGGACACCATAATCCCATATTTGCATCCAGAATATCCGCCAATCCTATAAACCGTTCATCCTCTACCCCTTTCGCACGGAAATCTTCCAGTGCTGTCAAGGGCATATTCAGGTGTGTGTAAATCAACTTCTTGCCACCAGGAATCTTTGGAAGATTCAACGTAGTCTCTGCTGCTGCATCCAACCCTCCTACATGAGTAACCATAACTGCCGGATTGATACGCTTCGCTGCTGTCAGTTCCAATGACTCAATCATATCTGCTGTATTTCCACCAGTAGTACCCATTACGTGGGTTGAATTATAATGGACATCATAGAAATTCATTTTTGCACTGAACTGATTATCTGTAGGTCCGGCAAAGAAATTCAGGCAGCCATCTCTACCCAATACCCCGCTGCACTGTTCTACTACTGCGGCGACAGGGGCATAACAGAACACGTCATCAAATCCTGTACCGCCAGTAATTTCGCGAAGTCCGGCAACCGGATCCTCCATCACACCGGTATTAACAAAACGCAGGTCGATCCCATCGGCCCTGGCCTCATCAACCGGGAACAATTCCTCCGCTCTTTTTAGCCTGTCCTCATTGACATCGGTTACGACTACCATGGAAGGACGGACATCTCTGTGAAGTGCATAGGTCAATGCCCCCAGACCCATAGGACCGGCACCAGCCATAATCGCTAATTTACCACCCTCTTTAATACCCATCTCGTGATGATAAACTCCCATCTTAGTATGGTAGGCTGCATTAAATGCCCCAATACTGCATGACATCGGCTCTGCCAAAGAGGCCTCGTAATAGGCACGTCCTTTGTACTCTAACAGACAGCCCAATTCCATTACCTCAGCAGGAATCACACAATACGTACAATCTCCACCGAAAAATTCATAGGAATATCCCGGACTCCACATGGTTCCCTTATAATTCAGAGCAGGCTGCAATGTAAATTTCATACCTGGCTTAAATTTGTCCTGATGTGCTGCCCCAACTTTTACGATATCGCCTGCAAACTCGTGTCCCATAATAGCCGGATGCTCTGCCACATCTTCATGCACACGTTTATGTTCCGTACCGAGAATGGCACATTTGTAAGTTGACATACATATGCTGTCTGATACTACCTTGACTAAAATTTCATCATCTTTAATTTCCGGTAGTTCAAATTCATCCATTCTCAAATCATTTGCTCCATGAAGCCTTACTGCCCTTGTTTTCATTGCAACAACCTCCTTGCTATTATTTTCGTTATTCCGCTTTTATTATAACAATTTATTTTATTATAACAACAATTTTTGCCACTGTCAACACTTTAATTTTCCCTCATGGACTTCACCTTTTTAGATATTGACAAGCGAATAGGATCTGCTGCCAAGCCCTATCTTTTGTGCGTGCTTCAACGTAAGCAGACCGTTTCTAGACTCAATCCTTTTTACCAACGATGCCCCGTCTCCCTTTTTCTGTTTGTATACCAAATCAACACATGCCTGATCCAGTGCCACCGGATCGGTGGAGGCCAGTATCCCGATATCCTTCATTTTGGGTTTTGCCGCATATCCATCACAATCACAGTCCACGCTCAAATTGTTCATAACATTGACATAGACAATGTTTTTCCCTTTTCCCAGACTGTCTGAAACCGCTTTTCCTGCTTCTGCCATTGACTCCAGAAAATCCTTCTGTTTACCGCCAAATCCACTCGTTGACTTGCCGCCGGAATGAATATAGCTCTTTCCCTTAGAAGAAGCAATTCCAATGGAAGTATTTTTTATCGCACCACCAAAACCGGCCATCGAATGTCCTTTGAAATGGGACAGAATCAGAAACGAATCATATTTTGTAAAGTTTTTTCCCACATAATTCTTTTTCAGATGTGTCCCGCCCTTAACAGGCAACGTCATGCTTCCGGAAGAATCCATGATATCCACCTTCGCAATTTTGGTAAACCCATGATCCTTTGCCACCTGCTTGTGCATCCGCGTGCTGGCACGGTCGCCCCCGTAGGCGGTATTACATTCCACAATTGTCCCATCTACAGACTGAACCAGCTTTTTTATCAAGTCCGGCTTAAGATAATGGCTTGCCGGTGGTTCTCCTGTCGAGACTTTGACCGCCGTATTTCCTTTCGCATTCCAATTTAACGCCCGGTACACCGACAGTAACCCTTCCGGGCTGATATCCTTTGTCATATACACCACGGACTTTTTCTTCTTTTTTGTTATGGTGATTTTACACTTAAAAATCGTTGTTTTTTCCTCTTTCCCTTTATCAGTGACCTTGCACCGTATCGTTGCCTTCCCTGTCTTTTTTGCCTTGACAACGCCCTTTTTACTTACCGATGCAACGGATTTCTTTAGGGATTTCCATGAAACAACAGCGTTATCCGGCAGATTCTTTACTTTTAATTTTTGTGTTTTCCCCACTGTCAGTGTCACGCTCTTTTTATTTAGCTTCATCGCATTACTTCCTGATTTTGCACTCGCCCATCGTATAATCCACAATGAAATGCAAAAAACAGCCATGACCAAAAAAAGTGCCAGTACATGCTGACGCATATCCTGCTTTTTGATCTGCTGATTTTCCGTACTATTTTTTCTCATTTTCAGCCCCCTCATCTTTCCACTGCTATGAAATGACAGTGTTGCGGACTACAAAATCAGATTGATTAAAAGTCCTGTCACCAGTGAGAACACCATCACAAAAGCAATATAAAATGCAAAATGTTTCAATCCCAGTACAATTTTTAATGCCCCAAGATTTGTAATTTTCGTAGCCGGTCCCGTTATCATAAATGCCGCTGCACTTCCTAAACTCATTCCTGACATCAGCCATTCCTGCAGCAGAGGGATGGTTCCACCGCCACAGGCATACAATGGGACGCCGATGGTAGCCGCCAACAAAACCCCAAAGCCTCTGTGTGCGCCAAAAAGTCCGGCAAACTGCTCGCTGGGAACATACCGCTGAAACAGTGCAGACAGTAAAATACCAATCAGAAAATAAACTCCTGTCGCCTTTATATTCCTGCCCAGATTTTTCAAAAATCGCAGAAAAGGATTCGGGTCGGTGTCATGACTCTCCCCCGGTGAGAAACCATCAAAATGAAAAAATGGTTTTTCGACGGAACGAAAACCCACCAGCATACCAGCCACCACTCCGCATATATAACATGATAGCAGACGAATGAGTAAGGCCGTCGTCCCCAGGGCCGTGCTGTACATGAGAAGCTGCGGATTCAATAAAACGCTGCTCATCATGAAGGCAGCCAGCCAATCCTCCCTCATTCCCTGTCTGTAAAAGGATGCCGCAATCGGTATCGTTCCATACATACACAGCGGAGAAAGAATCCCAAGAGCACTTGCCAGTAAAATTCCGACTGTTCCGATCCCCGTTCCCTGCATGGACGCAAACATCTTATGTATTTTCTCTTTGGCAAACACGGATACCAAAGAACCTATCAGCATTCCCAGGACCCAATACATAAAAATCTGGCGAAGCTGAACATCAAAATAGTACCAGATATAAACCAATTCGCCCTGAATCGTTTCTAGCATAACATCGCACCTTTTTTCAACCGTTCCATCCCATCCTTCACAAGTTCCAACGGACATGCAATATTCATTCTCACAAAACAATCCCCGTTTCCACCATAGCTCCTTCCGGTAGAGAGATACAGCCCTGTGGTTTTTCTGAGAAAGGTGGTAAACCCGGAAGATTCTTTCGTTAATTTGCTACAGTCAATCCACAATAAATAGGTAGCATCTGTCGATACGATAGAAAACTGTGGCAGCTCTCGTTCCAGATATTCCTGAACATACTCTTTATTTCTCTGCAAATACTTACGCAATTCCTCTAACCATGGTCTGCCCTTTGTAAACGCCGAAATCGCAGCACCTACAGCAAAGGCATTCGGTTCTGCGACTTCATCCGTATTTAAAGCTCTCCACATCTTATGTCGAAGAGCCGGATTCGGCACCGATACCGCTGCCGTCTGCAAGCCGGCAAGATTAAACGTCTTCGTCGGAGCAATGGCTGTCACGCTAATCTCTCTGCAAGTATCAGAAACCGATGCAAATGGAGTATAGTTAAGTCCCGGTGCGGTCAAATCACAGTGTATCTCATCCGACAACACGATAACATGATGTTTGGCACAAAGTTCACCGATTCTTGCCAAGGTCTCCCTGTCCCAGATTTTTCCCACCGGATTGTGAGGGTTACACAAAATCATCATGGTGGTCTGAGGATTTGACAAGTCTTTTTCCAGTTTATCAAAATCAATGGAATACTCTTTTCCGTCATATTTAAGCGGACTCTCTAACACATTTCTTCCATTGTTTACAATAGAGTTGAAAAAAATGTTATATACCGGGGTCTGTATCAGCACATTTTCGCCCGGTGTCGTCAGTTTCCGCACAGCACTGGAAATCGCCGGAACTACTCCTGTGCAGAATATGAGCCATTTCTTTTCCATAGAGAAACCATGATACCGTTTCCACCAGTCCTGATATGCCTCATACCACGCATCCGGAATAACCGTATAACCAAAAATCCCATGCCCGGCCCTCTCCAGTATCTCCTCCCGGATCTCCGGTGCCGTCTGAAAATCCATGTCCGCCACCCACATGGGGAGTTCATTATCCTTTACATCCCATTTTAAAGAATAACTGTCTCTCCGACTAATCCTCGAATCAAAATCGTAAACCATATCCAACCTTTCCGGGCATCACTTACCCCTTCTGAAATGTGATTTTTACATTACCCTTTCCAACTGCTTTGGCAAAGCCGGTGGCATCCTCCACATATCCTATGGACGTATAGGAATACGAGGTGGAAAATGTCTTGTAAAAGGCAACCAGACAGTCCGAACCATACATTTTGATATCTCCTGCATGAATCTGTTTTTGCGATTTCTCGTTTACTGAAAAATCTGTATTAAAATAGTGATATTTTTCATTTCCATTCAATTCCTTCATAGAAAGTGTTATCGGCATTTTTTCAATCAATTCCCTTGCCGTTTTATTATCATAAAATTTCGCCGTGAATTTTTTGCCATCGATGGTAAGGGTTACAGGAATTTCTGTCTTTTGATTGGAATTATTCTTTTTCACAACCTTTATCTTAAACCATATCGTCTTTTTTTGTCTTCCCTTACCTGTCACTGTGATTGTTATTTTAGCAGTTCCCTGTTTTTTCGCTTTTAATTGCCCGGTCTTCGTGACGGACACAATACTTTTTTTACTGGACCGATAATTCTTCTTTACTTTTGAATTTTTCGGAGTTATGGAAAGACCGATTTTTTTATCACTGCCCTTCTTCATCGTATATGTTTTCTTATTTATCTTTTTAGAACCTAGTTTGGCAATTACCGATAAGGCATCCTGTGTATCTGCCTTTGCTGTTATCTTAGATACAGGATTTTGTACCAGTGCCATCATCATGCATACAATGAGCAACACCGACAACACTATTTTTTTGTTCCATGTCTTCATCGCAATTACTTCCGTTTTGCATTTATCGGATTTCCTCCCACAAATGATTTTCGTCTTTCCCGGATCTACTTTATCCCTCTCCAAAATCAGCTCATCAATCGCATCTGCCTGTATCGTTCCACTCTCCGGATTCATTACACTATCGATCTTACCTGTAATCTCGGCATCCACAGTCGAGTATTCAAAAGCAAGTGTGGTATTGATGAGTTTACAATTTTTCATAACCAGATTATCAATATAACACATACCCTGCAGACTTTCAATAGTACAGTTAATCAGCGTCAGATTCTTTGCGTTCCATCCCAGATACTCCCCGGAAATAAAGGAATCATACACCGTGACATTCTCCGTGTTCCAGAAGGCATCCTTTGACAATAGCCTGGCATTACGGATCACTACATTTTTGGCACCGTCAAAGGAATAATTTCCCGTCAGAGTAAAGTCGTTAAGTTCCATATCCTGACTGTTCATGGCAAAATAATCACCCGTTGCCGTCACTTTTTCCATCCGGACATTTTCACAATTCCACATGGTTTCAGCTGCATTCGGAAAGGAGACATTTTTTAGTGTAACACCATGACAGCGGCGAAAATTTTTAGGGGCCTCAATCACAGCATTTTCTACCGTGATGTTATCCGTATACCATACGCCGGCACGTGCCATTTCAAACCATGTACAATCTTTTGCTACAATATTCTTACTATACCAGAGCGGATATTTCCAGCGAAACAGGCTGCTATACAGTTCAATATCACGACTCTCTTTGAGTGGTGATTCCCCGTCCATAAAAACACTATCCACAATCCGCAGTCCTTTTCCCTGAAACAATGCCCTCTCACCCGTCAAGGTCTCTTGCCTGATTTCTTTTTTCGCTTCCATAGGATACCTCCGTCTCAAACCTTTTCTGTTTCCTTTACACTTTTTTCAATCTGATAAACTAAATAATCCAGACAGTCAATCTCCTTCTGCCCTTTGTGTATTTTATCCAATAAATTTTGTCTGTGATGGGAAAGTATCTTTAACTCCCCCTTTACATCATCTGCCTGATAGCAGAGTAAAAAGCGATTAATCGTGTCCTCACTGCACCCGGCATCTTTCATATTCTGGATAGTTCTTTCCTGTTCCTGAATACTATTCATATGTCTTTTCACTTCCCTTCCTATTTTGCAAGTGTGAAAACAGCGGTAATACTTCCGCTTCCCAATGCTTCCTCCCAGTCGCTAAGATTATCTATCTTCCCAATTCTGGTATAGCTCCATGAATTGCTGCCATAAAACATAACAATGTTATTTCCATTATACAGTACGATATCGCCGGCAGAAGTCGTAGTTTCCTGATTATCGGTCGGCAGGCTTCTGCCAAGAGAACCTACCTTTTCAAAGCCGGAATAATCGCTCATACTGATGGAAATCGGAGCTTCCTCCATCATTTCGATAAGTTCACGGGTAGCCACATTATCTTCCAGTGTTGCAATAAAGGATCTATCTCCGATTTTTACATTCATTTTCATACTTTTTGTACCCTCCGTTTCTACTGCGGTTTCCGATGTCTGATTTGTACTTCCGCAGGCAGTTATTCCCAAGATTATCACAAGTGCCATAAATAGGATAAATAACTTTTTCATTGCTGTTTTCTCCTTTACAGGCTGTTTCTAAAAATATTGACAATCTCATCATGCTGTGGCACCCTGTATCCTCCGTCAAGGATAAGCGTGCTTTCAGCAAGTCCCTCTAACATTTCCTCATTTGCCCCAAGCTCTGTGATATTCATGACAAGTCCCAGTTCTTTCATCCAGCTTTCCATCGCCGCCAGACCTTCTTCTGCAACCTGCTCATCGGTCTTTCCTGTGGTGTCCACATCCCAGACATTCTTTGCGAATCTCACAAATTTTGCAAGACCATACGGCATAATATAACGATAATAAGGGAGAGATACAGCAGCCAACGTCATCCCGTGTGTCGCATCCGTGTATGCGCCTACGGCCTGCCCAAGCATGTGAACCATCCAATCCGTAGACTTTCCCTTCGCAACAAGAGTGTTCAATGCCCATGTAGCCGTCCACATAATGTTACTTCTTGCCTCATAGTTCTGCGGATCCTTGTTAGCAATTCTACTGGAGTAGATAACAGAACGCATCAGACCTTCGCTGATATAATCACTGGTGTTATCGTCCTCACCGGAAAAATACTGCTCACATATATGATTGAAAATATCATATATACCGGAAACCATCTGATAATGGGGCAAGGTCAGCGTATATTTCGGATTCAGGATGGAAAATCTCGGCATAATGTTTTCATCCGCAAACACATGACCAATCTTCAGTTTGGTTTCCCGGTTAGTAATGACCGCTCCGGCATTCATCTCCGAGCCGGTTCCCACCATAGTAAGAACACAGCCAATCGGAACAATCTCACAGGTCGGTTCTTCAAATTTCAAATAATATTTCTCCCACGGGTCTTCATCGCAGTTCACAGATACAGAAACCGCTTTGGCATAATCACATACAGAGCCCCCACCAACAGCGAGAAGCAAATCCGCCTCATGTTTTCTGGCAATCTTCACACCCTCATACAATTTTTCCAATGTAGGATTTGGCATAACACCGGAAATCTCTGTGACATTTTTGCCATTTGCATTTAATATTTCTATCACTTCATCATAAATACCGTTTTTCTTGATGGAGCCGCCTCCATAAATTAAAACCACATTATTTCCATACTTTGGAAGTTCTGTGTTCAGATACTGTAATGATTCATCCCCAAAATATAATTTCGTTGGGTTACAATAATCAAAATTTCCTAACATAAGCATTCTCCTTTCACTCTCTTTTCTCAGTATAGAGTACAATTCCACAAATATCAAATGCCTATATCAAATACTTCTCTATGCTTTGTGGGTATAGAAAAAGGACTCCACCTTCGCAGAGCCCTTTGGCAATTTCTAAAAATAATTATGAATCAAAATGTGCGGAGACCTCTTTCAGTGTTTTGACAATGGACAAATGCTGCGGGCATACGCTCTCGCACTGACCGCATTCGATGCAGTCCTTTGCCTTGCCGAACTTGTTCGCAAGAATCCCATAATTTGCATAGCTAACTGTCCAGCCCTTTTCCTCCAGATTTTCCCGCATATCCTCATTGTAGAGCGAAAAATACTGGGGAATGGCAATTTTCTTTGGGCAGCCCTCAAGGCAGTAAGAGCATCCGGTGCAAGGGACGGCAATCTGTCCGTTAATAATGTCTGCCACCTTATAACAAAGAGTTTTTTCTTCGTCTGTGAGTGGCTTGAAATTATCCATATAGCTGAGGTTATCCTCCATCTGTTCGATATTCGACATTCCGGAAAGCACCACCATCACATTATCAAGGGATGCCGCAAAACGAATCGCCCAGCTCGGCACAGACATATTCGGATCCGAATTCTTAAACAACTTTTCGGCCTCTTCGGGAACCCGGGCCAATGTACCGCCCTTGACCGGCTCCATGACAATGACAGGCTTACCGTGTTTTACAGCCACCTCATAACAGGCACGGGACTGTACCCACTCACTCTCCCAGTCCAAATAGTTAATCTGTAGCTGAACGAATTCCATCTCCGGATACTTCGTGAGAATCTTATCCAGAAGCTCGGCAGAATCGTGATATGAAAATCCGGCATGCTTCACGAGCCCTTTTTCCTTTTTGTCCAGTAGCCAGTTAAAGCAGTCGAATTGCTCATATTTCGGCAGCATGGAACTTTCAATACCGTGGATTAGATAGTAGTCAAAATATCCTGCACCGGTTCTTTCAAGTTGTGCGCCAAAAACCTTATCCCGATCCTCCATGGAATCAAAAAAGGCGGCATGGAGCTTCGTTGCCAGCGTAAAGCTGTCCCTCGGATAACGGTCCACCAATACAGTCTTTGCCACACTCTCGCTGGCAGACCCATTGTACATCAGCGCAGTGTCAAAATAAGTAAAACCTTTTTCGATGAAGCTATCGACCATTTTTTTCACCTGTTCGATATCCACATCGGCTGCGTTTGTCTTGTCAAGTGTCGGCATACGCATTAAACCGAAACCAAGTTTTTTCATGTTTTAAAAACCTCCATATCTCACTCTTTCATCATAAACATCAATCCAAAGGTACCCGGGCCACAGTTCGCGGAAATAACCGGGGACGCTTTTTGAAAAATAACCTCCCCAAATCCCACTTTCTTTTCCACCTGTTTCCTGATATCCTCAAGTTCGTCCTCTGACAATCCGGCATAGGCAATAAACAGCCTGTCTGTATCAATGGCTCCTGCAGTATTCAGTGTCGTAGTAATGTATTTTTTCCACACAGAATCCTTTCCTCCCATTCGGACAGCCCCTACTTTTATCCTGCTTTTTTTCATAACCAGCACAGGATGAAGCATAAGTGCATTACAGATCTTGTCGACCTTTGATGAAAGTAATCCGGACCGTGCCATATATTCCGTACTGTCCACAAGAAAACTGGTGCAGATCTGCGTTTTCATTTCCTCGGTTTTCTTTACAATCTCATCGACACTCATCCCTCTCGCTGCGTATTCTGCTGCACGCAATACTAACAGCCCCATTCCGCAGGATACGTGTCCGGAATCCATTACAGTGACATTGTCAAAGGCTTTCGATGCCTTCAGCACACGTTCATAACCAGCACTTGCATGTTGTGTCATGGCGATATGAACAATATGCCCGGCTCTCGTCAACTGCTCGGCAAAAAAATCCTTCATATCTTCCACTTCCGGTTCTTCGGATCTGATATTTTTTCCAGCCTCCCTCATATAAGAGAGTATACCGTCTGTATCTGTCTCGACTCCATCCAGAAAATCCCCTCCCTCTGTAAGGATTCGGTATGGCATGATTGCAATCTGATACTTTTCCACGAGTTTCCCAGGAAGGTCACATACGCTCCCCGCCGTAATCATAACCGGGAGTTTCTTTTTATGGACAGGTACCGGCGTCTCCACTACACCCACAGAACCGCCTACCCGTCTCATGCTCACAACTTCCTTTGGCAGATGTCTTATAAGTTCTTCTTCCAGCTGAACACCGTTGACAGGTTTTGGCAGATAACCGTCAAATCCCTCTTTCCGGTAAAGAGTCTGATTCTCCTTGCCTGCATTGGCTGTCAGGATCACAACGTGGGTATCCGGATTGAGACCTCCCGTCTGGTTTCTAATTGCATGCAGACATTCAATGCCGTCCATACCGGGCATAAGGTGG
>JAFLTA010000004.1 GCA_022510685.1 Lachnospiraceae bacterium | reverse complement strand
GCACGGTCGGGTAAGGATTTTACAAAATCAAGGTTATGCTGTTCGGTTTGCCTGCTAATAATTGATACAGCACCATGGAGTATAAAGGTGAAATCAAGATAATCGGCTTCAGACAAAATTTCCTTATTAACGCCAATTAAGGAAAGCCAAAACTGCTCCATAGTATTATAAAAATGTTGGTGCAAAATAGTCGAATCGCTTGTAATAAAAAGACGAATTTATTCCGTAGTTTCCCTCCGTATCAAAATCGGGGTGATACTTTTATGGATTAATTCTTTTTGCGGATTCGGACGGCGTTTTTTTCTTTCGTTCATTTGGGTCACTAACAAATCCATAGCCTCATATGCGATTTTGTCAATCTGCTGTCCGATGGTGCTGATGGGAATGATGGCTTCCTCGGCGATGGGAGAGTTATCAAATCCCACAATGCAATAGTCATCCGGCAGCTTGCCATGTTCACGAAAAATGATATTTAGCAGAATATTAGCGTAAGTATCATTTGGCATGAATAATCCTTTTTTCTGATTTGGATATTTGTCGTTGATATACTCATAGATATCCTGTAACTGTTTTGCTGCTCCTTGGTGGGAATCTTTAAAATCCTGAATAATCAATTCGTGTTGTATGTTATGCTCTCTGCATATATCTTGGAAGCCAAGGATACGCTTGTAAGAAGGAGTTTCTTCTGAAACGTTTGAATTGATGTGAAGTAGGATATCACAATTACTTTTTGCCAATAGACTGGTAGCCTGCTGTGCTCCCATATAGTTATCGGTGTTGACGCTGTTTACATATTCGTCCTCACGCTCGATCGTAACAATAGGAATATTATAAGAAGCAAGTTCTTTAGAAGGGATAGTGTGGCTTAATATGATCATTCCTTCAATTTTATAAGCAAGCAGTTCCTGGATATATTTTCGTTCCGTTTCTTCTTCACCGGTACCCACAAACACCATAAATTTATAGCCGAATTTCTCATATGAGATTAGGAGCTGATTCAACACTTCAGCATAGTAGTGCAGATAGAGATTGGGGATGACAACGCCCACAAATTCACTTTTTCCGTTTGCCAGCACTTTGGCAAGCTTGTTTTCCTGGTAGTCCAGATCAATGAGTGCTTGCGCAATAATATCCTGATTTTTAACAGTCAGGGAATCCGGATTGTTAAAATATCTGGATATGGTTGTTTTTGAAAAATTTGTATATTTTGCGATATCATCAAAGGTTACCTTTTTCTTGCTCATAAGAATATCCCCTCCTGTGTATAATTCTCTATATACTATAATAACATAGTGGAAAAGGGAAAACAACAAAAAATATAACCGGTTAAGTAACCGATTATATTTTTTACCAAATTAGGAAAAATTTTCTTGACAGTACATAGGAAGAGTGTTACTATATTACTGTAAAAGTAACCGGTTACTTAACTGGTTATGTAATCGGTTATAAAAAGTGTATACACGTGGCACAAATTATCTATGAAACTAGCAAATTGCAAAGAAAGGAGTGAGCAGAATGAAGAGATTATTAACGGCAATACTGGTGACTTCTCTGATGACAGGTACTTTGACCGGCTGTCAGGGAAAGATACCAAAGCCAGGTGATATTGCCGGATACGAGGAAGGGGAACAATACCTTTCTATCTGGGTGCATTCTATTGAAGATACGGATGAAGGCAGATGTTACCGTGAGTCAGTGGAAGCATTTAATGAGAAGTATGATGGCAAGTATTTTGCTGACATTGAGTTCATTCCCAGAAATGACAGTGGTGGAGGTTATTCGGATAAGATTAACGCCTCTGTAATGTCCGGGGACCTTCCGGATGTATTGACAGTGGATGGCCCTAATATTGCAGCCTATGCCTCAAACGGAATTATCCAACCTCTGGCAGATCTGACAGAGGAGGAGAGAAGTGTATACTTGGAATCCATTCTCGATCAGGGAACCTATGACGATAAGCTCTATGCATTAGGTGCTATGGAATCCAGTGTAGGGCTATATTACAACAAGGATATTTTAGAGGAGGCAGGTATTGAAGTGCCGGATGCGGACCATCCATGGACCCGTTCCGAGTTTCTGGAGGTTCTGGAAAAGTTACAACCTATTATGGAAGCAAAGAAAGGATATGCACTGGATATGACATTTCCGGTGGGAGAGGCAACGATCTACTATTATGCACCGTTTTTCTGGTCTAATGAAGGGAACCTGGTGGATGACAGCGGACTGAAAGTAGATGGAATATTCAATTCTGCGGAAAATGTAGAGACCATCGAATATTTTAAGACGCTGCTGGAGAAAGGGTATATGTCCAAAGTGCCCATTGACAGTTTATTTGAAAGCGGTCGTGCCGCATTTAAGTTTGATGGAGCATGGGAGGTTAATACCATCTATACCAGCTATCCGGATATTAATTTAGGTGTTGCACCGTATATTGTCAGCGACGTATGGAGCGGGGAGCGGTATACCCCCACAGGATCGTGGGCATACGCTGCATCTACCAAGACAGAAAATATTGAAGGTGCAACCGAACTGGTGAAGTGGATGAGTGGCGTGGAAAGCGGAACCATGCTTTGGGAGAAAGCGAAGAATTTCCCATCTACCTATGCGGCATTTGAATCCATTGACGTATTCCGGACCGATGAGAACTACAGCGCATTATATAATCAGTTGAGTAACTACGGACATCCAAGACCCAAAACACCTGTTTATCCGCAGGTAAGCACATCTTTCCAGCAGGTACTAGAGGATTGTGTATTAAGCGGGAGAGAACCGCAGACAGAATTGGATAAATCTATAGAAAGGATTAACGCCAAGTTAAAGCGTTATACGGTGAAATGACGATGAAGAAAAAATCAGAATCTATTCTAGGCATGACATTTTTCGGACCGGCGTTAGTGTTGCTTACGATCTTTCTGTTCCTGCCTATGATACTTACATTGATCTTTAGTTTTACAGATTTCTTTGCCCTGAATCCTAGTCTGACCCATTTTGTGGGTTTAGACAATTTCTTTCAGATTTTCAAGGATGAAGATTTCCGAAGAGCATTTATCAATACAGTAAACTTTGTGATTATCATTGTACCACTACAAGGTTTGGGTGCTTTAGGGCTGGCTCTGCTGATCAACAAAGTCACCTATTGTAAAAGGTATTTCAAAGTGGCATTTTTTCTGCCGGTGGTTATGTCCCTTGCCGTTGTGTCTACTTTGTGGATACAGATTTACAGCCCGGAAGGTATCTTAAATTCCATTTTGGCAAATTTCGGAATATCTGCACAGCCTTTTATCAACAGTGCCTCTCAAGCATTGCCGTCCATTGCAATTATGAGTGCATGGCAGGGGGTGGGTTATCAAATGATTATCTTCTTAGGCGGTTTGCAGGCGATCAATCCGGCGCTTTATGAAGCGGCCGACATGGATCATGCAACGAGCTGGCAGAAGTTTAAGGATATTACCCTGCCGGAATTAAAGCCTTTGTGCATCTTTGTATTCATCACCATTACGATCGGTGCTTTCCGTATGTTGGTGCAGCCGATGGTTATGACAGGTGGCGGACCTTCTCATTCCACCTATACAATGGTATATGATATCTATGAAACCGGCACAGTAAACTGGGAAATCGGTCTGGCATCTACCATGGCGATTGTATTTGCCATTTTTGTCATGATACTTACTATTATCCAGACGGTTGCAACCAGAGATAAGGAGGAGGAAAATGTTAAACAAAAAACAGAAAAGAAATAATGTGATTTTAGTAGTGATCATGCTGATAGCATCCTTATTCTTTTTATTTCCGGTTCTCTGGATGCTGGCAAACTCATTCAAGACAGATGCAGCGATTACCAGTGATATGAATTCTCTGGCGGCATTTGTCCCACCGGCTTTGAATGGAAACTTTTTTGACAACTATATTACCGTATTAACCAACACTTCCTTTGTGCGGTATATGTTAAATACACTCTTTTATGCAGCAGTGTTGATCGTACTCGGGGTAATTGTAAATGGTCTGGCGGGATATGCTTTGGCGAAGATCAAGTTTCCGTTTCGGGAACGCTGGCTGATGATTATTATGATGTTAATGATCGTGCCAATGGAAACCATCATCACCATCCACTTTTTGTTTATTGCAAAATTAGGATTGTTGAATAATGTCATCGGTTATATCCTTCCGATGATCGTGAACCCATTCAATATCTTTTTGTTCCGTCAGGTGTTTCTCAGTTTGCCGGATGATGTGTATGAAGCAGCACAGTTAGACCGCTGCAGTCCGATTAAGTACTTTTTTACCATGGTACTTCCAATGTCCAGAAGCGTGGTTGCTACTGTCAGTGTATTTACATTTTTGAATGTTTGGAATGACTACCTGTGGCCGTCACTGGTATTTACATCCGGTGACCTGCTTACCGCACAGATTGGTCTGAATGCGATCACATCCAACGATAATACAACAATGGGGCAGACATTAGCAGTTATTACAATGGTCACAATACCGGTTATTATTATTTATTCTTTCTTTTCAAAACAGATTGTGGAAGGTGTTGTGTCAACAGGATCAAAGGAGGGTTAAACAATGAGCTTTATTGAATTAAAAAATGTTTGTAAAAAATATGATAAAACGGATAAAAATGCAGTTACCGATTTCAATCTGGCGATTGAGGAAAAAGAATTTATTGCTTTTGTGGGACCATCTGGCTGTGGCAAGTCAACTACACTTCGCATGATTGCCGGATTTGAGGATATCAGCAGCGGAGTATTGATGATTGGCGGAAAGAAAATGAATGAGGTGGCACCGATGGACCGTGGAATTGCCATGGTATTTCAGAACTATGCACTGTATCCTCATATGACAGTGGAAAAAAATATTTCCTACGGTCTGAAAAACATGAAAGTGCCGGCGGATGAGATTGAGAAAAAAGTAAATTGGGCAGTGAAAATTCTCGGTCTGGAGGAATACCGCTATAGAAAACCAAAGAATCTGTCCGGTGGTCAGAGACAGAGAGTTGCTTTGGGGCGTGCTATTGTGAAGAACCAAAAGGTCTTTCTCATGGATGAGCCATTGTCCAATCTGGATGCCAAACTGCGTGTCAGCATGAGAAATGAGATCAGCAAACTGCATCGCGAACTGGGAAGTACGACGA
Organism: Lachnospiraceae bacterium; assembly: GCA_022510685.1. Lineage (GTDB taxonomy): Bacteria > Bacillota > Clostridia > Lachnospirales > Lachnospiraceae > Butyribacter. The sequence goes on along the minus strand of JAFLTA010000004.1, from coordinate 99,970 downwards.
TTTATGTCACCCATGACCAGGTGGAGGCTATGACCATGGCGGACAGGATTGTGATTATGAAGGACGGAGTGGTTCAGCAGATTGGAGCACCGATGGAACTCTATGAGCATCCGGCAAACAAATTCGTGGCAGGATTTATCGGTTCTCCGCAGATGAATTTTTATCCAGTGAAACTAGAGAAAGACACTCTTGTATTTGAGGATGGAAACAAAGTATCTCTGCCCGACACCATTACTGACAAACTGACATCTCACCCCAATAACTTACTCATGGGTATTCGGGGAGAGGATATCAAATTTGATGACCAGAATATGGATTTGTACAAAGATAATAAGCAGAGGGCAGTTATTGACAATACGGAGATCATGGGAAATGAAAACAATCTGTATTTTGAGTTCGGTGGCATTACGACAGTGGCAAGAGTATCCAAATATGAAGTAAGTAAGATTGGTGATAAGGTAGAATTCGTAATGATGCCTCATAAAATGCATTTCTTTGATTCGGAAACGGAAGAGGCGATTGAACTCTAGAATATTGCTTGAAGCTTGGTCAGGCGCATCTCTTAAATCAGAGGTGTGTCTGGCATAGAGATACTTGTGTTGGAGGAAAAAGATATGACAAGTCAGACATTGCATGAAGCAAGAAAATATGAGGAAGTCTCTGAAAAACTGATACAGAAAGAAGACAGACCGGCATTTCATCTGTCAGCACGTACCGGTTGGATGAATGATCCCAATGGCTTTTCCTATTATAAAGGGGAATACCATATGTTTTACCAGTATCATCCCTATGATTCTCACTGGGGTCCTATGCATTGGGGACATGCGGTGAGCAAAGATCTTTTGCATTGGCGGTATCTTCCTGCCGCCTTAGCCCCGGATGAATTATATGATTGGGATGGCTGTTATTCAGGGAGTGCGTTGGAACTGCCAGACGGCAGGCACTTGTTGATGTATACAGGTGTATTGAAGGAAAAGCATAAGAATGGTGGCTTTTCTGAAATCCAGAGACAGTGCATGGCGGTCGGAGACGGCGTAGATTATGAGAAATACGAAAACAATCCGGTATTGGATGAAAAAGATATGCCGGAAGGCAGCAGCCGGATTGATTTTCGGGATCCTAAAATGTGGAGGGGCAAAGATGGAATCTATTACTGTGTGATCGGAAACCGTCCGGCAGATGGAAGTGGACAGATATTACTCTATGAAAGCGAAGATGCATTTCATTGGAACTATAAAAAGGTGTTGGTTGCGAACAATAACCGCTTTGGGAAGATGTGGGAATGCCCAGACTTTTTTGAACTGGATGGGAAGTGGGTATTGCTTACCAGTCCACAGGATATGCTGCCGCAGGGATTTGAATTTCACAATGGGAATGAGACTCTATGCCTGATCGGTGCGTATGATGAGGATACTTGTTCCTTTACGGAAGAGAGTTATCAGTCTATTGACTATGGGGTTGATTTTTATGCCCCTCAGACGGTTTTAACTCCCGATGGGCGCAGGGTAATGATCGGATGGATGCAGAACTGGGATACATGTAATGTCCGTACTACCGAAGATCCATGGTTTGGACAGATGAGCCTGCCAAGAGAAATTTCCGTAAAGGATGGAAGACTTTATCAAAATCCCATTCGTGAACTGGAAGATATGAGAAGCGGAAAAGTGGAGTATAAGGCAGTTTCGGTTTCAAGTAATTTGGCTCTCGAAGGGATCAAAGGACGTAAGCTTGATCTGGAGCTAAATATATATTCCGGCGATATCCAGAATATTTATCATAAGTTTGCAATCAGGGTTGCACAAAATGATAAGTATTATACCTCAGTCAGTTTTCGTCCTCATGAGGATATCTTAAAGATTGACAGAAAATTTTCGGGTTCCAGAAGAGCGATCATACATCAGCGCAGAAGCAAGGTAAATCACAAGGACGGGAATATCAAGTTACGATTGATACTGGATCAGTTCAGTGTGGAGGTCTTTGTGAATGATGGAGAGCAGGTTATGACCATGACGATCAATACGGAAAAAGAGGCAGATGGGATTTCCTTCTGTGCAGATGGCGAGGTTAAAATGGATATAGTAAAGTATGATTTGGTTGAAAAAGAAAATTTATAGAGGAAAGGAAAAGGTGAGAAATCATGCTGGAAGTAAAAATATTATTAGAAAGTATAGAAAGAGTAAAAAAATTTGTTGCTATCACCAGCCAATATGACGCAGATTTTGATTTGATTAGCGGAAGATATATCATTGATGCAAAATCAATTTTGGGAATTTTCAGTATTAATTTATCAAAGCCGGTAGGTTTAAGGATTTATGCGGAGCAAGATGAGGCAGAAGAGATTTTGGAAGGATTAAAGGAATATATTGTAGGATAAGACAGGAGGAAAATGGCGTATGAAAAAAATGGATGTAACAGCACTGGGAGAATTGTTGGTTGACTTTACCGAAAATGGAATCAGTCTACAAGGGAATCCTCTTTTTGAAGCCAATCCAGGCGGAGCGCCATGCAATGTTTTGTCCATGCTGCAAAAGCTGGGAAAGAAAACGGCTTTTATCGGAAAAGTTGGGCGGGATTCTTTTGGCGAAATGCTTAAGACCGCAGTGACCGAACAGGAGATTGATATAAGAAATCTGATTATGGATGAAGATGTTCCGACGACACTGGCATTTGTACATACTGCTCCGGATGGAGACCGTAGTTTTTCTTTTTATCGAAATCCGGGAGCAGATATGATGCTCCGGGAAAACGAGGTTAATACTTTTCTTTTGGAAAATACCCGGATTTTTCACTTTGGAAGCTTGTCGATGACAGATACAGAGGTGGAAAAGGCTACGAAAACGGCAATCGATGTTGCAAAAAAAGCCGGTGTTATCATTTCTTTTGATCCCAACTTACGACCGCCATTGTGGAAAAGTTTGGAAGATGCAAAAGAAAAAATTGCTTATGGACTTGGTCAGTGTGATATCCTGAAAATATCCGATGACGAGATTGCCTTTTTTACCGGTTCATCAGATATTGATGAAGGAATTGCCATCATTCAGAAAGAATATGACATCCCTCTGATTTGTGCCACGATGGGAAAGAAGGGGAGTCGGGCTTATTACAAAGGAAATAAAGTGGAATGTCCCCCATTCTTAAATAAGAATACGATTGAGACGACCGGGGCGGGAGATACTTTTATGGCCTGTGTGTTAAATTTTATTTTAGAGAATGGATTGGAAAATCTGAGTATGGAGCAACTGCATGAAATGCTAGAATTTGCTAATGCGGCATCTTCCATTATCACGACCAGAAAAGGGGCGTTAAAGGTCATGCCGGAGGAAGAGGAAGTGTGGAAGTTTTTAGAAACGAACAAAGAAGAAATGCAATAAGGAGGATATATGATATGGAAAACTTACAGGCAATTTATCAAGGATCTACATGTGTAACAGTCTTTGTATACGCAGATGGAAAAGACGGAGATGGAAATTTTAAGATGGTTTTTAAGTTAGAACATAAAGGGCATCAATCTTATGGGCAGAAATTTACAGCAATATTTGATAACAGCTTTTCTGTTGTAGAAGTACCAGGAGATGTCAAAGCTGAGGTATCTGAAAATCGTCTAACAATACAGAGGGATAACCAGTTAAATGATACTGGAATGACAGAAATTTGGATTAAGTTAAAGGCTGAAGAGCAGCCGGAAGTATTGGAGATAACCGATGTTTTGTGTTGTAAAGAGGGTTGAGTGAGATTAGGGATTCTGTGATTTTTGATGAAGTGATAGAACTTCTAAACAAGCACACATCTTTTGAGCGGTTGAAGATCGAAACGGAAACGATACAGACAAACGAATAACATCACTATAAATACCATGATCCTCAAGGGGATTGTGGTATTTTTCGTTTCGACACGCTTTTGCCCTGTTACTTTTACTTCTGTATTCTTTCCTGAAATTCGACGAACCATGGCAGATATCAAGTCAGTAAAAATGACTGGAATATCTGTTGTTTTTATTTTGTTACCTTTGGCAAGACCACTGCCACGCTTCGGTTTGATTTCTAAAAAAATTTCAAATTTTTATAAAAATCCGTCAGTGAGGAACGAGATGGACAAAGCCATTGAGCAGCAGGCTGGGATTATCGATCCAAGAAAAAAGATAATAGATCATGCGATGGAGAACCAGATCAGCCTGCTTGAACAGCAGGTGGCGAGCCTTAAAATAGAAAATGGTTTATTAAAAAAGGAAAATCAGAAATTGAAAAAAGCACTGTAAATTATAAATAAGAGGTATTTGACATAGATAAGTGATAGCAATAAAATAAGAGATAGTAAAATACCATATTAAGGAGGACGAAATTATGGATATAGAACAGATGAAAGCTGATTTAGGACCAGGTGCTGTATTTGATATCGGGGAGGAAAATCCATTTTCACAATATTTTACAGGAGAATGTTACTTGAAAATGCTTACGACAGAAGGAGTGACAACGGCAAATGTTACGTTTGCAAGACAAACGATTAACCATTGGCATGTGCATCACAAAGGCGGTCAGATTTTGCTCGTGACAGGTGGCAGAGGCTGGTACCAAGAGTGGGGAAAAGATGCACAGGAACTGCATCCGGGCGATGTGGTCAATATCCCTCCGGAGGTGAAACACTGGCATGGCGCAGCAAAGGATAGTTGGTTTCAGCATATTGCAATCGAAGTTCCTGCAGAGGGTGCTTCCAATGAGTGGCTTGAGCCGGTGGATGATGACCAGTATGCTCTGCTTAAATGATAGAATTCAATGAAGGCTGGAGATAAGAATGGGTTTAAAAGAGACAAGTAAGTTTTTGAGTTTAATACTTCGCCACAAGCCGGAGGTGATTGGTATTTCTCTGGATGAGCATGGGTGGGCTAATGTGGATGAGGTGATCAAAGGCATTAATAAGACCAAAGAATTTAATATGGACATTCTGGAGGAGATTGTCCGTACAGACAATAAGCAGCGATATTCCTTTAATGAGGATAAGACATTGATTCGTGCCAATCAGGGACATTCCATACCTGTTGATGTTGAATTAGATGTTGTGGAGCCCCCGGAGTATTTATGGCATGGGACAGGGGAGAAATATGTATCTTCCATCAACGAACAAGGACTGCTGCCAAAGAGCAGACTGTATGTACATATTTCCGGGGATAGGGAAACCGCATATGATGTAGGACGAAGACATGGAAAAGCTGTAATATATAAGGTGTTGTCTGGGAAAATGCAGAAGGATGGTTATATCTTTTATCGTTCTAAAAACGGAGTATGGTTGACAAAAAATGTTCCGGTGGAATATCTGGAAATGGAGGGAGACGAATGAAAGAGAAAATAAAAATATTTAAGAATATTACAATGCTGTGTTCGGGAATTATTTGGGGGATCATCAGTGTTTATTGGGTAGGTTTTAGTATTATGTTTGCCGGTAATCTAATGGAAGAACCGGGCTCTTATCATTATGAAGAGGCGGAGTCTTTTCGCTTTTTCGGTGTGATAGGATTGGTAATATATATAGTGTTGTTCGGGTTTATCATTTCGCGAATTAAAGATAAGAAAAAAACTCTATTTATTTTTCTTTTGTCCATGGTGATGGGTGGCATGGGTATCTGTTATCGTGTCTTTTTATAATACTCTATAAAAAGTTTTTGAGACATGGGGTTGGGTCTCCAATATTCTTTTCTATTAGGCGAAAGTTCCGTGGTGGAAAAACCTTTTTACGTCTAAATCTCATAAATAAACAAAATATGCCGATATAAATAAAAATGTTTGAATTACTACAGTGGTTGAATGTGCTATAAGACAAAATGAATCAGTGTAGGGCAGAGTATGCATCATGGCATAAATATTGTTTAGATGGGAGGGGACATATATGGACAGTGGAATTGATAAAGACTATTTGTTAAAAGTATATGGTATCTCTAAGACGGATTATTTAAAAAAGGATAACCAAATGGAGGAATCGGCATTTATAAATACTGTTTTAGAAACGAATGAGAATAGCCGTAAAACTATTGAAAGTGTTGTGGAGCAGTATAAAAAAATGCATCCTGACCAAGCTTCTGTAGTGGATTCGCAGGTTCTGGCAGGAAAGGCCTTAAAGAAAAAAAAGGGGGTTTCTGATGTTGATACCGAAAAGATGAGTATGGGGGCATATAAAAGCTTTATTTTTGCATTGTTAGACAGTATACCATTTCATCCATCCAGAAGGTATGATAAAGAACTCATTTCCATCTCAGAAGCGGGATGGGAGCAGATGAAAAAAGATCCGGACTATGAGGCATGGGTTTTAGGTTATACAGTTCAAAACCGCTCTGTGCCCAATCCTTTTTTCGGTTTGGCAGGTGCCTCCGGAAGTTATTACATGGAGTATTTTGGTGCAACGATTGATGAGCATATTGGAAAGAGCCTGGGGAGTATAGAGCTTCGTCCAAGTACCTCGCCTAATAAAAAGAAGGAAAAGAGCTGGTGGGAAAAACGGCAGGAGAGAATGAAAGAGCTGTTGGAGGAATATGTAGAGAAACAGCGCAGGAAGGAGCAGGCTCAGAGAAAATTGGCTCAGGAACAATATCATAACAGCGTGTATGCCAGCCAGCAGAGACTGCGGGGCTTTCTGTTGCAGGATGTGTTAGGGGAGCAGGAAGTGAAAAGGTTAATCAATTTTCAAGCATCTGATATGGCAACTTTAGCGGCTGAAGCCTATGAAAGCAATATCAACCTGTTTACTAAAAAATCTGCAAGTAGCAGTAAGTAAGAGGTAAATGACTGCTTTTCTCTTGATATGTGAGTTATCAGGAAAAGCAGTCTTTTGTTTTATAGAAAACTGTAAAAAGCAACAACCGCCACTCTGCCAAGTGACGGTTGTTAATATAACCATAACAATCTAACGAAAGCTAACCGCTTGTCGCAGTGCTTTCTTAATGTTTATATTATATGCCTTGCCCTGTTGATTGTCAACTTTTTTAAGAGATAATTGTTCGAGTTTTTCTGAGTCGCAAGCGAAACACACTTTGTTCTTTTTTTGTAATTGTTATAGGGAATAAGATGTGATATAATTTTGGAACAAATGGTTGAGAGTAGCAACTAATGAATTTGACTATTTACAGGAAAGGAAATATGGTGATAAAAGCATCATATGGGGAGAGATGAAAAAAATAAAGTGGGTATGTGTTTGTATGTTTGCAATTTCGCTGATATTTTGTGGTTGTACGAAACAGACAACAACTAAAAAAAGTGAAAAAAAAGCGGAAAAATCAGACAGCCGGATAGATGAGGTATCAGATAACCATGATTTGGCATGTCTTGACAATACCATCGTATTTTTTACAAATAAGGATGTTTGTTTCTATGACATTGAGACGGGAAATGTTGTTACAGATAATTTGAATACCGGCTACAATGTATTGGAAGTATCTGCCGGAGAACAATATTTTTATGTATTTCTTGAAAATATAGAGGAGCATTATTTGAGATTATATAATCAAGATGGTTCTCTGTTTCAGGAGATGTCGGTTCCCTTTCAAAGAATACTGGTGTCTGATGGTACAGTGTACGTATATCAGGACAGTGATTACGAATTTTCAGCGTTTGACTGTAGGATTGGAAATATAGAGGCGACGCACTATTTAAGTGAGGAAGAATTTTTGGCTGACATTGCGGCTGATATTTCCGATTGGAATGAGGCAGTTTCTGATTGGAATGAAATGTCAGGAGAGGAATCGTTACAGATTGGCACGAAAATATTTTATCCATATCCGGCAGATGGTTTCAGCCATAAGATACCATTTTACTGTGATGATAAACAGCTGACCCGAATACAGCAGTTTTACTTTACGCAGTACATAGACGGTGAATTGGCGACTCCTCCGGATCGGGCAATGACCAGAAATAATCTGGAACAATTGCAAGGTATGATGAAGAAGAAAGAGAAAAATTTCAAGACGTATGCCAGTGAAGTAGATGGTATTATGTATGGGGTTTGTAATGTTTATAAGAGCCAGTCGCTCTTTTTGGTTTCGACTATGGATACCGGCGATGTGGACTACAGTTTTTCTTTTTTTTATAATGAAGACACTGATTCTTTGGAAAAGATAGAGGAATACGAAGGTGTAGAATTAATTTATTCGGATGGAAAGCATGTGATTACTCATAAGGTGGACGGCGTGTATTACATTGACCAGACGACGGGACAGGAAGACAAAGTTTTGGATTATGCGGATGCCATCGGAGTAACGGTGTTTGATGGTCTCTTGCAGGTTCGTAAAAATGAACATAATGCGGATGAAGGGGAAGAAGAATCTGATCAGAAAGAGGATACCGTGTTTGTGAAAAGATTGTGGGAAGAATAGAAAACGGTAAATACAGGTATAAGAGTGAGTTCAAAGTCTGAAAGGACTTTGGACTCACTTTTTTTCTTTATAGGAAGCTTCTCGTTTCCTATAAAGAAAAACGCTTGTTCGCGGAAAAGAAGAAGTGAAAATATGGAATTCGTATAATTCTTTCGGCAAAGATAATTTATTATTTTATTATGTCGATATAAAATACGAAAAGAGGGAGGAGAGGTAAATGTTTAGGGTAGCAATTTGCGATGACGAAAAAGAATATCTGTTAACAGAAAAAGAGTTGATATCCAATTATATGAAGACATCAGGATACCAGTGTGAGATTGATACTTTTACATCCGGAGTCCAACTTATGGAAAAGGGTTCCGAGGTTGCCAGATATGACATTATTTTTTTAGATGTCAATATGGAAGCTATGGATGGTATTGAAACGGCAAAACAGATTAGAACATATACTGCAAAACCGTATATTGTATTTTTGACAGCTTTTGTAAGTTATGCATTAGAAGGGTATAAAGTGGACGCAATTCGTTATCTCCTTAAGGATGATAAGATGTTGGAAAAGGAGATGGCGGAATGCATTGATACGATTGTCGATAAAATGAATTATGTGGAAAATAAGCATACTTTTGAATTTCAAGAAGGACGAAAAACAATACGCTTGGACGCAGTTATCTATATAGAAAGTAATCTGCATAGGCTGGAATTTCATTTGCTTGGACAGGACAAAAAAACATATACTATGTATGAAAGTTTAGACCGTATTGCCGAAGAATTGCAGGAATATCCTTTCTGCAGAGTGCATAAGAGCTATTTGGTTAATATGAATTATATTGAAAATATAAAACGTTACTGTGCCAGATTATCGAATGGAGACATCATCAGCATATCTCAGTCTAGATATAACGATGTTAGGGATGAATTTACATATTATCAGGGAGATATTTAGGTATGATAGATATTATCTACGGAATCGTTTACACAACCGTATATGTGATTTTATGTAAAGTGTTTATGGAAACATTTATGCAAAAACGCGCCATGCTGTCAAGAGGGTACAGTTTTCTATTGCTTGCTGTATTAGTAGGGGGAGATTTTTTGCTGTCTGTTTTGCTGGCAGATAATATTTTAATGAAGATGATAATTATCATCCTTTTTACATCTGTGATTATGTGGTGTTACTTTGAGCAAAGATTGCTGCTAATTTCAATATGTGTGTTTGTATTTCAAGGATTGGCTTTAGTTGTAGATTATATTTCCATGCTGGCGATAAGAAAGATTTTAGAAATGATGCAAGAAGGACAGTTAGAGACTCCGGTTATCAGTATGTTTATGGGAATCTTGAGTCAGATGGTGCTGTTTTTTATAGTTTTGCAAATTCGTAGATATTTTAGTAAAAATAGTGGTGGCATGTTGACTGAAATGGGGTGGACTCGTTTTATAGTTTTGCCGGTTTTTACTATTATTTCAATTACAGCGATGTTAGCTAATTTTGATATGGCAGATATCAGTGAGCAACAGAAAAGTGTTTTACTATGTATTGCTCTTGGAATACTGGCTATGAATATTTTTGTCTTCTACTTAATATATGACATAATTGAGAGAGAGGTTCAGATAACGGAAAATAAGATGATTTTGGAGAGGGTAAAGAATGAGACGGGAATGTATCAGCAAATTTGGGAAAATTACGATTTACAACGCAAGCGGGAACATGAGTACAAAAGTCAGTTATCTGTCATAGCTACATTAGCACAGAAAAGAGAATTTGATGAATTAAATCATTATTTGGAAAAGTTTAGTGATGAAATTGCCCATCGGATGGATGCGATTGATACCAATAATGTAATAGTTAATGCGATTTTAAATACAAAGTGGTGGGAAGCAAGGCAAAAGGGGATAACCTTTGTATTCAAGGTAAATGATCTGTCCAATCTTAGAATAGGAGAGGAAGATATTGTGATTATTCTATCAAATCTGCTAAATAATGCAATAGAGGCTTGTGAGAAATGTGAGAATAAGACATTGAAATTAAAATTTATTAAGGAAAAAGAAGATGTCATTATATCCGTAATAAATACATATGGAGAAAAACCGATAATGAGCGGAGGAAAATATAAAACAAACAAAAAAGATGCATTAAGGCATGGCTTTGGGATTCGAAATGTAAAAGAAACCGTAGAGAAGTATGGCGGCACTTGCGTTTTCAAGCATGATGAACAGTTATTTCAATGTTCCATTCTTATATCAGAGTAAAATAGGTATTTCGTTTTTGAAGTATCTTTTTTTGGATTCTGTCAAAAATTTTTGGATTGTGCAATGTATGTTACGTGTCTATATAAGTGTGTCGATAGAATACTTGTAAAAAGTAATTTATATTGTGATTGGAGAAAGGTGTGGAGGTGCAAAATGCAAATCAACGAAAGCAATATGTATGCTAATAACTACAACTTTGATCAAACTGATTATGTAGGTAAAGGTATTGCAGTAAAAAAGAGAGATATTACTGCAAACGATACTATAGAAAAAGATAAGGAGCGTAGTGACATAGAGGCTTTCAAGGCTTTATGCAAAAAATTTCCTAATGTTGAGTTTATTGTTGTGGATATGACAGGGGCAGCACAGCCGGAATACAGCGGTATTTGCAGGACACCGGCTTTTGGTGATTTGAATCAGGTAAGTATAATGATAGACAAAGAAGTCGTTGAAAACCTGGAGAATGATTATGAGAATATTATCAGTACGATTCAAGCGATATGTGAACGCTATGAATACGAAACAAAGCAAAAGGCAGTTGCATCGGGAGTTGAATATACGGCACTTCATCTTCATTATATTGATTCAAAAAGATTGTCGTGTTGGCAGATTTATTGGCCGGATGGGGCACCAACCGTGTGCAGGGAGGAAGGTAAAAATAGGCACCCGGATATTAATACAGGAATAAAAGAAAAGAATCTACAGGCTTTTCTGAGGAATATACAAAAGCAACTTTCTGACAAATTATTTGAAATCGGAGAAAGCAAACAGGAACACAAAGCGAAATCCTTACGGGAAGGTGTTGAAAATTACCGGGAACATTTTGTATATGCGAAGGATAAATTGCAAAATAAAAGTTAAGAACTTAATTTACGATGTACAAGTGATAATGTGGTATGAAAGGAGAAAAAAGTATGGTCATTGATTTAAATTACACTATGGATTGTCATAATTGTTTTTATAATGCGAAAAAAGCGGAAGAGGAATCAAATTTATCCGATTCTGGATATAAAGAGCATTCGGAACCGGACAAAATCAGCAATTTTAAGGAAATTTGTGAAATGTTCCCCGGTGTTTCTTTTGTGGTAATCGGTGACAGGTATAATCCTCTCGGTGAATATGAGGGGATTTGCAAAACAGGCTCTTTTAGCTATTTAGGAACTCCGAGTATAATTCTAAATGAAGAAATATTGGAAAGGTTTCACGCATCGGAAGAAGATAATAAAAATATTATTGCGATTATCGGTACGTTGACCAGAAATTATTCTTATTGGGGGGTATCGTATGCAAAGCTGGGGGATAGTGTGAATCCAAACGGATGCTCCTATCTGGCTATTGATATTCACTATCATAAGGATGGATATCTTACTTTTTCGGAGATATGTACAAATGATGGTCCTTTTTTTGAAAATGAATTAAATAAGAGTTCTTTTAAAAGGATGGAAGAGTATATGGAAATATTTAAAAATAACTATTTGCTGAAATATATTGCGGAGAGAGATATTGAGGATGCTTTATTTGGAGAGCCATCTTTGAAAGAGTCATCTTTGAAAGATGAGAAGGACTATTTTAAACAGTTTTTGTATTAAGAGGATATGCCACACGAAATGTAATGGAAGGATATATGAAGTAGGAAATGTATCCGGAGTACCCTGTATCAGAATGGTGAATTGACGAAAAAGCAGTATCTGCACGATCTCTATCCGGTTTTTCTGTTGTTGTATGGTAAAGGTGCAGATATTTACAGTGATTCTTTGCTAAAAGATATGGAAAATTTCTTTTCGGCAGATGATTTTTTAGCTCGGGCATTTGCCCGCTATAATCCGGACAATGAAAAATTGACATATAATTTGCTTGTTAATAAGAACTATCATGCATATTCGGGTATGTATTAAGTAAGAAAGTGCCATACGATTAAGCTTTAAGGAGGGGAGTATATAGTTATGCAAAATTATGTAACTTACATAAGTGGGGGATTATTAGACGCGAAAAATTACTATAAAGGAAATGTTCCGAATAAACGTTATGCCTCACCATTGAAGGAATTGGGAGAACAGACAATTTTGTCAGAAGAGGCAGATTCCCGAAATGACAGTTATAGACAATGGAGCAAATACGATGACAGAGTAGATTGTTATCATAGCGTTTATAGCTTGGATACAAATTAGTAGAAAAACAATGATGAAAGGATGAAAAAATGCAAATAGAAAATATTGCCACTACATTAATAAATGATACCGCTTATCAATATGAAGTTGCGCAGTCACATCATGGGGAAGATGTAGAAGTACCTGTGGACATTAATGAAAAGTGGAAACAGAAAAATGAAACAAGTGGGGCGTCGCAACATATTCACCCTTACCTTATAAATTATGAGACTAGAGCTCTTACCATGCGTGGTTTTTTTCGGGGACATAAAAGTGTGGATGAATTAAAACAATGTGTCATGGAAACAATCCGTGAGGCATATGACTGTGGAGTTGTAACTGATGTAAATCTCCTGCTCAATACACTTTATCATACGTTCAAAGTTCAAGCAATACAATTGGCAGAAGCTGAAAACTTTCTTGAGGGCAGGGAAATGAGTAAGAAATATGGTACAAGCGATGATAAATTTGCGTACTATAATTCTAAATACTACTATGCCAGCGAAGAAGCTTGTGAGTTGTTTAGAAGTTGTATTGAAGAGTTTGCCAAGGAAGAGGAGATTCCGGATTTTGAGTGTGAAGAAGGATTCGGTTCGGGTATCAATCCTAACTTTAGTTATAACAGTCTTTGGAGTAGTTATCACAAAAACCTGAAAATAATTAATACGGAAGTAGCTCCGCCTAGAAATTTCAGTTTCTTTTATGGAAAGAACTACGAAAAAAATTCTGAAATATTTTTTGTGAACGGAATATCATTTGATTCCGCACAAAAGCCAGAGGAATCGGAGAAAAAATGGGATAAAGGAAGATTCCTGACCATGTATGATTATGCTAATTATCTGCTTTCTGGTCGAATTTCGGGACAGGAGGACTCCCGGAGTCCATTGCGCTATTTGAAAAATTTCCGGATTTCTTCTTTGGAGCGTATCCTGCTTAATTATTAAGGGATGAAGAAAGCAATTGCTCTAAGAACCTTCTCTCAATATCCTGGATAAAGGCTTGTTCCTCCTCCTCTGTCCCCTGGAATGGCGCAAATCCGCCCGCCATAATACCGTGACCTCCTCCACTGCCGATTCCCTTCAGCGCATTTGTTACGACCTTCCCGGCATCTGCTTTGCCTTCGCTTCTTACGGAGAATTTATAACCATCCGGTTTTTTAGAATACACGACAGAAAAAGTAATTTCTGCCATTTTAAGGATGAAGTCAGACACGCAGGAAACCAATGCCTCCGGACAGTCTTTACCCGCATTGGCAAAGGAGACATTGTCATAGCGTTTTATACTGGCTATTGCTTGTGAATAGGCATTCAGATCCGATAAGAGTAACTCGGCATTTTCCAAATGATGGATCAATCCTTTGTCTACGAGAGGAAACATACGGTATAACATTTCCAGATCCAATTCATTCACCCCTCTGGAAAGTTTATCGGTATCACTTCGGATGCCAAAAGTCAGTGCCGTGGCAGTCTTTTCGTCCATGGGAATATCGTTTTCAAAAAAGTAACTGGCAATAATGGTAGCGCAGGCTCCCATTTCCGCTCTGATATCACTGAATCGATACTCTATCTGATTTACGATGGGATGGTGGTCAATACAGACACACTCTTCCCCGACAATATCAAGCACATTGGAATTTAGTTTCTGGACATCCACCAAAAGAATCTCATCTGACTCCTGCAGGTTTGTCTCCAAATCAGAAACATTCACCATCTCTATTCCCAAAGCTTCAATAATGTGATTTGTATTGTACCGTTCGATTTTTCCTACATAGCAAATAGTGGAAACCACGCCCTGACTCTTTAATAACTGCTGCAGTCCATAGGCAGAAGCAATGGCATCCGGATCCGGAAAATTATGTGTTTGAATATATACATTTTCATTGTGTATGGCATCTAACAGTTTTTGTAAATTAGTCATTTTATCCTCTTTCTGATTTGCTATGCATGGTTACCGTGAGTGTAGTATACCATAATTATTGTGCATGCTTTCTGCACATATCGAGAACGCAGTTCTCGCAAGATAAACGCATTCTTGCGTTTATTATACCATAATCCCTGTGCATGCTTTTTGCACATACTGAGAACGCAGTTCTCACAAGATAAACGCATTCTTGCGTTTATTATACCATAAACAATGAATTTCGTAAAATATAAAAATAAAAAATTACCTTTACTTTTTATGTGGTGCCCCTGTTTTTTTGCTTTATATCGGGGGCTGCAGAGCCCTCCGGTTTATTGGGCATCTGATCCTGGTTTTGTCTGCCGCGACCCCAGCGTTTTTGATGGTTCTGCCCGCCATGACCACCGCCGAATCCCATTCCGTTTCCGGTGCCGTAAATCAAACTATCCATTGTGATTTCCTGTGAAAAGCTGCCTGCCTTAAGGGTATATTTCCTTCCTTCCTTTATTTCCGGAAGACTGATTACTACACAGCTATATGTTTTATCAGAAACCCATGTGAGCATTTCATTGCCGTCTACATCTGCCAATGTGATACCAGTGCCTGCTTTCTGTTCATCTGTATTTATGAGAATACATCCTTGGGTGGATTTACTGCCGAAATTTTCTGCCATACCGGCAGCCCCCGCTGCCACAAACTTACCGCCAGTGATTACGGCATCTATTCCGTAGTCTAATGAGGCATTTCCGGGATGTTCGGGTCCGGTAATATAGATTTCTCCACCACTTACTGTAATGTTGCCATTGGAATCCAGTCCGTCACCTTCTGCAGACACATGAAGAACTCCGCCGGAAATCGTTATGTCAGCGTCCGAATCTGTATCAAATCGGTCTCTTTTTCCGAAGTCGTTTGTAGTGGAGCTGCTGTCATTGCCTCCGGCGGCGTTGACTCCGTCATCGCTGGAAACGATATCTATTTCACCACCGGATATGTTTATTACTTGTGCTTCCAATCCTTCATAGCAGTTTGTGACAGAAATTTTACCGTCTTCCACTGTGAGGTTTTTGTCTGCATGGAACGCGTCATCACCTGCCTCGACCTCAAATTCACCACCGGCGATGTAAATATAATCATCGCAGTGGAAAGCATCGTCTTCTGCATGAAGTTTAAAGTTCCCGTCGGCAATGCGAATACTGTCGTTGGCAGAGACTGCATCCTTTGCAGCATTTACAGAATAGCTTCCGTTTGCAAATACCAAGTCATCTTTGCCCACGATTCCATGACCGGTTTGAGATTCTACATCCAGAGAACCGGTTCCGTTTATTGTCAGATCATCTTTTGAGAAAATAGCCCCGTCAATGTTATTTTCATCAATGGCAATATATTCAGAGCCGGAGCCTAATGTATTTTTGGTGCCGTCTGCCAGTGTCAGAAATACTTTATCTGCCTGTTTTACATAGATGGCAGCAGAAGTTTGAGACTTGAGTGACACGTCCTTTAATACAATCTGTATTTTGTCTGTCTTAGCTGCATCCACAACTACCATGCCGTTATCACAGGTTCCCGACAGGATGTAGAGCCCGTCTGATTTGATGGTTGCTGTAGTGTCTTTTACCGATATGGATTTTGATGATGTCTCTATGCTGTTCTCCGAAAAAGATAATGTTTCCGCTTTGCTTTCATCATAATCCCCGGAAAGGTCTCTCTTTGTAAATTGTCCTTTTTCCTTTGTTTTCTTATCGGCAGCAGTATTGGTATTATTACTATTATTACATCCTGCGAGTGTAAGCGATAAGATTAAAGCGCATATCCAAAATGGTTTCCTTCTCATGATATTCCCTCCTTGTTAACAGTTAACATCCGATAGTGTGGTTTAAAAGTTTTTATAGTTCCAGTCCTTCTGATTCCTGTCTGGAAATTACGATTTCCAGATTCCCGTTGCGTGTCCGAAGCTTATCAATAAACGCCTTTTCCTGCTCCGGATTTTTTAAGGTGACATGATATACTAACCGGAACAGACTTCCCATATTTGTTGTCTTAACCTGTATCAGTTCCCATGCGGAAGTATACTCTGAAAAAACTTCTTCAAATGCCGCACAGTAATCTAAATCTTCCGGAACCGTGATATGAACAGATTTATATTTCGTGCCGTTCTTTTTGACACCGAAATCCAGATGTTCATACAACATTTTTAATGCACCGACTGCAATGACAAACAAAAAAGCGAGACCTATGTAGCCCATACCTAAAAGTAAGCCTGCGCCCATTGCCATAAAAATAGAGCCGATTTCTCTGGCAGTTCCCGGAACAGAGCGGAATCGGATTAAACTAAATGCGCCCGCAACTGCCACGCCGGTTCCGACATTTCCGTTTACCATCATAATCACAACACAGACTACAGCCGGCAGAATCGCCAGTGTTATGACGAAACTTTTTGTGTATCTTGTGTGATAAGTGGACATCCATGCCAGTAAAAAACCGATTACCAGTGCACAGCACAGGCAGATCATAAACGTTGATACCGATATCGTGTCCGTAAAGTTATTGTCAAACATTCCTTCAAATAAGTTGTTCATTTGCTATCTCCTTTTTTCTTCATAAACTGGATTTTTATTGTATTCGGACTTCCATGTACCTGTTTTATAGGGAAGAATCTGTTCTCTGTATGCAGTCCCGTATTTGGAAAATGGCGTTTTGTATAATTTTTTCTCTGTAAGAAAATGTGCCAGCCAGAGTGGGATTCCACCCATTGTCTTAACTTCCATGATTACATGGTCTGAATCGAGCAGTCGGGTGCCGTTTGGTTCTATCGTTAATGATAAATCATCCTGTCGGGATAAAATGTTATCATCAAAAGAGATACGAAAATCCGGATTGGATTCCGAATAAAAAGCTTGCCTGTCGTATGAAATATACATTACAGGGTGCAGCGTGTCATAATAGTGATAAAAATAATCAATCTCGGAAGCAATCTGTCCCTGCACCGGGCAAATACCGCCGTTCAACCAGTCCATAGCTTCTCGTTCCGGGAGGATTAAGCGCCTTTTATATACCACAGAGCGATACTTTTTTTTCAATTCTACAAAAACGGAATCGTCCGAAGATACCTGACTGTAACTGCGAAGCCGGAGTTTTTCCCTGTATACCGGTTTTTCAATGGAGCGCCTTATAAGGCGGTAGGTGTCTGTATCAAAATAAAGGTTTCGTATGGTCGCTTCCCCGAAGGGGTCCGGGCTCATATATTCTTCAAGCAATTCCATCAGTTCCTCTTTTAGCTGTTTCGTCAGGATGAATTTCATCTCATACCGTTCAAATATGGTTTGGATATTCATGGCACGCCTCCCGTCTTCTGTTTTTAGTGTGACAATTATAGCAAATAAAATTTGAAAATATTGTGAAAAAAATGTTATAAATTTCAAAAAAATATACAGCTATGCTCATTATGGACTTTTCCCTTCCGATATGCTATGATACTGTACTGTAAAATACGCAGGCTGTCTTGGGATGAGGCGCTATTGTGAGCCTGAACAGGGTTCAGATAGGAGCCGTTATGCTAAGGACAGGAGAATAAAGAAAAGAAAGAGGTAGAGATAGACATGAAACTCGGAATCGTCGGTCTTCCCAACGTCGGGAAAAGTACCTTGTTTAACTCATTGACAAAGGCGGGCGCAGAGTCTGCAAACTATCCCTTTTGTACCATCGACCCTAATGTGGGGGTGGTGCCGGTGCCGGATCCCCGGTTGGACGTGTTGGCAAAGATGCACAATTCGGCTAAGGTGGTACATGCAACGATAGAGTTTGTGGATATTGCCGGGCTGGTAAAGGGTGCGTCCAAAGGGGAAGGCTTGGGAAATCAGTTTTTATCTAATATCAGAGAAGTGGATGCCATCGTCCATGTAGTACGTTGTTTTGAGGACGGTAATATTGTCCATGTAGACGGCAGTATCGACCCGTTGCGGGATATTGAGACGATTAATCTGGAACTTTTATTTTCGGATTTAGAGATATTGGAAAGAAGATATGCAAAGCTGGCAAAGAGTGTGAAAAATGATAAAACGCTGGTGAAAGAGACCGACTTGGTGGAGCGATTAAAAAAACATCTGGAGGACGGGAAGCTGGCGAAAAACTTTGAGGCAGCGGATGAGGATGAGGAAGAACTTTTGGCAAGTTTCAATCTGCTTACGTACAAGCCTACCATCTATGCTGCTAACGTGGCAGAGGATGATTTGGCTGATGATGCAGCTAATAATGAGAATGTAAATCGTGTGCGTGAGTATGCAAAAGAAGAAGGTTCTGAAGTATTTGTCATCTGTGCACAGATAGAGCAGGAAATTGCCGAGTTAGACGAGGACGAGAAGAAAATGTTTCTGGAGGATTTGGGACTGCAGGAATCCGGTCTGGAAAAAATGATTGCAGCCAGTTACTCCCTTCTCGGACTGATTAGTTATCTGACAGCGGGTGAGATGGAGTCAAAAGCATGGACGATAGAGAGAGGAACCAAGGCTCCTCAAGCGGCGGGCAAAATCCATTCCGATTTTGAACGGGGATTTATCCGTGCAGAGGTTGTCAGCTATGATAATCTGGTAGAGCAGGGCAGTTATAATGCAGCCAAAGAAAAGGGACTGGTTCGCTCAGAGGGAAAAGAGTATGTGGTTCAGGACGGGGATGTTGTTTTGTTCCGTTTTAACGTCTGAGATTTGAATGACAAAAGTGCTTACGGATTTGTAATAGCATCTGAAGCTGCGTAGGTAAGGAGAAGAAATATGGATATCCGTTTTCCGCATTTGGGAATAGAGTTGGAGCATGTGGGGAGAAGTCTCACTATCGGAGGCTTTTCCATTGCTTTTTATGGTATCGTGATTGCCATCGGGATGATGTGTGGCTATTTCCTGGTGAGCTGGCAGGCAAAACGCACGGGACAAAATCCGGAGATTTATCTGGATTTGGCAGTGTGGGATATCATTTTTGCGGTACTTGGTGCGAGAATTTACTATGTACTGTTTAGTTGGGATTATTATTCCCGTAATCCGGGTGAGATTTTGAATATACGTGGTGGTGGAATGGCAATATACGGAGGTGTCATTGCCGGGGTGCTTACCACTTTCGTATTTGCAAAAGTTCGCAAACGCTCATTTCTCCTGCTGGTAGATACTGCTTGCGCAGGATTGTTGGTGGGACAGATTATCGGACGTTGGGGAAATTTCTTCAATCGTGAGGCTTTCGGAGGGTATACGAATGGCTTGTTTGCCATGCAGATTCCCAAAACAGACGTGGCGGTATCATCAATTAACAGAGAGTTGTTGTCCCATATTGCTGTTGTCAACGGAATCGAGTATATTCAAGTACATCCGACCTTTTTGTATGAGTTGTCGTGGAATCTGGTGGTATTAGTGCTTATATTGTGGTTCACACCCAAAAAGAAATACGATGGACAGTTATTCCTGATGTATTTAGGGGGATATGGATTGGGAAGGTTGTGGATTGAAGGGCTTCGTACAGACCAGCTTCAAATTTTGAATACCGGGATTGCGGTATCGCAAGTGTTATCCGGTACTTTGGTGGTATTTGCAGTGGGGATGTCAGTATTTCAGTTTCTTCGTGGAAGGAAAAGTTTACAGGATGCCGGTGGTGAGACATCTTCTTCCGGTGGGGGGAAATCCCAAATATGACGCCGGCGTGGATGGAAGTGTCAAAGAACGGATTGCGGGATTCTGACCAATATATATAATTTGAGACAAAAGCCTTTGTGCATGTTGCACAAAGGCATTTTTGCTATTTAAAAATTTTTTTTGAATCACTATTTTTTTTATTGCACAATATATTGTTGTTGGAATAAAAAATCCATACCTATATGTTGTGTTTGGGAGGAAAAAGCATGGATTTTTCGTGGTTTCATTGACATATAAATTCCCAATTTTCGTAAAAAAAACTTGCTTAATTCCCAAAAAAGATATAAAATAGCATAGAAAGTGGGGGGAAGTGGGAGGAAGTGGTTGATAAAACCTGAAAAGTGGTGGACGACCACTTGCACGATAAAATAAATGCAGGGAAGGCGGTGATAGTGATGTTCATGGGTCAGTACGAACATACCATTGATGCCAAGGGCAGGACTATCATACCGGCAAAGTACCGTGATGACCTGGGGGATGAATTTGTAGTCACCAAGGGTCTGGACGGATGCCTGTATTTATATCCGGCACAGGCTTGGCAGGAGTTCGCACAGAAACTGCAAAATCTGCCATCCAGTATGCAGAACCGACAGATTCAGCGACAATTTCTCTCCAAGGCGATGGAAGTCAGTTTGGACAAGCAGGGACGTATTTTGGTTCCAGCGAGGCTCCGGGAGATGGCTGCCTTGGAAAAGGATGTTGTATTTGTAGGTATGATGAACCGGGTAGAGTTGTGGGATAAGGAACGTCTGTCACAGGAGGACATGGCAGAGAGTGACGAGCTTATGGGCACAGCCATGGATGAGTTGGATATTTCGCTATAGTGCCAATCGGGAAAGGGGAGAGAAACCGTGGAGTTTCAACATACTTCGGTGTTATTACAGAAAGTCATTGATGGTCTGGCGGTGAAATCCGATGGCATATATGTGGATGGAACATTGGGTGGTGCCGGTCATGCCGGTGCTGTCTGTGAAAAATTATCAGAAAAGGGACGGTTTATTGGAATTGACCAGGATGCAGACGCAATAGCGGCTGCAGGGGAACGGTTAAGACCATTTGGGGATAAAGTGAGCATAGTGCGAAGCAATTATGCAGATATGAAACAAGTGCTTCATCGATTAGGTGTAAGTGGAGTAGATGGGATTACATTGGATTTAGGGGTGTCTTCTTTTCAATTAGACACCGTGGAGAGGGGATTTTCCTATCGGTTTGACGCTCCGTTAGATATGCGTATGGATGACAGGCAGGAATTGACTGCATACGAAGTGGTTAATGATTATACGGAGAGTGAGTTGTTTCATTTAATTGCTCGTTTCGGCGAGGATAAATTCGCGAAAAATATTGCAAAACACATAGTGGAGGAGAGGGAAAAGGGACCGGTGGAAACTACCGGGCGTCTGGCAGAGATTATCAGTCAGGCAATTCCCATGAAAGTGCGCAAGCAGGGGGGGCATCCGGCGAAAAGAACTTTTCAGGCGATTCGCATTGAAGTAAATCAAGAGTTATCCGTGTTGGAAAATACACTGGAAGATATGATTAATTTGCTAAATCCGGGTGGTAGATTGTGTATTATTACATTCCATTCTCTCGAAGACAGGATTGTAAAGCGGGCATTCAAAAAAGCACAGAATCCGTGTACATGCCCGCCGGACTTTCCTGTATGTGTCTGTGGAAAAGTATCGAAGGGGCAGACAGTAGGACGAAAGCCTATTATACCATCGAAAGAGGAAATGGAGAGTAATCCACGCTCGAAAAGTGCGAAACTACGTGTTTTCGAACATAGATAAAAAGGATTCATTTGATGTTTGAGTCCTAAAAGGAAATGAAAAGGGGGCCTTATTTATGGCAAATCGACAAAATTATTACAGATCTAATCAGTCAGCCTACCACAGAAGCAGTTATCGCAGCAGTGATTATGGTCGTAGAGATAACCGCTACTCCGGGAGCGGCAATCGTAATTCCTATGTGGAGGGTAATACAGCCAGACAGTTAGCGGCAGAGCCAAAGAGGAGAGAGCAGGAGCGTCCGGAACGTCAGGTCAGAAGAGCGCCGCACAGAGAGCCGGTGAATATGCCGGGTGTTCACTGGGCGTCTATCATATTTTTGTTGCTGGCATTGGCAGGTGCCATATATATTTGTCTGTCATATGTACATAGCCAGAACCGGGTACAGGAGCAGAAAAGGACTATTGTAAAAATGCAGTCGGAAATTGCTCAAATGAGAGAGAGTAATGAACTGGCTTATCAGAATGTCATTGATTCCGTGGACTTGGCTGAGGTGTACCGCATGGCAACGGAGGAGCTTGGCATGGTGCATGCAAAGAGCAATCAGGTTTATACATATGAAAATAAAAAGAGTGATATGGTAAAACAGTACGGAGAAATCCCTGGTGTGACAAAATAAAGCGCATACCGGGGCGTTTTCCCTCGTATCCGGCTTCTTTATTGCAGTTTTGGAGGAAATCATGAATAGACAGTTAGAGAAAATCAGAAGAAGGAAAAAAAGAATTAGCACCCGCAAAATGTACCGAAGGTTACTGGTTGTGTTTGGTGCTATTGTTGTGTTTATGCTGCTGTATTTGTGGCGCATTGTCGACCTTAACAGGGAAAAGGGAGATGAATATGAAAAGAGAGTGTTATCCCAGCAAAGCTATGTAAGTAATACTATTGCGTACCGTCGGGGAGATATAGTGGATCGCAATGGAAACAAGCTTGCCACCAGCAAAAAAATGTACAATCTGATCATAGATCCGGGGCTTATGCTCTCTGATGCCAAATACTTTGAGCCGACCACGGATGCCTTGGAAAAAACAGTGGGAATGAAAGCGAAATCGGTACGGAAAGTATTGGACAAATATCCAAATTCTCACTACTACGTAGTAAAAAAATACAAGGGCTTGGATGTGGAAACAGTGGATGCGTTTCATGCGCTGGAGAGAGAAGATAAGTATATTAAAGGAGTCTGGTTTGAGGAGGAATATGTAAGACAGTATCCCTATTCCACTGTGGCAAGCAATGTAATCGGATTTTGCTCCACGGATAATGTAGGGATTTGGGGGATTGAAAATCAGTATAATGATAAGCTTAGTGGTAGTAGTGGAAAGAAATACGGCTATTACGATTCGGATTTAAATTTGATTGAGACAGTAAAAGAGCCGGAAAACGGTAAAAAAATCATTTCCACGATTGATGTAAATGTACAGGGGCTATTGGAGCAGCACATGCAGATCTTTCAAAAAAACACCGGCTCTCAAAACATGGGATGTATCATCATGAATCCCCAAAATGGGGAAATTTATGCGATGGCATCAACGCCGGGGTATGATTTGAATAATCCTTCCAATCTGGATGGAATGTATTCGAAAGAACAGCAGGCGGCAATGGACGAAAAGCAAAAGATGGAGATACTCAATTCTGTTTGGAGAAATTACTGTATCAGTGATTCCTATGAACCGGGCTCCACATTTAAGCCGATCACGGCTGCTGTTTGTCTGGATGAAGGTGCAACCACGCCGGAGCGAGGTTATGTTTGTGATGGTTACCAGCAGGTAGGTGGTCATCAGATTAAATGCGTTGCATACGCCAACGGAGGACATGGTACGGTTAATGTGTGCAAGGCTTTGATGGAGTCTTGCAATGACGCATTGATGCAGATGGGAGCAGATTTAGGGGGGAAGAAGTTTCTGCGGTATGTCAATGAATTTGGATTCGGACAAAAGACAGGAATTGACCTGCCCGGAGAGGCAACGGGAAATATTTTTAATGAAAGTACACTGCGCACGACAGAACTTGCCACGTCCAGCTTCGGACAAAGCCAAACAGTCACAATGATACAGTTGGCATCAGCATTCTGTGCCACTATCAACGGTGGAAATTATTATAAGCCTCATGTGGTAAAAGAGATACAGAGTGAGAGCGGTGCGACTGTCGAAGATATTGAAAACACATTGGTTCGAAAAGTAATTACAGAGGACACCAGTAAGTTGATCAGACAGTATTTGTATAAGACAGTGCAGGAAGGCTCAGCAGCACCGGCACAAATCAGTGGATACAAAATCGGCGGTAAGACGGGTACCGCGGAGAAATATCCGCGTAGAATGGGAAATTATCTGGTATCATTTATCGGATTTACGCCTGTTGACAATCCGGAGGTAGTTGTTTATGTGACGATAGACCAGCCTCATGTACAAGATCAGGCTCACAGCACATATGCTACGGAATTTGCCAATAGTGTCATGAAGGATGTTTTACCGCTCCTTGGAATATACAAAAAAGCATCTGCCGGGGACGATGAGCAAACGAAAATTCAACTGCCGTCCACCAAAAACGGTAATCTGCCTCTGGAAGTACCTCAGGGTGGATACAGCGACGGAGATTATCAGAGTTTGGGTGGAAATGAAGCTGCAAATGCAGAGGCTCCGACAGTGACAGAGGCTCCGGAGGAGGAACCACAGGAAACCGAGGCAGCAGATGCCGAAGGAACGGAGTCGTCACAAGAACCACAGGCAACGCAGACACCACAGGCGGGTGGCGAAACGGCTTCTCCGACTGACAATAGCGAACCGGAGTTATAGTGATAGCGTGTCATACTTTTCCCTGTATTTTAATATAATAATTCCAACGAAACAGGGAATACTAGACCATGAAAAATTGCAAGACAGCACAACGTCAGAGAATCGTTTTTGTCTATTTTATGATATGTGTGCTTGCGCTGTCTCTCACGGGCAGACTGGCTTATCTGATGGTGGTCCGGGCTGACTACTATGGACAAAAAGCAAAGGATGTACAGCAGCGGGAGCGTTCAATAAAAGCAAAGCGGGGCGTAATTTACGATAGAAATGGTGAGATATTGGCAGGGAATAAGCCGGTATCCACCATTTCTGTCATTCACAACCAAATTGAGGAGCCGGAGCGGGTGATTCGGGAATTATCCACACTGTTGGAATTGGATGAAGATACGGTGCGGAAACGTGTGGAAAAAGTATCCTCCATTGAGCGCATCAAGGCAAACGTGGATAAAGAGACTTCCGACAAAATCAGAGAGTTGGAGCTAGCCGGTGTGATGGTGGATGAGGACTACAAGCGGTATTACCCCTATGACACATTAGCGTCCCGGGTGATTGGATTTACGGGTGCGGATAATCAGGGGATTATCGGTTTGGAGGTCAGCTATGATGAGATTTTACAGGGGCAAAACGGTGCCATTCTTACCATGACCAATGCACGGGGGATTGAAATTGACGGGGAGGCAGAAGAGCGCAGGGAGCCGGTTGCCGGAAAAAATCTCTATACCAGCCTGGATCTGAATTTACAGCAGTTTGCTACTCAGGCAGCCGAAAAGGTGCGCAAGGCAAAAAATGCCGCCGGTGTCCGGGTGATTATGATGAATCCCGGGAATGGGGAAATATATGCTATGGTAAATGCACCGGAGTTTTCTCTCGCAGAGCCGTATCAACTGGTGGGCATTTCAAAGAAAAAACAAGAAAAGCTGTCGGAAAAACAAAAGAACGAGGAATTGAATAAAATGTGGAGAAACGGCTGTGTCAGTGATACTTATGAACCGGGTTCCACATTTAAGGTGATTACGGCAACAGCTGCATTGGAGGCGGGAGTGGTGTCTCTTACAGATGGATTTCACTGCCCGGGGTATAAGATAGTGGAGGACAGGCGCATCCGCTGCCACAAAACACAGGGACATGGCTCGGAAACTTTCGTGCAAGGCGTACAAAATTCCTGTAATCCGGTCTTTATGGAGGTGGGTGCAAGGCTGGGCGTGGAGGGAATGTTCCGGGGAATGAGGCAACTGGGAATTTTATCGAAAACAAACATAGACGTGCCCGGAGAGGCGTCCACGATTATGCATCAGCAGAAAAATGTCGGTGCCGTAGAGCTGGCTACAATGTCCTTTGGACAGTCGTTTCAATTGTCGCCGATTCGTCTCCTTACCTCTGTCAGTTCCGTGATTAACGGTGGACACAGCGTGGTTCCTCATTTTGGGGTAAGTATTGAAAATACACAGGAGGAGACAGTGAAAAAGCTGTCTTATTCGGAAAAAGAAAATGTTGTTTCCGGTGAGACGTCGGATAACATGAAAATGATATTAGAATCTGTGGTTACAGAAGGCTCCGGCTCCAAAGCGAGTGTAGAGGGATATCAAGTGGGAGCGAAAACCGGAACTTCCGAAAAGCTGCCGAGACGGAGCGGAAAATACATTGCCTCCTGTCTGGGATTTGCTCCTGCAGATAATCCGAAAGTGCTTGTCGTCGTTCTCATTGACGAGCCTGAAGGCATATACTACGGAGGTACGATAGCAGCACCGGTGGTGTCTGAACTATTGGACAATGCACTCCCGTATTTAGGAGTGAAAAAGCAAAAGACGGAGAAGAAGGAAAAGAGCGTAAATTAAAAACTCCCTGTAATCGGTTGATTTCCGACAGGGATTGCATTACAATTGGAGGGGAAAATGGGTTATCAAGCTACGATGATGCCGATTATACTGGCATTTTTCTTGAGTATTCTGGTCTGCCCGGTCATTATACCGGTTTTGAGGCGGTTTAAATTCCGCCAGTATGTAAGGGAAGATGGTCCCAGAACCCACTTGAAGAAAGCGGGGACTCCCACAATGGGAGGGATTATCATTCTTCTGGTGGTGAGTGTGACGGTGTTTCTGCTGGAAGGAGAAGACAGAGAGGCGCTGCCTGTCTTGTT
Source organism: Lachnospiraceae bacterium (assembly GCA_022510685.1). Taxonomy (GTDB): domain Bacteria; phylum Bacillota; class Clostridia; order Lachnospirales; family Lachnospiraceae; genus Butyribacter. Next base: position 72,948 of record JAFLTA010000004.1, on the reverse strand, counting down.
TGCGACAGTAGGCTTTGGCATGGTTGGTTTTCTGGATGACTATATCAAAATTATCATGAAGCAATCAGAAGGGCTGACACCATGGCAGAAGTTGGCATTGCAGGCAGTAGTGGGGTTAGTTTTTGTCTGCTATTATCTGACGAAGGCCGGAGGGCATCCGGAGATGCTGATTCCTTTTACGGGAGGCTTAGTTCACGGTCGGTACATTACTATGCCCAAACCGCTCTTTGCACTTTTTTGTCTGGTGGTTATGCTGGGGACAGCTAACGGCACAAATTTTACGGATGGTCTGGACGGACTGGTATCCGGTGTCACTTTGCTCGTAGCGGTGTTTTTTACTATTGTTGCAGCGGGCGTGCAGAGTGGAATACTGCCTATTACAACGGCTGTAGTAGGAACTCTGGCAGGATTTCTGGCGTTTAACGTCTATCCGGCCAGTGTGTTTATGGGAGATACAGGCTCTCTGGCGCTTGGCGGTTTCGTCTCTGCGTCAGCCCTTGTATTAAAACTGCCGTTATTTATCGTAATTGTGGGAGTGGTCTACATGATAGAAGTGTTGTCCGTGATGTTACAGGTGGGCTTTTTCCGGATGACAGGAGGAAAACGGATTTTTAAAATGGCACCCATTCATCATCATTTTGAGCAGTGTGGATGGTCAGAGACAAGGATTGTAACCGTTTTTTCGCTGGTGACGTCCCTGTGTTGTCTGCTGGGTTTGGCAGGTTTATAAAAAAGGAGGAACGATTTTGGAAAATACAATGGTTTTAGCGGGAAAAACAGTGCTGGTAGTAGGTGCGGGAATCAGTGGCGTGGCGGCAGTGAAGCTACTTGCTGCTCAGTCAGCTAAAATAATTTTATTGGAAGGGAATACAAAGAATACTCCGCAGGACATTGCTGCTAAATTTCCGGAGGGGATTACCTATGATCTGATTCTCGGAGAGTTTCCGGAACAGAACATCAGCCGCATTGATTTGGTGGTGTTAAGCCCCGGCGTACCAACGGATTTGCCTTTTGTCGTGAAGATACAGGAGGCGGGAATTCCTATATGGGGAGAAGTAGAGCTTGCCTATGTATGTGGTAAGGGAAAAGTGTTAGCCATTACGGGAACCAATGGAAAGACCACGACGACAGCGCTTACCGGAGAAATTATGAAAGCGTATTATGAAAGCGTATTTGTCGTGGGCAATATAGGTCTGCCGTATACGGAATATGCGTTAGAGATGCGTGATGACACGGTAACGGTGGCAGAGGTAAGCAGTTTCCAGTTAGAGACGATACACCGCTTTTGTCCGGAAGTCAGCGCCATATTAAATATTACACCGGATCACTTAAACAGGCATCATACGATGGAGTGCTATGCGGAGACAAAGGCACGGATTGCCATGAATCAGAACGACAGACATATGTGTGTGTTAAATTATGAAGATGAGAGACTTAGAGCGCTGGCAGAACAAATGATGGCGCGTGTATTCTGGTTTAGCAGTGAACGGGAACTGGAGGAAGGAATATTTCTGAAGGACGATGAAATTATATGCAGGGACGTAGATGAAAGGATTCTCTGTAATATACATAATTTGAAACTCCTGGGCAAACACAATTATGAAAATGTTATGGCGGCGGCAGCGATTGCTTATGGGGCAGGTGTTCCGTGGGACATTATCTGTAAAGTGGTCTGTGAATTTCAGGCAGTACCGCATCGTATCGAGTTTGTACGTGAGCATCAGGGGGTAAAATATTATAACGATTCCAAGGGAACCAATCCGGACGCAGCGATTAAAGCAGTGGAGGCAATGGTGCGCCCTACTATTGTAATTGGAGGAGGATATGATAAAGAATCCTCCTATGAAGAATGGATCGCTTCCTTTGGCACCAAAGTTAAAGGGTTGATTTTACTTGGTGAGACGAGGGATAAAATTGCAGAGGCGGCAGCTGAGGCAGGCTTTACTGCAGTATATAAAGCAGATTCTCTGGAAGAGGCTGTAAAGGCTGCGTATTTACAGGCGGAAAAAGGAGATGCGGTTTTGTTATCTCCGGCGTGTGCCTCCTGGGATATGTTTAAGAATTTTGAGGAGCGGGGAGACCTGTTCAAAGAATATGTAAATAAACTGTAAAGGAATGAATAGAATGAAAAGCAGGAATCATCTGCATTATGATTATGCTTTACTTTTTATGACAATCGGAATCGCTCTTTTCGGCGTTCTGATGATTTACAGTGCAGGATATTATACCGCAGTGCAGAATGGTTCTGTCTGGCGGTTTGTCACCCAGCAGACCTTGGGACTTGGCATTGGCGTTGTGGGAATGATTGTGGTATCCCGAATTAACTATGATATTTTTATCAAGAAGATACCGGGACTGAAAATCAATTTGGTACATATGATATATCTGGCGGCAATCGTCATGCAGATTGCCGTACTGATAGTGGGTGTGGAGAAAAACGGTGCAAAACGGTGGCTGAACTTGGGATTTGTGCAGTTTCAGCCTTCCGAAATATCAAAGATTGCTGCTATTTTATTTGTGGCATATGCTGTTTATCAGAACAGGCAGGCATTAGACCGTTTTGGGGGATTTCTGAAGGTCATGCTCTTTATGGGACCTAACATTGTATTGATTTTGGTGGAAAATATGAGCTCTGCCATTATTGTGTCCGGAATCGTTGTGGGTATGTGTTTTGTGGGAAGCCGTAAGAAATTGTATTTTGTGCTTTGTATGATGCTTTTAGTTGCAGGAGGTGCCGCCTATATCTTTTTGGGTGAGGGATTCCGTGCGGAGCGCATTGATATATGGCTTCATGTGGAAACGAATGAAAATGCCCATCAGATTAAGCAGGGTCTCTATGCCATTGCCACAGGCGGCGTTTTTGGCAGGGGACTGGGGCACAGCATGCAAAAACTGGGCTACATTCCGGAGGCTTATAATGATATGATATTTGCTGTCATCTGTGAGGAATTGGGGATTGTGGGGGCAGCTGCCCTGATTATTGCATTCCTCATATTGTTTTGGCGAATCGTGGTGATTGCGCTTCGGGCGCCGGATTTGTTTGGTACAATGATATGTGTGGGAGTGTTGATTCAGCTGGCGATACAAGTGATTATCAATGTGGCGGTGGTGACAAATTCCATGCCGTCTACGGGTATTCCACTGCCGCTTGTCAGCTATGGAGGTACATCGGCTACCATAATGATGGCTGAAATGGGGCTGGTGCTTGGTGTGTCCGGTCAGATTAGGTGAAGAAACAGATAGAAATGAGGTAAGTGTATGCGGATACTAAAGAGGGTGGGAATTGGAATCGGCGTGGCAGCGCTTGTGCTAATCGCCGTCTATTTTATTTTTCATATTGACAAGGTGGCCGTGGAGGGGACGGAGTATTATACGGAGTCAGAGATAAAGAATGAGGTATTCCGGCGGAAGCTTTCCCGTAATGGGGTTGTTTTGTGGGTGTATGAGAAGACAGTGGGATTGGAATCGCTGCCTTTTGTGGAAACGATAGACGTGGAGTACCACGGTCCGAGAAGCATTACGCTTCGTGTATATGACAAGACGATTAGCGGCTGTATTAAATATATGGGGCAATATGTCTATTTTGATAAGGACGGAATTGTGCTGCAGACAATTCCGGAGCAAAAAGAGGGAATTCCCGTGGTGACAGGAATTGATTTCGGAACCTTTACGGTAGGCGAGGCATTTCAGGTAGAGGATGATGATGTATTCCGTTCGATTATGAATTTATCCCAGTCTATCGTGCATTACGAGATTCCGGCGGAGCAGATTCATGTCAACGCAGGTACGTTGACGTTATACTCCGGGGATTTGAAAATATACTTGGGAAAAAAGAAGATGTATGATGATGAATTGTCAAATCTTTCCAAAGTATTTGAGAAGGCGAAAGAGAAAAAGTTGTCCTTGAAGGGAGAAATTCATATGGAGAACTTTAAGAACGGAGACAGTATCATTATTGATGCACCGAAAAAAACAAAGAATAGTGGGGAGAAAAACGATATGGATGAAGAAAATTCATAAAAAGAACATATTTTCTCTTGATTATTCCCCTTCAAATGGTTATTATATAGTTTAGGGTGTTGTGAGAATGTATGGTGAAGGAGGAACAACCTTGTTAGAGATTAAGACGAATGAGTCGGAAGCGGCTGCAAAGATATTGGTAATAGGCGTTGGTGGCGGCGGAAACAATGCTATCGACCGAATGATAGAAGAAGGAGTTATGGGGGTGGAGTTCGTCTGTATCAACACAGATGAGCAGATTTTAAAGCTATGTAAAGCGGGAAATCGCGTCCAGATAGGAGAAAAACTTACCAAGGGACTGGGTGCCGGCGCTAATCCGGACGTGGGTAAGGCAGCGGCAGAAGAAAGCCGTGAAGAACTAACGGAGTTGGTAAAGGGCGCAGATATGGTGTTTGTCACCTGCGGAATGGGTGGTGGAACCGGTACCGGTGCTGCTCCTGTGATAGCAGGTATTGCCAAAGAACTGGGCATCCTCACAGTGGGAATTGTAACAAAGCCGTTTTCTTTTGAGGCGAGAACCCGTATGAACAACGCTACAAAGGGAATTGAGGAGTTGAAGAAAAACGTTGATACTCTGATTGTTATCCCTAATGATAAATTGTTAGAGATCGTAGACCGCAGAGCCAGCATGCCGGAAGCTTTGAAGAAAGCAGATGAGGTATTGCAGCAGGGTGTACAGGGTATCACTGACTTGATTAATGTACCGGCTATGATCAATCTGGATTTTGCAGATGTAAAGACAGTTATGAAAGATAAAGGCGTTGCACATATTGGTATCGGTGTCGGCAGCGGTGATGATAAATGTATCGATGCTGTAAAACAGGCGATTTCAAGTCCGTTGCTGGAGACTACTATTGAGGGAGCGACCGATGTAATTCTTAACATATCCGGTGCAGTGGGAATGCTCGATGCAGCTGAGGCTACATCATATGTGGCAGAATTGACCGGAGAAAATACAAACCTTATCTTTGGTGCTATGTATGAGGAGTCAGATAATGACATGGTTCAAATTACGGTGATTGCCACCGGTCTGGACAGTGACCCGACAGACTCTGTCACACCTTCTTTCTTGAAAAAAGTGGCACCGCCTAAGACAAATTTCCCAACGAAAGAGGGACAAGTATCAGGAAATCGTCCGGTTGCACCTTCTCCGCTGGGCAGTAGTGCAGCAGGAAAGCAGACAGCATCGACGGTGTCAACTTCATACAACCGTCAGGCAGATGATGGTATTAAAATTCCGGAATTTTTACAGCGTAAGCGTTAATAAATAAAGAACTAAAATATAAAATTCGGATGGGCGTTTGTCTGTCCGAATTTTATTTAGTTACCAACAGATTAGCGTTATCATTCTAACATATCGACAGGAGGTCTGTTATGGAGGAGAATAAGAAACTGGTACAGGTGCGTAGTATATTCGGTGCCATTTTACTTTTTTTGTCCGTCTTTCTGTTGCAGATTGTGGCAGCGTTTATCGGAATGCTTATTTGCATCGGAATGAGAATAGAAGTGGATCCCCAAAATAAAACATACATTATTTTTCTTTCCATGTTGAGCGCGCTGCTTTCTCTGGGATGGTGCGCATATTGGTATCGGCGATTCCGCTGTCATTCTGAAGATTTTTCATATCGCAAAGCGTTTGGAGGGGCGAGGATTCCGGCGCTCATCGGTCTTGGAATGGGAGGCTGTGTGTGTATTAGTATTTTTCTCACCTTATTACAGCAGATATTTCCTTCATGGTTTGAAAGTTATCAGGATACTATGTCGAATCTCACGCAGAGCAGTACAGTATTGGCTATGCTGTATGCGCTGTTGATAGGACCTCTTTCTGAGGAGGTTATTTTTCGGGGAGCAATTATGAATCAGCTTTCCGGGGGATTTTCTTTTTGGCTCACTAATTTTATTCAGGCGATATTTTTCGGAATTTATCATATGAACCTTGTGCAGGGGCTTTATGCTTTTGCTCTGGGGCTGGTGCTGGGTTTGGTGTGGTTGATGACGGAAACGATTGCGGCTACAATTGCAGTGCACATCCTTTTCAATTCAACGAATGTGATTTTGCAGCAGATATTTCCGGAAGACAAGCCCATATCCGTTTTGGTTATTTCAATCATATTTCTGTTGTCCGTTCTTTTTTTTAGTGCGGGATTGTGGTATACTATTTATGATTGTCATATAAAAAATAGGAATGATGTGGAGCCGTTAGGTTAGGTAGAAATGAGGATAATGATGAAAAAAACTATTGCAGTTTGCGTAGCAAGGATTCATATGTGGGAGCAGGAAAAACTTGTGCGTTCTCTCTGTGAGAGTGCGAGAGCACAAGATTATGAAGTCATGGTATTTAATATTTCCACAAAGTTGGACGTAGATACAAGTCATGGCAATGGAGAGTTGAGTGTGTTTCGTAATGTTCCTTTTAATAAAATTTCGGCGTTGGTTATTTTGTCCGAGTCGATTCGCAATGAAAAAGTGTGCAGGAAATTAGCGGACAGAGCTAAAAAAAATCAAGTGCCGGTAATCTCCGTGGATCACAGTATGCCCGAATGTTTCAATATTACCATGGCGTATAGTTCTTCTTTTGAACAGGTTGTAAGACACGTGGTGGAATTTCATCAATGCAAAGAGATAAATTTTATAGCAGGCTTTGATAACAATGAGTTTTCCGATGACCGTATTGACGTATTTAAACAGGTATTACAGGAAAACGGTCTGCCGTTTCAGGAGGAGTATCTGGCATATGGTCAATTTTGGGAAGGACCTACCAGAGAAATTGCTGAAAGCTGGGTGAGTCAGTGGGAAAGTGGAGAGCAGAGGCGTCCGGAGGCAATTATCTGTGCCAATGATATTATGGCGATTACAGTGAGCAATGTATTGCAAAATCACGGTATTAAAGTGCCGGAGGATGTGATTATCACGGGATTTGACGGACTGGAGTTGGGACAATGCATGACACCTAAGCTGACCACGGCAAAAGATGATACAGAAAAGGTTGGACACTACGCTGTAAAAATGATAACGGAATACTTATCCGGAGAGGTAACGACACCTTATGATATAGAAATTCCTTTCCATGTAGTATATAGGGAATCTTGTGGATGTGAAGCCGCCAGTTGGCATAATCTCAGCGAAGAAATTATGCACTGGTATACCAAGAGCGGCGCCATTCGCAATCTGTCCAACGATTTATTCATGATGATGAATTTATTGTCGGAGGGGCATTCCTTACAGCGCATGGCAGAAAAACTGAGGGAGTATCGTTGGATTATTCCGTCAGACAATATGGTCATCTGTGTCAATCCTAATTTTTACCGCAATACGGATATTGATGAAGATGAAAATACAGACAGTTATATTAAACTGGTTCAAATACGGAATGGTGAGTATTCGGTTCCTTTAGAGGTGATTCCCAAGGGAACGGAGGTGGAAAAGCTTTCGTGGATCAGACAGGAGACGGGACTGGAATTAATAGTTCCCCTGCACTGGCAGACGGAGGATTACGGTTTTATGATTATATCTCAGGAGTTAAACCGGATTGACTACGGTGCTTTTTATGAATTTACCATGAGTATTGATCAGGTGTTTGGCAATGTCCACAAACAGGCGCAGTTATACAGTCTGTATGTGAGAGATCCGTTGACTTCATTGTACAACAGGCGCGGATTTTATGAAGAAATAGAAAACCGTATGAAGCTTTTGGGGACTCAGCCTAAAACATTGTTTATTGCCTCTGTGGATATGGACCGCTTGAAATATGTCAATGATAATTTTGGGCATCAGGAAGGCGACTTTGCGATTTGCAGTATCGGTTCCGTGTTGGAGGATGTGGTTCGAAACAAAAATGGGATTTGCGCCCGTTTTGGCGGCGATGAATATATGGTTGCCATGTTGGAAGCCACCTCGGAGTCGGATATTGATTTTTATCAGCATTACAACGATGTTTTGCAGCAGCATATCGATGTATTGAATGAAAATTGCGAAATATCTTATCAGATGGGTGCAAGCTGTGGCACTGTCTGGAGAGAGATTGAGACGGCAAAGGAGATTGATAAACTGATTAATGAGGCTGATGCGGCAATGTATGCAGATAAAGAGATTCATCATAAGAGACAGCAGCTTTGAAATCAGGCAAAATGCATGAACAGAAAATAGAATGGATTATGTTTTCATTATAAAACTATTTTAGATAAGTTTGGAGGAGAGAAAAAAATGGCTTGGTATGATGAGGCAGTATTTTATCACATTTATCCGTTAGGATTGTGTGGCTGTGCAAAAGAAAATACGGGGAAGGAGGAGTCTCACTTTGACCAGTTGAGGGAGTGGGCAGATCATGCGGCGAAAATAAATTGTACTGCGATATACATCGGACCTTTGTTTGAATCTGTGGGACACGGTTACGAGACAACGGATTATTGCAAAGTGGACAGGCGTATTGGTACCAATGACGATTTTAAGGATTATGTGGCATATTGTCATAAAATTGGTTTGAAGGTTATCGTAGATGGTGTGTTCAATCATGTGGGCAGAGAATTTTTTGCATTCAAAGACGTTAAGGAAAAGAGGGAAAATTCACCTTATTGCAGTTGGTTCTGCAATATTAATTTTGGTGGAAATAATGAATATAATGATGGCTTTTCTTATGACAATTGGGGTGGATACAACTTGCTGGTAAAACTCAATCAGCAAAATCCTGATGTACAAAATCATATTTTTGATGCCATCCGCTTCTGGGTGTCTGAGTTTGATATTGATGGAATCCGTTTGGATGCTGCAGATGTATTAGACCATGGTTTCATGCGTGCAATGCGTCAGGTGACGGATGGTTTGAAGCCGGATTTCTGGCTGATGGGCGAGGTAATCCACGGTGATTACAGCCGCTGGGTAGGCGACCAGATGCTCCATGCAGTGACCAACTATGAGTTGCACAAGGGACTGTACTCCGGACATAATGACCATAATTATTTCGAGATTGCCCATTCCGTAAAGCGCCTGTTGGGTATATGCGGCAATTACCGTCTGTATACTTTTATGGATAACCATGATGTGGAGCGTATCTACTCAAAATTAACAAATAAAGAGCATTTATTCCTGGTAACGATTCTGGTATATACATTGTATGGCATACCTTCCCTTTACTATGGCTCTGAGTTTGCCATTGAAGGAAAGAAGGAGAAAAGTTCCGATTGGAATTTGCGTCCATACCTGGATATCAAGGATTTCCAGAATGCATATACGGAAAATAAGATTACAGCACTCTGTATGAAGCTGGGTGAACTAAAGAAGGAATATCCGGAGTTGACACAGGGTGCCTATCAGGAGTTGTCACTGACCAATCGACAGTTTGCCTATGGACGTGTACTTTCTGACAGTGCTATGATTGTGGCATTAAACAGTGATGATGCCCCGGCGACAATATCTTTGAATGCACCGGTTCAGGGAGCGGCAGCTACGGATTTGCTTGGGCAGGCAGACAAAGTAACTTATGGCAACGGTAGTCTGCAAATTGTTCTTCCGCCAAACCGGGGAACAGTAATTTATCTGGGCAGTAAATCTGTAGAGGAAGCAAAACTGCCGGAAGGAAGTATAGAAGGGAATGCAGTATCAGGGCAGGAGAATACAGCTTCGACAAATGTAGTTGATAATGTGCAAAATAGTGTTTCTGCACCGGATCAAGCGGTAAAGGACAGTCAGGGAAATACAGCAGAGCAGTCAGCTGCCGTGTCTTCACAAAGTCTGGTGGATATCATAGAGAAAAAGCCAAAGAAGGTTTTACTGATCAACGGTTCACCTCACAGCAACGGTTCTACGGCAACTGCGCTGGGAGAAGTGGCTAAGGAGTTAGAGGCAGCGGGAATCACCGTTGAGACGATACAGGTCGGACATCTTGCGATTCGAAGTTGCATTGCCTGCAATGGTTGTGCGGAAAAGGGAAAATGTGTATTTGACGATATTGTCAATGAGGTGGCAGAAAAGTTTCGAGATGCAGACGGACTGGTAGTAGGTAGTCCGGTATATTATGCTTCTGCCAATGCCACATTAGTTGCCTTCCTCACGAGATTATTCTATAGCAGCCGTTTTGATAAGACTATGAAGGCGGGAGCAGCGGTAGTGTCTGCGAGACGCGGAGGCTGTTCGGCTACCTTTGACGAGTTGAATAAATTCTTTACCATTTCGGGAATGCCTGTGGTATCCAGTCAGTACTGGAATAACATTCACGGTAATAATGCGGATGAAGCCGGACGAGACGGAGAGGGATTGCAGACCATGCGCACCCTGGGCAAGAATATGGCATTTCTCATAAAGAGCATTGGTTTGGGCAAAGAGTGTTTTGGATTGCCGGAAAAAGAAGAACGAATCGGAACAAATTTTATTCGATAATCTAATAGAAGAAGGGAATCATAAAAGGTCAGAAATCTTTTTGTCGAGATTTCTGACCTCTTTAGTTATGTTGACTATTACGCCATTAATCCTGTCCGAATAATTTGACTCCGTCCTCCTGTCCGTAAACAGCAAAGCCATCATATCCGTTTGCCTCAAGTCGGTTTAAGAATTTGCCCAGCTTTTTTGGTCTGGCAATCGTGGAAACCAGATAATCTTTTTGAAGTTCTCCTGCGTATTGCAGGGCAGCAGCATAGGTGTCGCTATCATAAAATACGGCAATGCGTTTTTTCAGTCCGGGGATTTCGTAATCCTGCTCCATCAGGATACCGAAAATCCGCTCAAAACCGATGGAAAATCCGACAGCAGGAATGTCTTCGTTCAGAAACTTGCCGATGAGGTTGTCATAGCGACCGCCACCGGCGACGGCACCACTGTAGCCATCAGCCTCCACCTCAAAAATAGTTCCCGTATAGTAGCCTTGTCCACGTACTAAAGATGGAGTGAATTCAACCGGAAAAGCTCCGCCGGATACAGTGTTTACCGTATCAATGATATATTTTAAGGATGCTACATACTCCGCATCACAAACTTTTGCAACAGATTCTAAGTCAAGACTGCCACCCTCAAATAAACCGATGAAAGTATCTATGGCAGTAGCAGAAAAGCCGTTTTCCTCTAACTCTGTTTTCACTCCATTGATACCGATTTTATCTGATTTATCAAAAATAATTGCCAGTTTTTCATGGTTTTCTTCCGTAAAACCGGCATAGGAAAAAATAGATTTCAGAATTCTCCGGTCATTGATTTTTACCTTAAAAGAAGGAAGACCGATGCGTGTCAAAGCTCTTGTAGTCGTTAAGATCAGTTCTACCTCTGCATCCGGAGAAGCATTGCCGATAATATCGATATCACATTGCATAAATTCCCGAAGACGTCCCTTTTGCGGTCTCTCTGCGCGATAAACCCTGTCCATCTGAATCACCTTAAAAGGATTCATCAATTCGTTTCGGTTATTTGCATAATATCTGGATAGAGGAAGGGTTAAATCATAGCGCAGTCCCATATCTGATAAATCATTTTCCGTAGGATTTTCTCCGTTTAGGGCAGAAGATAATTTTTGTCCCCGTTTTAAAATCTTAAATATAAGGTTTAAGTTTTCACCGCCTTCGCTTTTATCTAAGTTTACTGCATCCTCGATAATGGGCGTTGTAATGCGTTCAAAACCCGCCTCCTGATAAGTTGACTTGATTATTTCCTGTAAATAATCCCGAAGTGCCGCTTCTTTTGGAAGGTAATCCCTGGTTCCTTTGACAGGTGTTGTTTTCATAATAGTTGGTTCCTTTCTGTCTATCGTTACTCTTATTTATCAATTAGTTATGCGGAATTAGAATGCCAAAACCACTGTTTCCAGTCTATCATATTTTCATGGGGTCAGCAACGATTGTTTAGAATGCCACCGTTAATAATACCTTTCTTTTCTACAACCTTTGACTTATTATACGGAATAGTGTAATATGGATACGGATTAAAACATTGGAGGAATCAAAGCTATGGATAAAAAGTTAAAGGTCGGTATTTTAGGTGGTACGGGAATGGTAGGGCAGAGATTTATTGCACTTTTGGAAAACCATCCCTGGTTTGAGGTGACTGCAATCGCAGCAAGTCCCCGCAGTGCCGGCAAGACTTATGAAGATGCTATCGGAGGACGTTGGAAGATGACTACTCCTATGCCGGAAGCAGTGAAAAAAATTGTGGTACAGGATGTCAGTGATGTAAAAGCAGTGGCTGCTTCTGTAGATTTTGTGTTTAGTGCTGTTGACATGACTAAAGACGAAATAAAAAAGATAGAAGAAGAATATGCAAAGACAGAGACACCGGTTGTCTCTAACAATAGTGCACATCGTTGGACACCGGATGTTCCTATGGTAGTACCTGAGTTAAATCCGGAGCATATTGATGTGATTGAAGCACAGAAGAAACGTCTCGGGACTACGAGAGGTTTCGTTGTAGTAAAGCCAAACTGCTCCATTCAGAGCTATACACCGGCTCTGCATGCTTTGAAGGTGGCTGGTTTTGAGCCTGAGACGGTGGTTGCTACCACATATCAGGCAATATCCGGTGCAGGTAAAACCTTCAAAGATTGGCCGGAGATGGAGCACAACATCATTCCTTTCATTGGTGGTGAGGAGGAAAAGAGTGAGCAGGAACCTCTGCGAATTTGGGGTCACATTGAAAATGGTGAGATTGTCAAGGCAGACGGTCCGGTAATTACGACACAATGTATCCGTGTTCCGGTACTGGATGGTCATACAGCGGCTGTTTTTGTCACTTTCAAGGAGGGAAAAAAACCTACAAAAGAGCAGATTCTGAAAGCTTGGAAAGAGTACAGCGGAGAACCTCAGGCACTGGAACTTCCAAGTGCACCAAAGCAGTTTATTCAATATCTGGAGGATGACAATCGCCCGCAGGTGGATTTAGATGTCAACTACGAGAACGGATTTGGTGTATCCATGGGAAGACTGCGTGAGGATACTGTATTTGATTATAAGTTTGTAGGACTCTCCCATAATACAGTGCGTGGTGCAGCAGGTGGTGCTTTGCTCACCGCAGAGCTTTTAACAGCTAAGAAGTATATTACTGCAAAATAACATTGCACAGATAGGGGGAATTTGATGAACCAATATCGTATCCTTGTAAAGGGAATTGTACAGAAAGATGATAAATTTTTAACAGTTGAAAAATGGTATGATGATAACATTGCGAACCCATACCAGTGGGAGTTTGTAGATGGTGTTGCAGAGTTTGGAGAGTCTCCGGAAGCCGCGGTTGTACGCGTGATTCAGGAGCAGACAGGATTGATTACCGTTGCCGGTCGTGTACTGTATACATGGACGGTTATGATTGGCTCAGAATGTAATCTGGGGTTGGCGTATCTCTGTCTGACGGAAATGGATGAAGATGATGTCCGGTTGTCAGAAGAATTGAACGATGCCCAGTGGATTACACCTATGGAGTTTGACGAGTATATCAGTAACAAACGGATGCTTGAAGATTTGCAACAAGCGGATTTGTATTAGCTATTAGAGGCATCTGCCGTTTCCGGCAGATGCTCTTTTGTTACTTAATCAGGAGGCATACATGAAAACACTTATTTATGGTGGACATTTGGTAGATCCCGCTCAGGGGATTGACGGCAAACGAGATATTTTGTTGGAAGACGGTGTAGTTAAAAACGTGGCAGATCATATTGTCGAAGATGCAGAACAAAAAATTGATGCCACAGGAAAAATAATTATGCCCGGCTTTATTGATTTACATGTGCATTTACGAGAGCCGGGATATGAGTATAAAGAGACGATAGCAACAGGAGCCAATGCAGCAGCAAAGGGTGGTGTCACTACCATTTGTCCCATGCCCAACACAAATCCGGTCATTGACAGTCCGGAGCGGGTTACAGAACTCTTGGAACGGGCAAAACAGTCACCGGTTCATATCCTGCCGGTGGGTGCGGTAACGTTGGGGCAGGAGGGAAAGGAACTCGCGGATATCGCCGGAATGAAACGGGCAGGCGCAGTGGCATTGAGCGAAGATGGTAAGTCGGTCATGGACTCTCTTGTCTTTCGTAAAGGGTTACAGGAGGCAGCAGGGAACGATATGCCTATGTTTTCTCATTGTGAGGATAAGGCGTTGGTAGATGGCGGAGTGATGAACGCGGGAGCGCGAGCAGAGGAGTTAGGCCTTCCCGGCATTACAAACGCGGTGGAAGATGTAATTGCCGCCAGAGATATCTTCATGGCAAAGGAGACCGGATGCCAATTGCATTTATGTCATTGCTCTACGGCTGACAGCGCAGTTTTGGTGGAGATGGCGAAAAAGCAGGGACTTAACGTGACGGGAGAAGTCTGTCCCCATCACTTCACGATGACAGACGAAGATATTACGGAGGATCACGGCAGATTTAAGATGAATCCGCCCCTTAGGAGCAGGAAAGATGTGGAGGCTTTGAAAAAAGCCCTGTCTGACGGGACGATGGATATCATTTCCACAGATCATGCACCTCACGGGGCAGAGGAAAAAAACCAGACAATGAAAAAGGCACCTTTTGGAATCGTAGGGTTGGAGACTTCTTTTGCAATCAGTTATACAGAGCTTGTGAAGGCAGGGTATTTAAGTCTTTCGGGATTAGTGGAAAAAATGAGTGCCAATCCGGCAAAAGTCCTGGGTATCCCTAAGGGAACACTGGCTCCCGGCAGTGCAGCGGATTTGGTCGTTGCGGATATTGATACAGAATATGCCATTGACAGCAGCAGCTTCGTCTCCAAGGGAAAGAATACCCCTTTTGACGGAAAACGGGTGTATGGGGTGATTGAGAAAACCTTCGTGGATGGAAAACTGGTATATGAGAAATAAGAGATATGATATAATAAACGCAAAAGCGGCGTTTATCTTGTGAGAACTTCGTTCTCAATATGCGCAGAAACCTTGTGCAGTAAATATGATATAATAAACGCAAAAGCGAGCCATTGCAAGAAAATATAGAAGAAAGGAATTGTCAAAATGATTAACGAATTAATTCAGCAGATTACTAAAAAAGATGCGCCCATTGTAGTCGGTTTAGACCCCATGTTAAGCTATGTGCCGCAGCATATTCAGAAAAAAGCCTTTGAAGAATTCGGGGAAACTTTAGAGGGGGCGGCAGAGGCAATCTGGCAGTTTAACAAGGGGATTGTGGATGCAACCTGTGATCTGATACCGGCAGTAAAGCCACAGATAGCCATGTATGAGCAGTTTGGAATCCCGGGACTCATATCTTTCAAAAAGACAGTAGATTACTGTAAAGAAAAGGGATTGGTTGTCATTGGTGATGCCAAGCGCGGCGACATTGGCTCCACTTCCACAGCCTATGCAGTGGGGCATTTGGGAAAGGTTACAGTGGGAAATAAAACTTATGCCGGATTTGATGAAGATTTCCTCACGGTAAATCCTTATTTAGGAAGTGATGGTGTCAATCCATTTGTAGATATATGCAATAAAGAAAATAAAGGTATATTCGTATTGGTGAAGACGTCCAATCCCTCCAGCGGGGAATTTCAGGACCAATTAATCGACGGAAGACCATTGTATGAGCTGGTGGCCGAGAAGGTAGTAGAATGGGGAGAGCAGTGTATGGGTGATACTTACAGTAATGTAGGCTGTGTAATAGGAGCCACCTATCCGGAGATGGGAAAAGCACTGCGAAAACTCATGCCGAAAACGTATATCCTCGTACCGGGTTATGGTGCTCAGGGAGGTACGGCAGAGGGGCTGAAGCCATACTTTAATGCAGATGGGCTGGGGGCTATCGTCAATTCCTCCCGGGGTATTATTGCGGCTTATAAGCAGGATGCATACAGTCGCTTTGGGGAGGAAAACTATGCAGATGCTTCCAGGCAGGCAGTAATCGATATGATTGCAGATATTAACAATGCGATTAAATAAAAGAAACGGGGAGATTATGGCAGAGAAAAAGAAATGTACGGCAACGATTACAGGTCAGGTAGAACTGGCACCGGGAATTTTCAGCATGTGGCTAAAATTTCCGGAAGATTATAACGTGGCTGCAATGTCTGTACCCGGACAGTTTTTGTCTCTGTACAGTCGGGACGGCAGCCGGTTACTTCCGCGACCTATCAGTATTTGTGAAATTCAGGGTGAGGACAGATTGCTTCGTATTGTTTACCGGGTGGCAGGTCAGGGGACGGAGGAATTTTCGAGAAGAAATGTGAGTGATATCATAGAGGTATTAGGGCCCCTGGGCAATGGCTTTACAGCAAAAGCCGGAAAGAGTATACTGATTGGTGGTGGAATTGGCATTCCGCCTATGCTCGCTCTTGCAAAATCCCTGTCCGGTGAGGTACAGGTGGTATTAGGGTATCGTGACAATGACCTGTTCCTAAAGGAAGAATTTGAACCCTATGCCAAAGTCTATGTATCTACGGAGGACGGCAGTGTGGGAACGAAAGGAAATGTCATTGACGCCATCCGTGCAGAGGGGCTGACGGCAGATACCATTTATGCCTGTGGTCCCATGCCTATGCTTCGAGGTGTCAAGGAATATGCTGCAGAATATGGCATTCCGGCACAAATTTCTTTGGAGGAACGCATGGCGTGTGGCATCGGTGCCTGCCTGGGATGTGTGTGTAAGACCTTGGAGAAGGACAGTCACAGTCATGTAAACAATACGAGGATATGTAAAGACGGTCCTGTGTTTGATGCACAGACTGTGAAAATATGAGGGAATGAAAAATAAGTGTTAGATGACAGAATAGTGTTTCGTACCAATGAAATATATCTTTGTCACCAAAGACGATACTGATGTAGTAGGAGGAAGGGCATGAATCTGGCAGTGAATTTTGCAGGAATACCCATGAAAAATCCTGTGACAACAGCTTCGGGAACCTTTGGTTCCGGAGCGGAATACGGGGAATATATAGACTTAAGCCTTCTGGGGGCAGTGACCACCAAGGGTGTAGCGAATGTGCCATGGGAGGGAAATCCTACACCTCGCGTGTGTGAAACTTACGGTGGTATGTTAAATGCCATTGGTTTGCAAAATCCCGGTATCGACGTGTTTATAGAGAGGGATATTCCGTTTTTGAAGCAGTACGATACCAATATTATTGTCAATGTCTGCGGGAAAACTCCCGAAGATTACATAGATGTTGTGGAGCACCTGGCTGAGGAAGATATCGCCATGCTGGAGATTAATATTTCTTGTCCCAATGTAAAAGCGGGGGGGATTGCTTTTGGACAAGACCCAAAGCAGGTGGAAAAAATTACGGCAGCCATCAAGGCAAAGGCGAAGCAGCCTGTAATTATGAAGCTTAGTCCCAATGTGACGGATATCACCGAAACAGCAAAAGCAGCGGAGGCAGGCGGTGCGGATGCGGTATCCCTTATCAATACCCTGACGGGGATGAAGATTGATGTGAACCGGCGTACCTTTGCTTTGGCAAATAAGACGGGCGGTCTGTCCGGTCCTGCGGTGAAGCCGGTAGCGGTGCGCATGGTTTACCAGACGGCACATGCGGTAAAGATACCGGTGTTAGGAATGGGTGGAATCCGTACAGCAGAGGATGCGTTGGAATTTCTCATGGCAGGGGCTACCATGGTGGCAGTGGGAACGGCAAATTTTAACGACCCGGCAACCACGGTCAAAGTTATCAAAGGCATTGAAAATTTTATGGAAAGACAGGGGGTGAAGGACATTCAGGAATTGATTGGCTGCGTGGAGTGACAGAGTAATATTAAAAATAACAAATGAAATATGGAGGGGTTATCATGAGAGGAAGATTATTTAAAATTGCTTTATTTTGTTGCGCAATCATGTTGTGCAGTTGTAGTAATGAAGACAAAGAGAAAAATACAGAAAACAGAGTGGAAAATGAGGAAGTGCAAAATACACTCGATTCCGCGGTTTCGGCGATAGAATATAAAAATCAGTATTATAAAAACAGGGTTTCTATCTTAAAGTGTATAACGAATTACAAATCAGATGTGGAGGCTATAAGAGCTTTAGAGTCTAACGTATTATCTTTTGATTCCTGTGAATTTGCTCCCATAGATAAATTGGAAACAGTGATGGAGTTGAAGGTTGAGAAACAAGATATTACACCGGCTGACAGTCTGGCTGCGATAAAAAGATGGTTAAAAAGATCAAAAATTAATGACATAGACACTGATAAGGAGATACGGGATAGTGGTGGGGAGTATGAAAGTGATGTGAGCAAAAAATACCCCTATAGTTTTCCGGCTGTATCGAAATATTATCCGGATTTTGAAACGGGAAATAGTTTTTTTATAAATACGAAACGATGTTACATACTAATGAATGCCGGTGGAGTCTATTCCATGAGTGATGGTATCATTGCAAAATATTTAGGTTCAAAATCTCGTGCAGAAGCAGATGTTTTTTATGGAGAGGATGCAGAAACTGTTGCGGAGGGAAAAGTATCTGAATTGGCAGACAAATCATGGGAGTTATTGTCGGGCAAAATGACAGTAAAGACGGCTGCCGATTTAACAAAGCGGTATTTTGAGCAGGGGATTTTTTTGCCCTGTGCCAAAGATGTTACCGTGGATGTACCGGAAGTAAAAGTGTTTCGGCTTAAAGATAAATATGGATACATGTTTCGGCTGCGGAGGGTATATCAGGAAATTCCTTTTGCCTATATATCGTCTTATGGGGAGATATATTCAATTAAGAATAGCGTGGATGGAGATGATAGAATGGCGTATGTAGTCAATGGTCAAACAGTTAATGCTTGTCTGGGAAGCGACAGCGAGTCGGAGGAGGTCATACCGGAAGGTGAAGCTCAGGATTACATTGTTAGCATTCAGGAAGCCGTTTCCATTTTAGAGAAAAATTTGATACCGCAAGAAATCATTGAGATAGACGAGACGGTTGATATTGAGGAAGTGGGTTTTGTATACTGCCCCTGCTGGTATTCAGATAGAAAAAAGAATGTATATCCATGTTGGGAATTTCGTGGAAAACTTGGTTCGAATCAGGATGAACTTAACCTCTATGTGAATGCTCTAAATGGAGAAATTTATTCGTATGGGTGCCGGTAAGATTCGTATCGATAAAGAGAAAATAAATTGAATATGGATAAAAAATATGATAAGATAGAAAAGATGGCTTAAATAAAAGGAGAAAATGATATTATGGAATCTTACAAACAGGAATTTATTCAATTTATGGTAGATTGTAACGTTTTGAAATTCGGTGAATTTACTTTGAAAAGCGGACGAAAATCCCCATTCTTTATGAATGCAGGTGCCTATGTGACGGGCGCACAGTTAAAGAAATTGGGAGAGTATTATGCCAAGGCAATCCATGAGAATTACGGAGATGATTTCGATGTTCTTTTCGGACCGGCATACAAGGGAATTCCTTTAAGTGTGGCAACGACAATTGCTTACAGTGAACTGTATGGCAAAGAAATCCGTTACTGCTCTAATCGCAAGGAGGTCAAAGACCACGGTGATACCGGTATTCTTCTCGGAAGTAAAATAAATGATGGAGATAAGGTTGTCATCATCGAAGATGTGACGACTTCGGGAAAGTCTATTGAGGAGACATTCCCGATTATCAAGGCACAGGGGGACGTGGAAATAGTCGGACTTATGGTATCTCTCAACAGAATGGAGAGAGGATTGTCCTCTAATGCCAGTGCCTTGGAGGAGATACAGCAGAAATACGGATTTCCGGCAAATGCTATCGTTACAATGGAAGATGTGATTGCCTGTCTGTATAATAAAGAGTATCAAGGGAAGATTCTCATTGATGACAAGTTAAAGGCAGCGATTGATGATTATTATGCGGAGTATGGAATATAAAACCGTAATCATTCTATTTTTGGATATGAAATAATGGAGGGAAATATGGGCGAGAAAGTATATAAGACAATGAAATCAGTGGGGGCCAGTAATATTGTTATGGGTATTCTTTTGATTATTGCCGGTACTGCAGCAGGAGTGGTATTGATTGCAAAAGGAGCCAAACTGCTTCATGATAAGTCTGATTTAACATTCTGATGCAGACGATAATATTGGAGCTTTACGACACATTTTCCTGTATGGCGGGAGATTGTCCGGCAACTTGTTGTGCCGGGTGGAAAATTGTTGTGGATAACAAAGACTATGAGAGGTTTCAGCAGATGGAGCCGGCTCCGATTCGCGATGATATTCTTTCCCACATAGAGGAAAGGAACGGAGAATATTGTTTTCAAAATGACAGTATAGGTCGATGTGCCATGTTGGATTCGGATGGGTTGTGTAGAATACAGAAAAATATTTCCGAGAAAGCTTTGTGCAATACCTGTCGTAAGTTTCCCAGACTGACAGCACAGGTAGACGGAAAACTATGGATTTCCATGATGGCTTCCTGTCCTGTTGTGGCAAAATACCTCTTGACAAAAAAAGTTCAATGGCGTTATACGGATGTTTCTGACGGGCAACAGCTTTTGTCAGGACTTCCCATGTGGAAGGACAGCGAGAATGTTCTTGCGGATTTTCGGAAAACCATAAATAATAATAGTTTTACTTTTGAAAAATTTGTGGATGTGGCAATGGACTGTCTGGATGTATTGTTAAGGTTTCCGGAGTGTCCCTATCTGGAAGATAGCTTTGACTGTTATCAAGAGGAGGGAAACCAAACGGAAATGCTATCTGCATTTTTACAAGGTACTCGGACAGAGTGGCAGCTTTTTTTTACAAATTACTGTTGCTATCGTATTCCCGGTCGCTATATAGAGTACCCCATAGAAAAGCCACAGACACGCGTAAAACAGGTTTTGGGGGAGTTGCTTATCATGCGCGTTATTCTTTGCAGTCGCTATAAAGTGCGGAATGGACTGAAAGAAACTGATTGGCTGGAGGTGCTTCACTGGGTTTATCGTTTTTGTGTTCATGGTCAAAAAATGGGACAGCAGATACATGAGATGTTTTTGCGATGGGATATCGAAATGTTGCAACTGGCATATCCGGAAAACAAGACATGATATGGTGTAATGAATCAATATGGCATTATATAAAAAATACCTCTTTGAAAGAGGTATTTTTTGCTTTTTTGGAGAAAAATTTGGTTCATATTTGTAAAAATAGCAGAAAAAAGCCGAAAGTTAAAAAATCTATTTACGAATCAAAAACTTTTCGTTATAGTATCAGTATTCCGTGTTCTATCAAAAACAGAATTTACGTGATGGGATAATAGTGTTGTCATAATCGGGAAGGAGGTAAGGGAAGCAATTGAAAATTGCATTTTGGAGCAGCGTGAGGGGTGGTGATGCCGGAGTTACCACCAACACTGCTTGTATGGCAGCTATGATGACATTCTATAGTGGAAATAAGAATATGCTGCTGGAAAATCATTATAGTCTTAGAAATATTGGTGATATTCTTTTGTCACCGGATCGTATTGAATGCCTGCGGGAGCAGGGGCATTACTATCATAAATACGGTATGGAGCATTTGCTAAAAGAGCTGCATTCGGGTAACCTGGGTCACAAAGTAGTACGTCAGACGGCAATTCCACTTCTATTTGATAACTTATTTTATCTGCCCCAAAGCTATATTGTAAACCATGATGTATTTGAATATGAATTTGAGCTGGTTAGGAAATCTTTGTTTCAATGTCTGGAGGACTTTTCTGATATTTTATTTATTGATACGGAAACAAATCGAAATCTCAGTTCTGCCGGCATTCTTTCAGAAGCAGATATCGTTGTTGTTAATCTCATACAGAACCCGGAAATGATTGCGGATTTCTTTGAAAATTATCACATGGGTCGGGAAAAGATGCTATTTCTTATCGGAAAATATCAACAGGAACATGCATGGAATCTAAGACGTATTTGTTATCGTTTTCATATTCCCAGAGAACGGATTGGAGTCGTTCCCTACCATATGGAATTAGAGGAAGCTATGTGGAATGGTCGGTTGCTGCAATTCTTAAATCGAAATAGCAGTGGTAAGACCGATAAGGAAACAGGCTATCTGATGCGTCAGTTAAAGTATGGCAGTGCTATGCTTCACAATCAAATTCATATACTGCGTTCCCAAAAGGGTTAGAGTGTAAGAATGAAATGAATATTGATATGGGAAAATCCTTGCTTAAGTATGCGATGCAAAGTATAATATAATACAGAGGATTACTTACAAGATTCATGTGCCGAGGAGGAACCTATGGATTTTAGCGGAGAAAAAACAAAATATACTGAGAGGCATCCCATGGCTGACACAGAGAATTCATTTAAGTATTTGTATGCTTTTGGATTGGGTGTGATGGCAATGGGGCATATGAGGGCAATTACAGAATTGCAGACGCATTACGAGCACATATTGAGACGTTTGCAGTTGTCTGATCATTACAGGGAACAGATAGTAGGAGATGTTAATAATTATCTGGAAGCACGTCTTACGGATGTGTTTCGGCAGATTGTCCGCAAGGAGGAACGTTATTGTCTGCTTTTGGATTTGTTTCAGATGCAGGAAATGGCGCTGTGGTCAGAAGATTTTTGCCGGGGTATTGTTGAGAACTATTTGCAGGTGTTTCATTTATCCGATGCAGAGTGTGATTTTTTAAGGACATTTGACAGAGCAGCCAGAGCCGGGGATGTTAAGAGGGCTGTGGAGGCTTATGAGCGGTTTCGAAAACAAGGTTATGAAATTTCCTATCGTACATTAAAGTATTTCTTTCCGGATTTCGAGAGAATTTCGCGTTTTCCAGGTATGACGATACATGTGGGAGAAACAGTAGTGCTGGATGGTCCGGTGGAGATGAATGGAGATATTATCGTTGAACGGGGTGGTTCCCTTTTGCTATACGGCACAGAATTACATATGCGCGGCGGAATTCGTTTACAGGGAGGAAGAATTCGCTTTCGGGATGCAAACGTTCAGGTATTATCTTGTTCTCAGAAATATTTTCTGGAATTGCGGGATACGGCAGTGGTGCAGATGGAAAGTACGGTGATTGATTGTGGTGGATGTTGTGGTTTGCTTTTGCAGGAGGGAGGCAGGCTGATCATTAATTCCTGCAGACTTTCGCATAGTAAAGGTGTTCCCATGATTCGTTTTGCCGGTTCCACTGCCACCATGGAGCGTACCAATTTAAAAGAGGGCGGCAATGGACTGTTGTATCTGGAAAAGGCTGCCAAGATGAAGATTGTTCACTGTTTGTTTCAAGAGGGAAGCAGCGAATATGGTGGTGGTATTTATTCGGAATCCATTGGCAATGTACTCATTTCCGACAGTCGTTTTCTGCGTTGCCAGGCAAAATATTTAGGTGGTGCTGTTTATTTCAAGTATCATAAATACGGGCAGTCTGTGGAGGATTGTCAGGCGAAGGATTGTAAACCGGAAGAACAACCATTTTTTCACAATTATGAGGAGACAAAGATATGATTCAGAGTGTACTTACAAAATTTAATCAAAGGAAGCGTTTCTGGATGACTCCGAAGCATGCTTTCTGTACACGAGAAAAGAATTTTTTGGTAGCATACGGTGCGGCAATGATTTCACAGGCGAGGGAAAACGGAGAGTGTGATGTCGCAGAAAATGCAGAATTGGAGCGTTTATTGTATCCGGGCTTAGGGGTTACAAAAGAGCAGGCGAGAGAATGCATCCGCATGTCTAAAGAAAAAAGCGACATTATGCAAAAGCTCTCTAACGAGATTCGCGAAGACGCTGACAAAGTGATTTGTATGTTAGATTTAATGAATGTCTCTTATACAGAGAACGGTTGGAGTGAGTCTGCGTGGGAGGAAATTGACTTGTGGGCAAAAGCATTGGGCATATACAGCGATTGGCGGGAGACGATTCGTGAATTTATTCGCTATGCGCAATCTGAGCAGCAGGATGCCTGTGCGGAGTGCATTCGGAAAATGCAGAAATGGGATTCTGAATTGACGGACAGAAAACTACGTTTTTATTGGCTGCCGGGAGATGAGAGAGTATGCACACAGGATATGTTAAATAAAGAAAATGATGTGTATTTGACAGACCGGTATGAAATTCGGGAGGATTTGGTTTTAAAAAAGGGGATGCGTCTGGTCATTGACCATGCAGAAGTGCGAATATATGGAAATATTGCTGTAGAAGGCGGAGAGTTACGCATCGAAAGCAGTAAAATTATCCGTAAAAGTAACAGCCACCGTGCCGGAGTCAATATACACGATCAGGGTGGCAGAGTATTGATGCGGGATAGTTACGTAGATTGTCGCAATATGGGGATGTTTCTCAGGGCGGAAAACGGATCGGCTGTTATTGTAGACAGTCAGATTAACCAGACTTCCAGAGGTGCAGCGGTTCGATTTTGGGGAGATCAGATCCAGGTGAAACGATGTCAGTTTTCAGAGTGTTATTCTCCGGAAAATGGTGGAGCGCTCATGATTCGCGGCGGAAAAGGTAAAGTGGAAAAATGTTCTTTTCGGGACTGTGAGGCGAGCCGTGGCGGAGCGATTTATGCCGTGTCGGGAGTTTCCATCGTGGATTGTGAGTTTACTCATTGTCTGGTGGCTGATTACGGTGCAGCGATTTTTTATGATGCGCCGGTATTTGAACATGTGCAAAACTGCCATTACAAAGACTGCCATCCTATGGGGGTGGAATTAGTACAGCATCTTTATATCGGTCCGGACATTTCCAAATCGGGAATCCGCATAAAGGGGGAACAGACAATTACCCAATCCACGATTTTGGATTGTCCTTTGGAAATTGATATCGACGGAAAGCTGACGATAGAAAATGCCATATTGTACATAAATCATCCGATTTATAGTCGTGGAACCCTGCATATGAAGGGGGTTCATATGTATTGTGGAACTCTTGATCACGGTGATATGATTAAAATGGATCATGGTAAAAGCAGTTTGATGGAAAATTGTGAATTTGACGGAAAGCTTCAGGTGGGTGTTGTCAGCGCTACGGGAACCCGTTTGAAGATAAATAACAGCGTTTTTTGCAATACGCAAGGCGGAAGGGCTGTTTATGATGCCTATGCACCGGAAATCAAAGATTCCGTGTTTAATTTTTGTCAGGGAGGAGCTTTGTATACCCAGGGCGGTACGATTCGCCATTGTACATTTGTCAATTGCCGTGAAAAAAACGGAGCCGGAATCCGAATGTACGGTTCGGTAAAGGGCTGTATAGAAGATTGTGATTTCAAACGATGTGTGGCAGAATCCAGAGGCGGTGCCATTGACAAGGGAATCGGACATCAGGTTATCCGCTGTCGGTACGAGGGCTGCAGCCCGGAGAATGTGCACTAAATATACAGGAAAAACGGAGAGGATCATTCCTCTCCGTTTTCTATCGTTTCTTCATCTTGCTCTTGCACTCTCGGCAAAAGATGTACTTTTACTTTATCGATTCGGTTCTTGGAGGCTTCCAGGACACGATACTCGGCAAACTCATCACTGACCGTCTCTCCGGCATCCGGAAAATGGTCTAACAGGTTAATGATATGTCCGGCAATTGAGTCATAGTCCTCGGACTCCAGCTGGGTACCAAGTTGTTCGTTGATATTGTCCAGCTTGGCAACACCCAGTAAAATGTAATTTTCC
This sequence comes from Lachnospiraceae bacterium, assembly GCA_022510685.1. Lineage (GTDB taxonomy): Bacteria > Bacillota > Clostridia > Lachnospirales > Lachnospiraceae > Butyribacter. The sequence goes on along the minus strand of JAFLTA010000004.1, from coordinate 47,446 downwards.
TCATCAATACAAGTGATTTCGTCTTCCTCATTTACGTCGTATTCATCTCGGATTTCGCCTACGATTTCCTCAATCAAATCTTCGATAGTGAGTAGTCCGGCTGTGGCGCCATATTCATCCAACACCATAGCCATGGGAATAGACTCATGCTTCATTTCAAAAAACAATTCCGATATTTTCTTGTATTCATAAGTAAAGTAAGGCTCCCGCATGACCTGTGTGATGTCAAACTCCTCTCGGGATCCCTGATAAAAAATTAGATCTTTTACGTTGATAATACCTACAATATTATCGCGGCTTTCGCTGTACACGGGCATTCGCGTATGCCATTTCTCTTTATATATTTCATAAAGCTCCTGATAGGAACTATCCACGCTGACAAATTCCACATCCATTTTCGGAACCATGACATCTTTTGCTAAAGAATCTGCAAAATCTACCACATTGGTAATCATCTGGCGTTCCTCACTCTCGATAACACCTTCCTCGTGGCTGACATCCAGAATCGTGCGAAATTCGGTCTCTGTGATTGCCGGACGATCCTTCGGGTTCAAGTGGAACAGTAGTAGCAGTCCATCTGAAAGCTTATTCATTATAAATGAGATGGGTCGCAGGAAATTGGTCAGAGCATAAATCGGTTTGGCATACACAAGAGCCAGTTTTTCCGAGTTCATGGTAGCCAGAGATTTTGGTACAATCTCTCCGAAAATAAGTATCAGTATTGTCAGTATCGCTGTAGCAATTCCTGTGATGGCACTTGCTAAATCACTCATGCCCAATTTCTTTGCCAGATGGATGGCAAAGGTGGTAGTCAGCGAAGATGCGGACAAATTTACCACATTGTTTCCAATTAAAATTGCGCTTAACATCTGTGTCTGCTTGTCAATAAGCTGTAGCACCAGCTTGGCGTTTTTTACATTTTCTTCTGCCATAGCCTTGATGCGCATTCGGCTTACCGTGGTCAGACAAGTTTCTGCCGATGAAAAGAAGGCAGATAGTACCAGCAGAATCAATAAAATTGCAATCTGCGAGGCGTCACTTGAATCCAAATAATCAACTCCATTCGTTAAAATCATGTATATTTTGTTGCTTCATCAAGAAATATTTCGTTTCTCAATTAGCAATATTCTACAAAGGAAAGAAAGAATTGTCAAGAATGAGTATACAATGTGCCTTCTTTCCTTTGGGAAAGAAAGAATTGTCAAGAATGAGTATACAACGCGCCTTCTTTCCTTTGGGAAAGAAAGAATTGTCAAGAATGAGTATACAACGCGCCTTCTTTCCTTTAGAAAAGAAAGAATTGTCAAGAATACCTGCATTTTCTTGACAAATATAATGTGAATCAGTAAGATGGGATAGATTTGTATTGTATTGTGACAGAAATGGGGAAAGAAATGGAACAGAGAGAGAAGGAATGTCTGCTCACCTGTGTGGATGCAGGACTCGGCTATGAAAATAAAGCCATATTGGAGCATTTTGATTTCCGGGTACATTCCGGAGAATATGTATGTGTAGTGGGAGAAAACGGTTCCGGAAAAAGTACGCTGATTCGCACACTGTTAGGTTTGATTAAGCCGGTGAGCGGCAGAGTGGAGCTGGCAGGAGAGTTGCATGGAGAAGCAATCGGTTATCTTCCCCAGCAGACACAGGTGCAGAAACATTTTCCGGCGAGTGTGATGGAAGTGGTGCTTTCGGGATTTCAGAGCCGGATGAAAAGCAGACCATTTCATAATCGGACAGAGAAAAAAGAGGCACTTCGCAATCTTGGACGGCTGGAGATTGCGGACTTGAAAAATAAATGCTATGGGGATTTATCCGGAGGGCAGCAACAGCGTGTGCTTCTTGCGCGAGCATTGTGTGCCACAGAGCAGTTGTTAGTATTGGATGAGCCGGTCACCGGACTGGATCCGACAGCGGCGGCATCTTTGTATGACAATCTGGATAAGCTGCATGAAGAAGGCGTTGCTATTATTATGGTGACTCATGATATTGCCAATGCCGTGCGTCATGCTGACTATATTCTTCATATTGGGGAGGGAGATTACTTCTACGGCTCTGTGGAGACTTATCTGGATTCGGAATACTCTCGTATGTTCGAGGGGTAACGTGATTTTTTACAACATGAGAAAGTTTCAATAATAGGATGCTGATTCAATATAAAATATTGAACAATTGATAGTAGAAAGGAATGGGTCTTTCATGGAGATGATAATGCAGATGCTTTCATATTCATTTATTTTAAGAGCTTTTATTGTGGGGATACTGGTATCTCTCTGTGCAGCTCTTTTGGGAGTTAGTCTGGTATTAAAACAGTATTCTATGATAGGCGATGGTCTGTCTCATGTTTCTTACGGAGCACTTTCCATCGCTCTGGCATGTGGTATTGCACCCCTGACCCTCTCCATTCCGGTGGTGATTATTGCTGCTTTTTTTCTGTTGCGTATGACAGAAAACGGCATGATGAAGTCGGATGCGGCTATCGCTGCCATGTCTGCGTCTGCATTGGCTGTGGGTGTAACGGTAACCAGTCTGACTACGGGAATGACCACGGATGTATGCAGCTATATGTTTGGGAGCATACTGGCAATGAGCAGGGAGGATGTGGTGCTGAGTGTGGTTTTATCCATTGTTGTTCTCAGTCTTTTTGTCTTTTGCTATCACAGTATTTTTGCAGTGACATTTGATGAAAATTTTGCCAGGGCAACCGGTGTCAGGGTATCATTTTATAACACAATGATAGCAATACTTACTGCTGTAACTATTGTGTTGGGGATGCAGATGATGGGAGCTATGTTGATTTCCAGTCTCGTGATATTTCCGGCACTCACCTCTATGCGTATCTGGAAAAGTTTTCGCAGTGTAGTAATATCTTCCGGAATGTTAGCTGTGATTTGTTTTTGTATTGGCATGATCGTTTCCTATCAGTTTTCCACACCGGCGGGAGCCAGTGTTGTACTGGTGAATTTGTGTGCGTTTGTGATTTTCTTTCTGGCGCAGAAAGTTAAGGAACGGATTTGATTCTTTCCGGCATAAAAGATTAAGGAACGGATTTGAATCTGTATTCAGCAAAAAAAACTTGCAAAATAATATATTTCCTGTAAAATAGTAGACGTTGTGGAGGAAATCGGTTGAAAAATGGTTCCGGAGACAGACGGAAACGCAGTCCGGGAATCATTACACTTTAACCATAGAAAAACGGCATGGAGGATGACTATGATTCAAGCAAGCAATGTAACACTACGTCTTGGAAAAAAAGCATTATTTGAGGATGTCAATATTAAGTTTACCGAAGGCAATTGTTATGGTCTTATCGGTGCGAATGGTGCGGGGAAATCTACGTTCTTAAAAATACTTACCGGAGAGATTGAACCCAGCAAGGGGGATATCATACTTACACCGGGACAGAGACTTTCTTTCCTAAAACAGGACCATTTCCAGTATGACGAATATATGGTATTGGATACAGTGATCATGGGGAATGAGCATCTTTATGAGATAATGAAAGAGAAGGATGCAATCTATGCCAAAGAAGACTTTTCAGAGGAGGACGGAATCCGTGCCAGTGAATTGGAGGCGGAATTCGCCGAGATGAACGGCTGGGAGGCAGAGTCAGATGCTGCCACATTACTAAACGGACTGGGTGTTCCGCAAGACCTTCATTATAAGCAGATGAGTGAACTTGCCGCCGGTGACAAAGTCAAGATTCTGCTGGCACAGGCATTGTTTGGCAATCCGGATATTTTGCTTTTGGATGAGCCGACCAACCACTTGGATTTAGATGCTATCCGCTGGTTGGAAGAATTTCTCATAAATTTTGATAATACGGTAATTGTGGTGTCCCATGACCGTTATTTTCTAAATAAAGTTTGCACGCATACCGCTGATATCGACTATGCCAAGATTCAGCTTTATGCCGGAAATTACGATTTCTGGTACGAATCCAGCCAGTTGATGATTAAACAGATGAAAGAGGCAAACAAAAAGAAAGAGGAGAAAATTAAGGAACTGCAGGAATTTATCCAGCGGTTTAGTGCCAATGCTTCTAAATCCAAGCAGGCAACATCCCGTAAAAAAGCATTGGAAAAGATTGAATTGGATGATATCAAGCCATCCAGCAGAAAATATCCCTACATTGACTTCCGACCGGAGAGGGAAATCGGAAATGAAGTGTTGACGGTGGAGCATATTTCAAAAACCATTGACGGTGTCAAAGTGTTAGACGATATTTCCTTTATTCTGAATAGAGAGGATAAAGTGGCATTTGTGGGAAGTGATACCATTGCCACCACTACGTTATTCCAGATTCTGGCGGGAGAGATGGAGCCGGATGAAGGAAGCTATAAATGGGGCGTTACTACGAGTCAGTCGTATTTCCCGAAGGATAATACCGATTTATTCTCGGGAAATGAAACGATAGTAGATTGGCTGATGCCGTTTTCGCCGGAAAAAGACCCTACCTATGTACGTGGTTTCCTGGGTCGTATGTTATTCCCGGGGGAAGACGGAGTCAAGAAAGTCAATGTGCTGTCCGGTGGTGAGCGAGTGCGCGTCATGCTTTCTAAGATGATGATTTTGGCGTCAAACGTACTGATTATTGACGAGCCGACGGCACATCTGGACATGGAGTCCATCACTGCATTAAATAACGGACTGATTAAATTTCCGGGGGTGATTTTGTTTACATCTCAGGATCATCAGTTTATCCAGACCATAGCCAACCGTATCATGGAAATTACGCCGGGCGGATTAATTGATAAAATTACTACTTACGATGAATATCTGGACAGCGATGAGATGGCGAGAAAGCGTCAGATTCTTTCTGTACAGGCAGAAGATGATAACTAATAACATAAAATAAAAAGAACCCGTTGATGCGGGTTCTTTTTTTAACTGGGCTACAAGGATTCGAACCTTGAATGCTGGAGTCAGAGTCCAGTGCCTTACCATTTGGCGATAGCCCAATATCACTGTGTTTTAGAGGTGTCTCTCTCGAACACTAGTCCATTATATATCAGTATGTGCAATTTTGCAAGAATTTTTTTTGGATAATTATGGATGAGGAACTTTTGTCGCCGAAAGCGCTATAAAATCTATAGAAAATAAAATGATTATAAGTTTTCTTTGCATATCCAGCGAAAATGTAGTAGTATATAAATGGGGTATCATAGTTATAACGATAGCAGTTACTTCACAAACGAGTGCATTATGTGATGTTTAGCGCATAATCAGACAAAATGAATGGAGCAACTTTATGACAAAAAATCTTTTTACCATAAAACCGGGAAATGCATTGCCGCTTGGTGTTTCTAAAGTGGCTGACGGTGTTCAGTTTGCAGTCTATCTGCCGGGCAGAAAGAAGTGTTATTTGAAATTATACCGTAAAGGAAAGAAATCTCCGGAATATTGTATTGAGCTCAAGGAAGAATATCGCATGGGCAGTGTTTATTTTGTATATCTTGAATTGACAGAGTTAAACAGTAATATCTCACTTGCCCGACTTCTCACAGAGGAATATGAATATATATATGAAGCAGATGGCATTGATATCATCGACCCATATGCTGCAGGGATTTCCGGCAGGGAACGATGGAATCGTCGTGGCAAACTGCCGTTACGTGGAAAAATCTGTCTCACGGATTTTGATTGGGGTGGAGACTGTATTTTGCGCAAGCCTTTTCATGAATTGGTATTATATCAATTACATCCTCGCGGCTTCACAAAACACTCATCTTCGGGTGTGAAGGAACCGGGAACGTTTGCCGGATTGCAGGAAAAAATCCCATATATGAAGGAGCTGGGAGTCAATGGTGTCCTTCTTCTGCCTGTATACGAGTTTGAGGAGATGCAGGGAGAAAAGATAAATTATTGGGGATATGGTACCGGTGATACTTATTATTTTTCGCCGAAAGCCGCATATAGTAGTAATGAACAGGTTGATACAGAATTCAAACAAACTGTAAAGAAACTTCATCAAAATGGTATAGAGGTATTATTGGATTTCTATTTTGTGCCGGGAACAAACTTAAATCAAATGACAGATTGTCTGCGCCATTGGGTATTAAATTATCATGTGGACGGATTTCGTGTCAATACGGAGGTGATGCCATCTATCGCACTGGCATCGGACCCGATTTTATCCGGTGTAAAGTTGTTGTCTTCGTATTGGGATTCCAGGATGCTGTCCGATGCAGGCATCCATCATACAGGAAATACATTTGCTGAGTATAACGAAGGTTTTATGAATGATGCCAGACGATTTTTAAAGAGCGATGAGGGGCAGGTGGAAATGTTTTATAAGAGATTTTACCGCCACCCGGAAAATGCGGCAGTCATTAACTTTATGACTCATGTGAATGGTTTTACCATGATGGATTTGGTATCTTATGATATTAAGCACAATGAAAGTAACGGGGAGCGCAATGCCGATGGCACAGAGTACAACTATAGCTGGAATTGTGGCGTGGAGGGAAAAAGTCGTAAAAAGGCAGTGCATGACCAGCGCATGCGTCAGATACGCAATGCTTTTCTGATGCTTTTGTGCAGCCAGGGGACCCCTATGATATTGGCGGGGGATGAATTTGGCAATACTCAGGATGGAAACAATAATCCCTATTGCCATGATGATACCGTGACATGGCTCAACTGGAAAGAGACAAAAACGGGACAACAGATTCGGGAGTATGTTAAAAAATTGATTGCATTCCGAAAAGAGCATCCGGTGCTCAGGCGGGAAACGCAGCCGCACCTTATGGACACGTTATCCTGTGGTATTCCGGATTTGTCTGCCCATGGTTTACAGACATGGAGACCGGACTTTTCCAATTACAGCCGTATGCTGGGAATACTTTTAAGTGGAAAATATGCCCGGAGAAAGGACGGGACAGAGGACGATTCTCTTTATATCATCATTAATATGTTTTGGGAAAATAAATCATTTGACCTGCCGACACTTCCGGATGGCAGGGAATGGTTTGCAGCGATAGAAACTTTTGACGAAATGATTTATGATCTTCCGGAGCGCAGGACAAAACCGGTAAGACGTAAAAAAAATAAAAGACAGGACATACAGCGGACGACTGTAGTGCCGCCACGTTCTATTGTCGTATTTGTGAGCCGATAGGTTGAAAGAGATTTTAAAAAGCAGTTCTTTTCTGCCGCATGCGAGCGGCAAAAAAGAACTGCCGGTTTGTGCATGATTTGATTTTTAGAAATTATGATTTTTCATAATCTCTGCGTAGAGGTCCAAATCACACACATCCTTCTCCGTGTAGTGTGTGCAGTTTTTGCAACTTACACCACTTGCGGTGGAGTTTGAGCAATCACACCCTTTATCATCATAAGGGCTGAAACGGGTGCAATGCTCGGCAACGTTTTTCATACTTTTCGCATCTTTTTTCATAGTTGCCTCCGTTTCTGCACTGTCTGAAAAAAATTAGCAGCCGGCACTGACAGCGCAAACATCCCGGCCGCAATCTATGGGAAGACGAAATGTCGTATTCCATCCGTAAATTGAAAAAAGCAATTTTGCGGACGGGACATTTTGTCGTGAGATATAGTATGTACAGAAAGCAGAATTTTATGATTTTCTTTTCTTTGAATTAGGTGATTGAGCTTTGCATAAGACGAGGCAGGGATGCAATATTTCAAGGAGTTAGGTATTGCTTTCTTATAAAAAAACAACTATAATAGATATGGTATGTGTATAGATATAATTACAGAGCAATTTAAACTAAAGTGAACCCAAAAGAATGATTAAGAGCAGGAGGGGAAAATGGATAGTTTTGGTGCATCAAGAGGACGTCGTAGAAAACGATTAGGAGACATGCTTGTAGAGAGTGGTTTGATTACCGCTGAACAGCTTCAGGAAGCACTGCAGACACAGCAGGAGAGTGAAGTTAGACAGAAGCTCGGTACCACGGTTGTTGATATGGGTCTTGCTTCTGATGACGATGTTGCTAAAGTATTGAGCCAACAGTTAAATATATCCAGAGTGAAATTGAGTGATTATCACATTGAAGATAATATCTTGACACTCATTGACGAAAAACTGTTGCGCAAATATATGTTGATGCCGTATGAGTTCAGTCCGGAGAATCCCAATATACTCCGTGTAGCCATGAGCGATCCGATGGATTTGGCGGCGATTGACGATTTGTCTATCGTTACTGGTCTGCACATTGAGACTCATGTTACCACGACGAAGGATGTGGCACAGGCATTAGACAGATATTTCGGTAATGCGGAAGCCATGAAGATGGCGGATCAGTTTACCCAGGAGCATAAGGAGCGTTACGGTAATCGTGCCAACCCAATGGAGGAATCCGAGGAGATTAAACAGGCACCGATTGTTCGTCTGCTGAATCAGATTGTGGAGCAGGCTGTGCATAAGAGAGCCAGTGATATTCATTTCGAGCCCATGGAGGAGCAGCTTCGCATCCGCTTCCGCGTGGATGGTGTGCTCCAGGAGGCAATGCGTCATGATATGGCATTGTTTCCGGCGTTGGTTGCCCGTATTAAAATCGTAAGCGGTATGGATATTTCCGAGAAACGTAAACCACAGGACGGTCGTATGAGTGTCGTGGTTGACCGTCAGGAGTTTGACCTCCGTGTGTCCAACCTGCCGACGGTATTTGGTGAGAAGGTCGTTATGCGTTTGACACAGAAGAAGGCACTCACCAGAGATAAGAAGGACTTAGGTTTCCAGCCGGAGGATTTGGCGAAGTTTGATAAGATTCTTTCCCATCCTCATGGAATTATCCTTGTTACAGGACCTACAGGTAGTGGTAAGTCTACGACATTGTATACAGCTCTTAGTGAATTAAATACAGAGGGTGTTAATATTATCACAGTAGAGGACCCGGTAGAGTCAAACCTTGCCGGTATCAATCAGGTACAGACCAACCCGAAGGCGGGGCTTACTTTTGCATCGGCATTGCGTTCTATCCTGCGTCAGGATCCGGACATCATCATGATCGGTGAGATTCGTGACCAGGAGACTGCCAGCATCGCCGTAGAAGCATCTATCACCGGTCACTTGGTAGTAAGTACCCTCCATACCAACAGTGCGGCAAGTACCATTACCCGTCTGGCGGATATGGATATTGAGAGCTACATGATTGCAGATGCGGTAGTGGGTGTTATCGCACAGCGTCTGCTTCGTCGTGTATGTCCGGAGTGTAAACAGATGGTTCCTCTCACTGAATTTGAAAAAGAGGAGATGCATATCCGTCCGGAATATCGCAGTAGAGAGATTCTGGTGCCACAGGCAACTGTCGGTGGCGATTGTATGAACTGCGGCGGTTCCGGCTATACGGGACGTATCGGTATTTATGAGATTATGCCGATGTCTAATATGTTGAAGCGTATTATCATCAGAGAGGGTTCTGCAGAGGAAATTGAGAATCAGGCAATCCGCGAGGGAATGAAGACCTTGGTTACTTCGGCAAACCAGTTCGTATTACAGGGAGTTACTACGATTGATGAAGTTCATCGTGTGGCATACGGAGAAGAATAAAATTAATATATGGGGGAGGCAATATGTTAAATTTTACAATTAATGACTTGTTGGTTCAGGCACGAAAAATCGGTGCATCCGATTTACATGTGGCGGCTGGTGCGGAAGCAAAGTGCCGCGTGCATGGTGAACTGCGTAAAATTACCAGAGAACCGCTTACGCCGGGAGATACGGCAGAGCTGATTATGCCCATGGTGCCGGAGCGTTTGCGGGCGGATTTGGATGCCACCGGTGAGGCGGATTTTTCTCATGCGATTCCCGGCAATGGTCGATTTCGTGTAAACGTACTCAAGCAGAAAGGTGCTTTGGGTACGGTCATCCGTTTGATCAGTATGGAGATTCCGGCAGCGGAAAAGTTGGGTCTGCCGCCTTCGGTAACGGAACTTACTAAGAAAAAACGTGGTTTGGTACTGGTGACAGGACCGACCGGTAGTGGTAAGTCCACCACACTGGCATCTCTCATTGATATTATCAACAGAGAGCGCGCGGAGAATATAATAACTATGGAGGACCCTATCGAGTACGAACACTTCCATAAGTCTTCCATCGTCAGCCAGCGTGAGATAGGTATGGATACCATGTCTTTTGAAGCCGGACTTCGTGCTGCGCTCCGTGAGGATCCGGATGTTATCCTCGTAGGTGAGATGCGTGACCTGGAGACGATTTCTTCTGCTATTACCGCAGCAGAGACCGGTCACTTGGTATTTTCCACACTACATACCATTGGTGCGGCAGCTACGGTAGACCGTGTTATCGACGTATTTCCGCCCCATCAGCAGCAGCAGATTCGTGTACAGCTTGCTAACGTGTTGATTTCCGTTATCTCCCAGGCGCTCATTCCTATGACAGACGGCAAAGGACGTGTGGCAGCCTTTGAGATTATGCATATTACGCCGGCGATTCAGAACCTGATACGTGAGAATAAGACCCATCAGATTACATCTTCCATTCAGACCAGTAAAAATATGGGCATGATTACCATGGACGACTCCATTTATAAGCTGTATAGTGAAGGCAAGATTGATTCCACGCAGGCAATGGAGTTTGCTCAGGAGCCGGATCAGCTGCGTAAGAGAATCTATTAATGTGAATTTATGTGATGATTTTTCCGTGTGGATGGTGATTTCGTTTGCCAAATGCTGGAAAAATATTCACAAATCCGACATTTTTACTAGCTATAGACAGTTTTTTTTGTATAGTTTTTACAAAAATACAGAAAGTATGCAAAAACTATCTGAAAAAGTTAAGAAATATGATATAATTTTTGAACAAAGTATGAACATGATGGGCGAGCTATATCCGTTCGTCCTGTGTTGCATTATTTGTAAATGGATTCAGATTTAGAGAAACGTTGACTTGATGGGGATGTATTCCGAATCTCATCACAGATACATAGTGGAAGGATTGGGTGATAGGTGTGGCAGCAACAACATTTGCGTATACTGCGATAGATTCCGCAGGAAAGACGAAAAAAGGTACGATAGAAGCTGCAAATGAAGAAGCAGCAAGAAATAACCTGAAAAATCAGGGAATGACACCGATTACGGTGGAGAAACCAAGTGCCCTGAGTAAGGATTTGAATCTCGGGTTTGGAGGCAAAGTCAGTTCTAAGAATTTGACGGTGTTTTGTAAGCAGTTTCAGAGTATTCTCCATGCCGGCGTTACGGTGATTCAGGCGTTGGGTATGCTGGGTGAGCAGTGTGACAATAAGAAGCTGCAGGCAGCGGTAAATGATTTGAAGACGCTGGTGGAGAAAGGTGATACTCTGGCGGGAGCTATGAGTACCATGCCGGATGTATTTCCGAGTATTCTTATTAACATGGTGGAAGCGGGTGAGGCTTCCGGTAGTTTGGAGACTACATTTGATCGTATGGCGACGCATTTTGATAAAGATGCCAAGTTGAAAGGAATGATTATGCAGGCGATGATTTATCCCTGTGTGTTGTTAGTGGTTATTATCGGCGTTGTTATCCTTATGCTGGTGAAGGTGGTGCCATCCTTTCAGGAGACCTTCGATGCAGCGGGAGGACAGCTTCCGGGACTTACTCTTGCCGTGGTGGCGATTAGTAATTTCCTCATCGCCAAGTGGCCGTTCTTCTTATGTGGTATTATAGCGATAGTCGTCGGTATAAAAATGTTTATGAAGACAGACCAGGGAGCCGTTTTCTTTGGAACGATCTCTATGAAGGCTCCGATTTTCGGTGATTTGACCATTAAGTCGGCAAGTGCCAGACTGACACGTACACTGGCAACGCTCATGGCATCGGGTATTCCGATGGTGGCAGCGATTGAGATTGTAGGTAAGCTGATGAGCAATCGCTTGGTGCAGGTTGCCGTACAGGATGCTAAGAATGAGGTTGAGCGAGGTGTTGCTTTGTCTCAGCCGTTGGAGGATAGTGGAATCTTTCCGCCGCTATTGTGCCATATGACACGTATCGGTGAGGAGACCGGTAATATGGAGGAAATGTTGGAAAAGGTAGCAGATTACTATGATGAAGAAGTGGAAGCTGCTACACAGGCGGTGACAGCAGTTATGGAGCCGTTGATTATTATTCTTATGGCGCTCATCGTAGTTCCGATCATGGGTGCCATCATGATGCCGATGCTCAGTATCTACAACATGGCTGAGAATTCATAATCAGTTAAGGTTAAGTTGTATTATAACCGCTTGCCAAGGGTGGTTTATAATAAATAAAAAAGAAAAGGAGAAAAAGTTATGAAAAATTATGTAGCAAAGTTACGTGAGAATCAGGAGAAAGGTTTCTCTCTGGTTGAGTTAATCATCGTTATGGCCATTATGGCTATCCTGGTAGGTGTGGTAGCTTCTCAGGTTATCCCTTACATGGAGAAGTCTCGTCAGTCAAAGGATCAGCAGGTTCTGTCTGCATTGTTGACAGATATCAACTCTGCAATTGCACAGTCCGGTGAGTCTTGTGGAGGTGCTACAACTGCTGCTAAGAAGAGTATTAAAGATCTTCCTACTGTTGCAAATGCTAAGGCTGAAACTGAGTTGCAGGAGCTGAGACCGGGATTTGCTGATCTCGATGCGCTGTGTGACGATGCAGAAGCACAGTTGAAGTCTAAGGCTTACAAGGGACAGGGAATTTATCTTGCAGTTGATGCAGTAAATGGTAAGATTACTGTCTTCACACTGAACAAAACAAAGGGTTATACAGCATTCAATGCTTCTGATACTAAGTCCTTCGCTTCTACTGATTCGAATGATCCGGAAGTAAAATAATGTAGACTTATAATAGCTATATTGCTGTAACGACTTTTGTCAGTTGAATCAACATAAGAGTGTAAGGAGCCAAGGTTATGCCGGAGTGGTGTGCATATTTGATATTTTATGTGTTTGTCTTTCTGTTTGGGATTGCGATAGGCAGCTTCTTGAATGTCTGTATTTACCGCTATCCGAAGCAGGAGAGTCTTATGAAAGGCTCACACTGTATGCAGTGTGGCTATCGGCTGCGCTGGTATGACCTTGTTCCACTCTTTAGCTATTTAATACTGAGGGGCAGATGCAGGAAGTGCCATACTAAGTTATCACTTCAGTATCCCCTGGTAGAAGGAATGAACGGGGCATTATATGTAATCGTTTTCTTGGCGAACGGTATTAACAGCATTAGTATTGTATATTGTCTCCTGACATCCGCCCTTATAGTATTAAGTGTGATTGACTTTCGTTCGTATATTATTCCTGACAAGGTGAATTTGGTAATTCTCGTGTTAGGGATTTTTGCGATTTTATTAGATAGGGAGCATTGGGTGAGCCATATCATAGGTTTATTCTCCGTTAGTGTGCCGCTGTTGATATTGTATCTCATTTCCACAGGGCGTGCGTTGGGCGGTGGAGATATTAAGCTGATGGGTGGCGCAGGGCTTATAGTTGGCTGGAAAGTGATTGTGTTAGCTTTTTTGCTTGGCTGTATCCTTGGTTCTGTGATTCACCTCATACGCATGAAGGTGAGCAAGGCGGAACATACACTGGCATTGGGACCCTATTTATCTATGGGTATCTGGATTGCTATGCTGTTTGGAGGACCTATGATTAATTGGTATTTGGAACTCTGTGGCTTATAGAGCTTATGGTATATGGAATTAAGAGGGAGTGTAAGTTTCATTATCCCAGAGAGTTTGACAGGATTTCAAGATGTGTCAAATTTTGTGTGATATGAAACTGGTTTCTATTGGAAGGGATTGAAACGATAGAAGCTGCTATAAACAATCTGAAAAAGATAGGGAGGAACGGAACAGATGGCAAAGAAAGTATTGAGTATTGAGATTGGACAGCAGGTAACAAAGGCGGTTGTCATTGATTACCTGAAAAAAAATCCCCATGTGTACAATGCCTTTGCGTTTGATAATCCATCGGATATAATTGAAGACGGTTATATCAAAGACAGGGATCGTATGGCAGTCTTATTGAGAGACCAGATGCGGGATAATGGAGTTAAGGAAAAAGATGTTGTCTTTTCCATCGCTTCCAGCAAGATTGCAAGTCGTGAAGTAGTGGTACCTTTCGTGCCGGAGAAGCAGTTGGATACACTGATCAACAACACATCACAGGATTACTTTCCGGTAAATATGGATGAGTATACCGTGGCGTACAATGTGTTGGAGACGGTGAAAGAGGGAGATAAGAAAAGCTTGAAACTTCTTCTTCTTGCAGCACCGGATACTCTGATTGAAAATTACTACAGTCTGGCAGACCTTATGGGTGTTCATGTAGTGTCTATCGACTATTTCGGAAACGGTTCCATGCAGGTATTGCAGAAGCATATCGGTTCCGGCTACAGTGTGTGTGTACAGATTGGCTCACTAAATACGATGGTTAGTGTGTTAAAGGAAAATCAGCAGATTATGCAGCGTACCATTCCTTATGGTACAGGTGCAATTATTGAGACAATGTTACAGCATCCGGCTCTGGAATGTCGGGATGAGACGGATGCTATGGAGATGCTCTGCAGGGAGAATGTGGTGTATTCCACTTTGGACTACGAGGATGAGACGGTTCGCGGAACACGAATTTCTGAAGACCAGTGGAAACGCTCCAGCCAGAGTAAAGAGGCTCGTAAGGCGGTTACGGATGCCGTAGGAGGAATTCTCTTAAGTGTTATCCGCGTGGTAGATTATTTTAATTCCCGTTATCCGGACTATCAGTTAGGTTATATTTACATAACCGGTATGGGTGTTAAAATTCGCGGATTGGATATGTTGTTTGAGAGGGAGATGGACTTACCGGTCCGCAAGTTGGAGACGCTGAATAATATTACGTTTTCCCGTGGATTTAACAGAAGTCTTCAAGATCAGACAGAGTTTATCGGAGCCATTGGTGCAGCTATCGACCCGGTCGGTTTTTATCTCAAGGAGCTTAAATATAGTAAGAGTTCTTCTACCAATACCCGGACTTCGAAGATTATCTTCGCAGCGAGTATAGTAGCGGCATTGGGGATGGTAGGATTTGGCTGGTTCCAGTTGAATGCAGCTAACCAGGCAAATGATGATTTGCAGATGCAGAAAGCCAATCTACAGTATATTAATGATATTATTGAGGAAAATGACAGGGCAACAAAAGAATATAATGACATGGCAAATTTACATAAAACTACGGCAACCACTAACCAGAAACTGGTGGAGATTATCGGATTGTTAGAGAAGGCTTTGCCAAAGCAGATGCAGGTAGAGACCTTACGTTCCACGGAGACAGGTATTGTCATGTCGGTGAGAACTAAGACAAAGATTTCTGCAGCAAAAATGTTGGCAATGTTTGAGGAGATAGAAGTAGTAACGGATGTAAAAGCATTGCAGAATATACAGGTGGCATCTATTGCCGGAGTGGCAGAAGGAAATGAAATTGGTGAATATGCATTCTCCGTTTCGGCGGACTATGCACCGTGGGAGACACAGCAGGATAAAGACGTAGTTATAGATGGTGTTGCGGAGGATACGGAGACCACAGAGGGAACCGATGCTACCGCCGGTACAACTGCAGAATAGGAGGAGGTGTAGAGGATGGCGAATCCGAACGGAAAAAAGGGTATAGGCGACAGAGAAATGAGTGTGTTGTTAATCCTGGCAGCCATTGCGATATTAGCATTAGCATGGTTTATGGGACTTCAGAAATTTAATGAAAAGCGTGCTGTTGTGGTGGCGGAGAATGAACAACTGCAAAAGGAAGTGAATGAATTAGATGCAAAAAGAGCAAAAGAAGCTTCTACCAAGGAGGATACTGAAGAAAAGAGACATAAAGTGGAGGAACTACTTGGTCAGTATCCATATGAAATCCGTACACAGACTGTAATTGACAGATACGATCAACTGGAAAAGAAAGTAAAGGGACTCACTGTTGAGACGGAAGCCTTCACTATGAATCAGATCTTTTTCATGGGTGGAGTGGCGCTGGAGTCATTGGTGGCACAGAATACGGAAACGCCTGATGCCAATGCGGATGCTAACGCTAATGCTGATGCAGGAACCGGTGCGGAGGGAGAGACTAACGAAGGAAGTACATCTGCTGTTGATTATATTGGTTATCGTTCAGATTCAGTGGTGACTTTTAATACAAATTATGATTCTTTGAAAACGATAATTAATTTCATTAATCAATATCCGTATAGGATGAATGTGAGAGAAATAGATATTTCCTCTGAAACGGGAAGCAAACCGCTGAAATGTTCCATGACGGTGTCCATGTATTCAGTTGGAGGTCGTGAGGAGACGGAGGATATAGCATACAGAAATCCGACTTGGGATGTTCCTACCTCTAAAAAAGATATTTTTAACAAGTAAATCTGTTACGCCGGGCTTACCGGACGTATCGGGGAAGTTTTGAAACTGTAGTAAGGCAGTAAGGAGAAGGATTGGTATGAGAGAGAGAGTATGGAAAGATAATAAGGGATTCACGTTAATCGAAGTTGTAATAACAACTGTAGTTCTTGCTACCATTTCGGTTCCGTTACTGGCGTATTTCTCAGATTCGATGCGTCACAGTGCGAGGACAAAGGAGCAGCAAAATGCTGTGGTAGCAGCACAGGATGCAGTGGAGGAGTTGAAAGTAGCCGGTTATAGTCTGGATGCTGACAAGGTGGCAGAGCCTTCAGCAGCACCGAATTATAGCTGGGTACTACCGAGTCCGATGCCTACAGGTTCCGGTGTAACTTACGAGATGTACAAAAAATATACGATTAACGGCAAGAGTTATAATGTTGTGGCAAATGTCACACCGAAAAGTTCTGTTTCCGGTGTGTATAACAGCAGCAGTGGAGCTTATGATAAAGACTTAGACTTCAGTGAGGCGAAGCTTCCTGAAATGGATGGCGGTAAGGATATCATTTCCGCAGAGAATAAGGCGTATTTAACGATGGCTGCTAACCATTTTAACAGGTTGTATACAACATATTGCAGCAATAGTGGTGGGGCTGTGGTAAAAGACGCTACAAAAGTAAACAATGCGACGATTGCAGCACATTTGAAACGCAAAATAGACGTTTATATTGAACAGGCACCAACTGCTGACAATGTCAAAGTAAGTGTGACTTATAATTACACCTATGTGAAGGATGCATCGGATGAATATCCTCAGGCGATTTTAGATGCCAATCCGAATCCACATCCGGAGTCAGTGGTAAGTAAGTCGGTGAACAAAAATAAATTCGAAGGAATTTTTATCTTCTACACACCGAATACCAATGCGGATGAGATATATATTTCAGCATCTAACCCGGCATCAGTGTTGGGAATATCCGATTTGAAACTGTATTTAATTGCGGAATCCAGTGTTTCACAGAGTAATGCAACTCCGGCAGATACATCTGATCCGAAAATTGTTGTACGCAGTATGAGTTACCAGATGAAAGCAGATTGTGATTCCAACCTGACGAGTGTGATTACAGAGGTGTATACTAATTTGACCAATGACGGAATGGATGAGCTTGCATCCGGCAGTAATCTGTATTCCTATGCAAAGAAGGATGCATCCGGTAAGTATACACTGATTACGAAGCAAGACTTTAATCGTCTGGCGGATATTATTATTAAGGTATACAGAGATACCGGCGGTTCATATCCGTTTAGTGATGCGGATAAGTTGGTAGAAGTGGATGGCAATAAAGTACAGCAGAAGTAAGGTGAAGGTTACAGGTCAACACGTTGATAGGAAAGGATGGAGGATGTATGAAAAAATTTAGAAAGGATGAGAGAGGCTCCTCTCTGGCAATGACAATCATTGCGATGACGTTTATTTCATTGCTGGCAGTTGCCGTCATTTCCATGACGATAACCAATATCAGGTTGAAACAGGCACAAAAAGGCTCTCAGACGAACTTTTATGACGCAGACTCCATTGTAGATGCTGTTCGTGCCGGAGTTGAAAATCTATCAGATAATTCTGCCAGAGATGCCTATGAGAATGTATTTGCAGCATATGGTGCTCTGCGTTCCGGCGGTTCAGATTCATTGACGGAAAAGTATGCGAAGCAATATATGAATGCTATGATTGTTGCCCTGTCGGAAGGAGAGTGTGATATTAATTCAGGTGCATCACTCTATTATAAAGATGAGGTGATTCGCGGTTTTCTCACACAGGCTCAGGCGGACTATACAGGTGGCATTTTCGTAGACGGTTACAAAAGTAATCCGGGTGGAAAAGGGACTTTGGAGTACGACAGTGAACGCCAGACCTTGTTGATTAAAGATATCACCGTTGTAAAGACGGAGAAGGATTATCAGACGCAGATTAATACGGATATCCGTGTCAATCTGCCGGAAATGAAATCAGGTATTAATTCTGAATACCTGAATTATGCTTTGCTTGCAGATAATAAGGTAAAGATTGCAGGTAGTGCAAGCAATGCCACGGTTAACGGATGTATTTATTCCGGAACGGTTCTCAGGGATACAGAATTGGATGAGCCACAGGCTGGATTTGTGGTAGACAGCGGAGCTACATTAAATGTCAATGCGGATTATGTGGTTTCCCGTGGTGATATATTGGTTCGTGCAGGTTCCAATATGACGATAGCCGGACTGGACAGCACGGCAGAAGTGTGGGTGGAAAATATAGAGACGAAACCTTCTTCAGGTGGAGCGTCCGGTAACACGTTATCCATTGATGGCAAGATTGAGGTATCTGACGATTTGGAAGTATGGGGAGATAATGATTCTGTTACGTTGAAGGGACTGTACGAGGGTTATAACTACAATAAGGATTATAGTCCTGCTAATATAAACAAAATATCAGACAATGCCAATTACAGCAGTGCGATGTTAATCAACGGAAAGAACTGTACGTTGGATTTATATGGTTTGACAGAGGGACTGGTGTTAGCCGGAAAAACATTTATTTCCAAGAAAGCAAATGAGGGTGAAAGTTTAAGCGGAGCAGGAAGTGCTTATGCCGGAAGCCGTGATATCCGTACCGGTGAGTCCTTGACTGTCAAGAGTAGTCAGTTGGCATATTATGTACCAAAGGATTATTGGAAACTGGTGGGAACCGCAGGTACTACATTTTCCAATCCGATTGTATTTACACCAATTGAAGGCTCCACGGAGCAGTATGAGTTTGATGCAGACGGTTATAACAAATATGTAAATGTAGCGGGATTTGATGTTATGGATTATGTGGATGCAACCGTACCGTTATCTTACTATTTCCGTCATGACCCGAGCATTAAGGATGATGACTTGATTTACTTTTATTTGAATCTGAAGGATGATAAGATGAGGGATTTCTATCAGATATATTCCGCATCCAGTCCGCAGTATTCTACGTTAAAAGATGTTAATGCAAAATATATGTCCAGTGTGGGAATCCGGTTGGATAACAGTAAGAATATAATTACTGCCGGTAATATTTTATATAAAGATTCTTCCAGCGGAAAGGAAGCCTTTTCACTGGGAATTGAAAATCCGGATGAAGGTAGCAGCTATGCAAATGCGACCGCTGTAAATGTGTCGAAACAGTATATGTCGCTGCAGATGTCTTTGGCAGGAGAGTATGATAAAGCATATGCATCTTCGCAGTATCGTTTGTCGGACAGCGCTGCAGATGAGTATACAAAGTCAGGAATTAACGGTACAGCTTCTGAGAGGACGAATTTATTTGATGTGTTAGTTGACCGCTCGGCGATAGAAAATTATGAAAATAAAGGCTCTGCGGATCCTAATATGCCGGCAGATTCCATTGCGGTAGTGCATGATGGAGATTATGTTTGGGATGGTGCTGAAAAAGGCGGAATCATCATTGCTACCGGAGAAGTAGAGCTTAGAAAGAACTTTAAGGGACTCATCATATCCGGTGATGATATTCGTTTTGAAGGGGCGACGCAGATTGACGCTGATGGAGAAACGGTTGAGAAGATTCTGGAAGCGGATGAGAAAGTTTATAATATGCTGAGCAAGTATTTCCGTAAGACGATGGCAGCTACCATCGCCAGAGGAGATGATGACAGTGGCGATAACGAGGGTGTATGCTATGAGAACTGGACGAAGAACTAAGATAGGAGGTGATGGAGATGCAAAAAGTATGTAAGGATACAAGAGGTTTTTCCATGATTGAAATGATTATAACGATTGCGATTCTGGCTGTTTTGGCAAGTATCGCAGGAGGAACCTTCTCAATTATCAGATCCGGAAACGCATCAAAATCTACTGCGAAATTCTTAAGCCGGTTAGATACCACTCAGGTGGAATGTCTATCCAAGAAGGGAATGACCTATTTATATTTGTATAAGGACAGCAAGGGTGTTAGAACGCTGATATATAATGACGGGACAGAAGATGGTTTATCTACCCGTGCTGAAGTGATTTCTGCTGCAGCAACATATGATGTTATGACAATTGCAGGTTCAGCAGTGGATTTCACAGTTTCAGACGGTTCTAACAGCAAAGATGACAGCAATTTAGTTGTCAAGATAGCCTTTAACAAATCGTCCGGTGCGTTTCTGTGTTGTAAGAAGATTGATGATGCATCAGGAACTACTTTCTATGATTCGATTAAGTTTAAGGGCAGAGGAACGACTTCTTACGGAGTGAAACTGGTACAGTACACAGGAAAGCATATGCAGGCGTAGAAAGGAGGTTGAAGCATGAGACATAGGGATGAACGTGGTTTTACGTTAGTGGAATTGGTAATTGCCATGGGGATGTTTACCATTGTCATGTTTGCTATTATTTATTTTTTAACCTCTGGTACCCGGAGTTATGGTTATGCAAAGAATGAGTTAAATCTGCAGATGGAATCACAGATGCTTTTGAATCAGATTCGTGATGTGGCATATTCCTCAAATTATGCGGAATTTGATGCGTCAAACAAGGCATTGATATTGTATGATGTGGATAAAGTGGCACCTCCGTCACCATCACCGGGAGCGACACCGACACCATCAACGCCGCCCTATATAAAGACGGCAAAGGTAGTGCTGATTTACCTCATAGGTGATAAATTGTACTTGCAAAGGGATTTGGATCCGACAGCAGTAGATCCGGCAGCATTGTCAAGTACCTGTGTGGCATCCGATGACTATCTGTTTAGCAGATATATGACAGATTTCGATGCAACAGTGAATAAAAATGATATTCAACTTATCATGAAGATGAAAAACGGCTCGAGAAAATATGAGCTGAATGAAGGGGTTACTATCCGAAACGGTTGGGTAGAATATCCGTAATGAGGGCTAATGTAAAAACGGAAATCAGTCGATTTCTATTATGAGAGAATTATGAGAGATGTCTTCTGGAAGTGACTTGCAAAAATTACAGATAGACAGGAGATGTCTTAGGACATACATTTGTTTGCATAAGAAACTGGATAGGGGTCTCCCCTGTCAGGGCATTTGCAGTAAGAAAGAATGGAGGGCTTAGTTATGAGCAAAAAGAAACCAAAAACAAGTCTGGTTAATTTATTGCGTAATAAGAAGACAGCCATTGTCGCCGCCCTGTGTGTTGTTGTAGCACTGGGAGCATATGTCGGTGTGCATATGAGGTCTTCGGAAGCGGGAAAGGCAACCCGGGAACATCTTCGCGGTACAATTAACGACATTGACGATCTCAAAGGAAGTAAGACCGGGGCGAGCCGCAGTTTCGGTACTAAAAATAATGCCATAGGTTCTCCGACAAATCCTTTTGTCGTTCTGGAAATTGTGCCTTGGCAGGGATATGCGGAGATGAGCTACATGGTTTCCGATTGCCAACCGGCAAACTTGTATAAGACCTACACCGGTACGTCCATGCAGGGCTTAAATGCCATGAACATGGGGCTTGCTGTGCCGTATGCATTTCCGGAGGAGAATTATCCGGGCAAGGATGCAAATGGCGATGGTGTACAGGATGCAAAGGCTAAAAAGGAGTTTGGTGATGTAACGAAGCCATGGACCCTTTCTGATAAGGAAATGACATTATACGGATACTATGAGAAGGTGAGCGGAACGGATTATCCGAATTACTATACTCCGAAGTTTGTCATTGGAGATGTCGTATACGATGAAAAGGAAGATAAATATATTCCGCAATTTCGTAAGGCTGAGGAAAGTGATAAAACCCCAGAGTATTTCTGGGTTACATTGGGTAATTCCGAAAACAGTATTTATAAAAATCATAAGAGAAAAGAGAATAAATCCTATAAGTCAGATGATACTGCAGATACAGTAGATAAAGGTATGAAACCCGGTGACAGATTCTATACATCACGTACAGAAAAAGCTTACTGTATGGGAAGTATGCCGGATGAAACCTGTAAGTATTATCATGCAGATGACTTCCTGCGTTACAGTGTAAGAATTCGTACGCAGTATGAGGTGGATAACTATAACATTGTTGTTAAAGCCATTGAGCCTTGGGAGCTTAATGAGAATCCGGAGTGGCTCGACTATGCGGACCTGATGTATATCCATGAGAAAAACGAGTATGGTGCATCTGTGCAGTTCTACAGCACAGCGAAAGAGAAAGACCCGGATGGTTCCAAAGAACTCCTGTTTATTGACCCGAAGAAAAGCAGAAACAAAAACGGTGCTACCTTTGGGCGTCATAAGAATGGTGATAATGGTGAGGATTATTCGGAAAAGCAGAATGATATCACATTTGAGGTTGCACGGAAGTTATTTATGAAGTGTAATAAGTTTGAAGAGTATAATGGTTCCACATATAGTACCAAAGACCCAACTCTGAAGATGAATTATGCACCGATTATCATAGGTAGTACGTTGTATCAGTCAAACTTTATGGACAGTTGTAACGATTCACCTACCAGAATGTTGAATTGGGAGACCATGACACCGGCAAAGGACAGTGCTGTAGAGAAAACAGCGTATAACAACAACGTGTATAAGTTCTGCCTGATGGACCTTCTGATGGACCAGACGGTATTTTACAATAACTTTTTCCGTACACGTGTCACCACCGGTAAGTCTGTTATTCAGATTAATGATAAGGGTGAAGGTATTGCGGAGCCACATGAAGGCAAAGCGCAGTTGTGGTGGAATATACGAACCTTTATGCCGTACAACGATAACGTAGGGCACTGGAGAGCGTTCAAAGATAAGTACAAACTGAAAACGGATAAGTCAGCGACAACAGCACCATACTATGATGGTAACCAGGGTGTTAATAACTTCTCTTATGTATATAACAACAACGGTAAGATTTACTATTTGGCTGGTGATGATGATATTCAGCAAAATGAGTCTACCGGTCAGGTATTCGACTTCTACGATGAAACAGAAGGAGAAGAACACAAGGATACGGTATCCACACAGGATATTATCTACTATATGTTGCACTATGATAAGTCCGATACCGGTTCCAATGGTAAAGACGGTGTGATAGAGATTCTGGATATTGAGCCTTGTAGTGACTTTACAAAGATAAATATTGATTATCTGTTGTTATTATTCCCGGCAAGCGATGAATATATGTTTGACGAGGATGACTTTAATATCACTCATATGACAACTTATGAGTTTAACGGCAGCAAGCAGGATTTATCCAAGTATGATATGATATACTTTGGTAATTCCACCGGTAAGATGAATGCCACTTCCGGAAAACAAAGTGTGCAGGATATGACGGGTAGCTGGGTAAGTATGACTTACACAGCACCACAGTATAATGACAGTGATAACAATGATAAGATATTCCTTCATGTAGGAGATGAAATTAAGGGAGAAGGTGCAAAGTATCGATTGTCAGGTAACGATGTGACATCCCTGAAGGCAGATGCGCTCGAGTCCTACGTGAAGTCCGGTAAGGCGCTTGTACTTCCGGATATCCTGTATATGGGTAACACCAACGGTAATACGTTATTCAGTAAGTCAGTTGGTTCGAAAACCAACACCGAGAGCTTTTTGAATAATGTTCGTAAGAAAGATAATGTATATGCTCTTTCAACACTGACAACCAGTAATGTGATTAACTTCGCTACAGGTGGGGCTTCTGTAAAAATAACGGGAACACCTCCATCCTATAATAATCCGACCGGTGATACATCGGTGAAGGATGAAAACGGTAATACCAGTGGAACGACATCGACTGACGCGATTAAGCCGGATAAGGATGGAAAGTACAATCTGACCTTTACATTTAAGATTGGATATACTACTAACGAAGATGAAAAGTATGCGGTACGTCTGCTCGTGGATAAGAACGGTGACGGAATCATTTCAGAAAATGAGACGGGAGCCGATGTTCTGGATACATGGAACAGTACAGTATCTGCAGGACAGACATTTGCACCGGGTACCTTAAATGATGAAGGTGAGGAAGTGCCGGCAGAGTATACGGTTTCCTATACGATTCCGGAGGAACAGACAAACGGTCCGATTGCATGGAAATTCATTGTATACAGCACATTGAATGAAAGTGTTTACTATGAAGTATCCGGAGTTTCCCTGTACAAGGGCGAGATGGGTGAAGACGGAAAACCGGTTGTTCACGAGATTAATGTTTTACAGATTGTTTCAGATGGCAAGGATAAGACGAATGCAAACTTAGAGACTAAAAATGAGCTGTTTAAGAAGTATGCAGACGTAAACGACTATAAGATTAATGTTAAGACAATTACCTTATCCGAGTATCTGAATCGTTTTAAGGAGGTTAATTCCGGCAGCCACAGTGAAGATGATACATCGAGTACATTGTTCGCACAGTCGGGTAAGGAATTCTACTATCCGACAGAATATATGGACTACAGTGTAATGTTGTATAGCTGTGGTGCAGATTTGCAGAATGCAAGTAATGCTAACGGTGCAGTATCCTTTGCAGCTTGGGTATCCAATAACGATAAGAGTGTTGTTTATACCAACGATTCCATTTCTGCATCCGGTTCCAATACAGCGAACCGCGATATGCTGAAGGATGTTGCCGGTTTGAGCCGTTTCAGTTCTTCTGACGGTACAACATCACGTTACAATGATAAGGCAACAGATGCTTCCGGTAAAGCGATTTCCGCAAGTGGTTATGAGAGTCTGGAGTATACCTATAACAAGATAACTCAGGGTGGTACTTCAAGTAATAAATACCTTGTATATAACAATGAGTCTTGGCAACAGGTAAATGGAAAAGCAATGGCTTATGGTGCAGGTAAGCAGGTATCGACAAAAGGTTCTCAGGCAAATCTAGGTACGGTATGTATTTATCCGTACACCATTGGTGAGGATTTGGCTATGACCGGTGCACTGGCACAGGATTACCAGTTGAATCTGGAAATTCCGGGTGCGGATGTATGGTACTGTATGGGAGATTATCAGGGACGTGGTAATGCGGCAGGTAAGTTAAATACCTACTATGCAATGTCCCCGAATGATCCGGCAAATAACTACTATCTGTATAACGTAGACACTGTATTCTATGATGCGATTGATTTAGAGAAGACAACAGTTGCGCAGGAAATGCAGTTGTTCATCAATACATTGGTTGGTGCATATGAGTTCTCTTATGGAACACCGTATGTAACAGTTGATAAGGTGACACAGATTGACGGTACTCCGGAAGAATTGAAAGAGGACAGCATCACAACGAAGGAGCGGAAGTATTCCTTTGAAGTAACAGCAGGTGAGAAGTCTGTCAAGACTACTCTGTTTAAGGAGTACCTGAAGAATGAGAAGGGTAAAGTAGTTCACTCCGCAAAACCAAAGACGATTGATTCAACTCCTACACCGGAGCCTACGGAAGCACCGGAGCCGTCGAAAGAGCCGGAGCCGATTACTATATGGGAGAATCAGTTCAACCAGAATGCGACTACATTTGAGGCAACCAGAACTTCCGGTGCTGATTGGATGACAGGCCTAAGTAATAATGCGGTTATCCAGTTCACCTATACAAGTACCGAGGAAGTAGATCCTGATTCTGCTCTGTGGGATGTATATGGTGGTAGCGATGCTTGGACGAAGCGTGCTATTATGACAGCTTGTGCTGGAACCTCTAAAAACTCTAAGGATATTCAAGTAGTACAGATGACTATCGGTGATCTGAAAGAGATATTAGGAGTTAGTGATAGCAAGGATATAGATTATCTGGTTATCCGACCTGCGAACTATTATTGTCCGCATGCAAGAATGCTATCTATAAAGCTTTACGATGATGGTTATGGCGGAAGCTTTGATACAGGCGGAAGCAGTTCATCAGGAGCTAACACGGAAGTTGTTAAGAAGAAGGATGTATTTACAGATGATGATACGCATATTATTTACTTCACACCACACGAGGGAAATGTGAAGGGAAGCATTATCAAGTCCTTCATGATTCAGTTCACAGGCTTTGACAGTGAAGAAGATAAAGCGATTTCCTTACCGGTAACTACGATTTATCGCAGTTTGGGTGATGGTGAGTACCAGAAGATTACTTCTCCGGAAGGTCAGCCGGGACAGTTCAATGAAACGCTGATTGACGGAAAACAGTATTTCATCACTTATGATAAGGAAAATGTAAACTCTGCGAATACGAAGATCTTCAATAAACTGGAGATGTATATCCAGAATGACCGCAAGGAGGGCAAGACCACACTCACTATCATTCCAAATGAGGAGGAGAAGCCTGACACTGAGGAAGTTTATATGTTCAATCTTGACTAATTTGATGGGTATCAATTACGATTGATGAAATAGTCAGAAGTAATAAGCATCGCTGATAGGAGAATTCTTATCAGCGATGTTTTTTGACAGTATGGGAAACTTTTCATATCCGATATTGTCCGGGGTGGAGAAATTGCAGGAAGAAAAGGTGATTAGTTATGGTAAAAACATTAATGGCACAGGTAAAGGAATATAAGAGGGACTCTATTTTGACCCCGATATTTATGCTGTTGGAAGTGGTTTTTGAGACATTGATTCCATTACTTATGGCATCCATCATCAACGAAGGTGTGCTAAAGGGAGACATGAAACACATCTATATTATGGGTGGGCTTATGGTGCTCCTTGCCGCCGGTGGTCTCTGGTCCGGGGCAATGGGTGGTAAATATGGTGCGCGAGCATCTACCGGCTTTGCAAAAAATCTGCGGAAGGCAATGTATGAAAATATCCAAACATTCAGTTTTTCCAATATAGATAAGTACAGTACTTCCGGTTTGGTAACCCGGCTGACCACAGATGTGACCAATTTGCAGAATGCTTACCAGATGATTCTGAGAATGTGTATGCGTTCTCCGGCATCGTTGATTTGTGCAATGGCGATGGCATTTTATGTCAATGCCAGGATAGCAAGTGTTTATTTGGGAGCTGTTATCTTGCTGGCGATTTTTCTTTACTTTCTGGTCGGTCGTACTATGGGATATTTCAAGGAAGTTTTTCGCAAGTACGATGATTTGAACGAAAGTGTGCAGGAAAATGTTACGGCAATTCGTGTTGTCAAGGCGTATTCCAGAGAAGAATTTGAGAAAGAGAAATTCAGCAAGGCAAGTCAGAATTTATATAAAATGTTTGTTAGAGCGGAGAGTATGCTTGTGCTCAATATGCCGGTCATGATGTTTACCGTTTACGGATGCATTTTGCTCATTAGCTGGCTGGGGGCAAAAATGATTGTGGGAGGCTCCATGATGGTAGGTGATATGTCTCTACTGCTTGCATACTGTATGAACATATTGATGAGCCTTATGATGCTTTCCATGGTATTTGTGATGATTACCATGAGTATTGCCAGTGGAGAGCGTGTGGCAGAGGTGATTAATGATACCCCGGATATAACAGATCCGGAAAATCCTGTACTGGAAATTACAGACGGAAGTATTTCTTTTGAACATGTTTCATTTAAGTATAAGAAAGAATCAGAGGATGCAGTTCTTAAGGATATTAATCTGGATATAAAATCCGGAGAGACCATAGGTATCTTGGGAGGTACAGGAAGTGCGAAATCCAGTCTGGTGAATTTGGTGAGCCGTCTTTATGATGTGACAGAGGGATGTGTAAAGGTGGGCGGTAGAGATGTCCGAAAATACGGACTGGAGACATTGCGAAACGAAGTGGCTGTCGTATTACAAAATAATGTTTTGTTTAGCGGCACGATAATAGAAAATTTACGGTGGGGCAATCCGGATGCCACAGAGGAGGAGTGCAAGAGAGTATGTGCCCTCGCCTGTGCAGACGAATTTATTGAAAAAATGCCCAAAGGATATGATACATATATTGAGCAGGGTGGAACGAATGTTTCCGGTGGTCAGAAGCAGCGGCTTTGTATTGCCAGGGCTTTGATGAAGAAACCGAAAGTATTGATTCTGGATGATTCTACCAGTGCGGTGGATACTGCTACGGATGCGAAGATTCGCCGTGCCTTTGCAGAGGAGATTCCGGGTACAACGAAGTTGATCATTGCGCAGAGAATAGCCAGTATTGAAAATTGTGACCGCATTATCGTGATGGAAAATGGTTGTGTGGATGATTTCGGAACCCATGAGGAGCTGCTTGGACGCAATCAGATTTATCAGGAAGTATATGAGTCTCAAGCGGCAGGAAATGCTGATTTTGACGAGCCGGGAAAGGAGTGATACCTATGGCAGAAAATAGAGATAACCAAGTGAAAGGCGCACAGAATATGCCACAGGAAAAGCCCGGTGAGCAGAGTGGAATGCCTCCCAAAGGAGCTGTGCCTCCGGGACCGGGTGGAAGAAAAATGGCGGGAAGACCGAGACCTCATATTGAGGACCCTATGGGAAAGCTGCGTCGTGTTTTCAAATATGTATTTAAGGATTATGGTGTGCATTGCGTCATCGTGGTCATTTGTATTGTGGCAAGTGTTTTGGCGAATATACAGGGAACCATGTTTACTCAGTCTCTGATAGATAATTATATTATGCCGCTCAGCAAAGCGACAAAGCCGGATTTCGGACCGTTGGGGGCAAAGCTCCTTCAGGTGGCAGTATTTTACGGGATTGGTGTATTGTGCTCATACACATACAACCGTATTATGGTCAATGTGACACAGGGAACTCTCCGTAATCTCCGGACTCAGATGTTTGAAAAAATGGAGACACTGCCGATTAAATATTTTGACACCCATGCCCACGGTGATATCATGTCTACATATACCAATGATATTGATACGCTGCGTCAGATGATCAGCCAGAGTGTTCCTCAGGCGATAAACAGTGGTATTACGATTGTCAGCGTATTTGTCTGCATGGTCGTATTGAGTATTCCTTTGACAATATTAACTTTGGTCATGATTGCATTGACTCTTTTGATTACTAAAAAGATTGCGGGGTTAAGTGGTAGTTATTTTTTGGCACAGCAGAGAGATTTGGCGAAGGTAAATGCTCAGATTGAGGAGATGATGAATGGGCAGAAAGTGGTTAAGGTTTTTTGTCATGAGGAGCAGTCTATAAAGGATTTTAATGAATTAAATGAACAGCTTTTCGACAGTGCAAATAATGCCAACACATTTGCCAATATTTTGATGCCGGTTACTGCACAGATGGGAAATATCAGTTATGTAATCTGTGCCATGGCGGGTGGCGTATTAGCTTATACCGGGTTTGCAGGGTTTACATTGGGAAAATTAGTCAGTTTCCTGACTTTTAATAAGTCCTTTAACATGCCGATCAGCCAGATCAGTATGCAGATGAATGCAATTGTTATGGCACTTGCCGGTGCGGACCGTATATTCAGTCTGTTAGATGAGGAGCCGGAGGTAGATGAAGGCTATGTGGAGCTTGTAAATGCCAAGGAAGTGGACGGTGAGCTGAAAGAATGTGAGGAGCATACCGGATTATGGGCATGGAAACATTTTCATAAGGACAGCAATACAACAACTTATCAGAAATTGGAAGGTGATGTTGTATTTGATAAAGTGGACTTTGGTTATACCGACGAAAAGATTATTTTGCATGATATTGAAATCTATGCCAGACCCGGACAGAAGATTGCATTTGTGGGGGCGACAGGTGCAGGAAAGACCACCATTACCAATCTGATTAATCGTTTTTATGACATTCAGGACGGTAAAATACGGTTTGATGGAATTAATATAAATAAAATACACAAGAAGGACCTGCGACGTTCTCTGGGAATCGTCTTGCAGGATACTCATCTGTTTACCGGTACGGTTATGGAAAATATCCGTTATGGTAAGCTGGGGGCTACGGACGAGGAAGTGAAAAATGCAGCGAAACTGGCAAATGCAGATGGTTTTATCAGACGTCTTCCGGAAGGGTATCAGACTATGCTCACCGGGGACGGTGCAAACTTAAGTCAAGGTCAAAGACAGCTTCTCGCTATTGCCAGAGCAGCAGTAGCAGATCCTCCGGCACTGATTTTGGATGAGGCAACCAGTTCCATTGATACCCGTACTGAAAAACTGGTCCAAGAGGGAATGGACCGTTTAATGAAGGGGCGCACAACCTTTGTCATTGCACACCGCCTGTCGACTGTTCGCAATAGTAATTGTATCATGGTTCTGGAACAGGGACGTATTATCGAGCGGGGAACCCATGAGGAATTGCTGGAGAAGCAGGGAAAATATTATCAGTTGTATACCGGAAAAACTGTATAATGAACGCACGATGTGCGTTTATATTGTGAGAACTGCGCTCTCAGAATGCGCAGGAAATGTGGTATAGAACTGTGCTAATAAAGTTCCATCTTGCAATTCCTGTGACAGGTGATATAATAAACACAGAACTAGAGTTTATCTTACGAGAACTGTGTTCCGGGTATGCGCAGGTACCTTGCGCAGACGATTTTCATTGTAATTTGCAGTAGAATAGGAGGATGGGCGTATGTTGTTAAACACGTATCAAAAAGTTTTGGACTTATTTCAGAGTGGCAATGGTTATCGAAATGCATCAGAATTAAAAGATGCAAAAATAACTACAGTACAGATTAAAGAGTTGGTAAACAAAGGAATCGTTGAGAGAGTTTCCCATGGTCATTATTGGCTGGTGGATGAGGAGAATGGGAAGCCGGAAAATTATCGGATGATTGAAGCCTGTAAAGTGAATCCCAGAGCGGTTATCTGTGCGGATAGCGCTTGTTATTATCATGGATTGATTGACAAGGAGCCGGAGCGTTTGTCAGTGGCTACGTTGAAGACAGACCGCTCACGGATGCAGTTAAACTTTCCTGTCAGCAGACATTACTATTCGGATCTGGCTTTTGAACAGGATATGAAGGTTATCGAGACACCATACGGCAGTATTCGCGTGTATGATGTGGAGCGCAGCGTGTGTGACTGTATCCGATTCCGAAATGATATCGGTGCAGACATGTTAAATCTGATCATTAATAACTTTTTAGAACGCGATTCCAATCAGATGGATCGCCTGCTTTCCTATGCGGATGCCATGCGCGTGGGTAAGATTGTACGAATTCAGTTAAAGCAGATTGAGGAGTAATGAAATTTGATGAGTGTATATTAAAAGGAGGATTTGCCGTGAGTGAAGTATATGATAAATTACAGAAGTGTTTTGCCTGTTTTAAGGAAAAAATTGATTTTGTGCCGGAGGTGGCACTGATCTTAGGCTCCGGGTTAGGAGATTATGCTGACGATATTAATATTGTGGCAGAGTTAGACTACCATGACATAGAAGGCTTTCCGGTATCTACGGTGCCGGGACATCAGGGGAAATATATTTTCGGACATGTAGGTGAGGTGCCTGTAGTCTGTATGAAAGGCAGGGTACACTACTATGAGGGATATCCCATCAGTGATGTAGTCCTTCCTGTTCGTTTAATGGGACTTATGGGTGCAAAGGTGTTATTTCTTACAAATGCTTCGGGCGGCATCAATACTTGTTTTCATGCCGGGGATTTTATGATGATCAAGGACCAGATTGCGTCACTTGTGCCATCGCCTCTTATTGGAGAAAATATAGATGAACTGGGAGTACGTTTTCCGGATATGAGTGATATTTATGATGCGGATTTACAACAGGTTTTACGAAAAACTGCAGCATTGCAGGATATTCCGCTGCAGGAGGGAGTTTATATCCAGCTCTCGGGACCTAACTATGAATCTCCGGCAGAGGTGCGTATGTGCCGTGCTTTGGGAGCGGATGCGGTTGGTATGAGTACTGCCTGTGAGGCGGTGGCAGCAAATCATATGGGAATGAAAATATGTGGTATTTCCTGTATATCCAATATGGCTTGTGGAATTACTGCGAACCCGCTGACACATAAGGAAGTACAGGAGACGGCAGACCGTGTTGCACCATTATTCAAGAGACTGGTGACGGAGTGTATCAAGGCAATTCATGAGAAGCTGTAGTGCGATGTCGTCGGTACGAGTAAAAAGCAGTGCAGAAATGAGGTAAAAATGAAAATACGAATTTATAATGCAAATATTTTAACAATGGAATCTAAACGGGACATTTTCCGGGGTGAGATACAAATCGAGGATGATAAGATAACTTATGTGGGAGAACAAAAAGCATCTTCCGAGGGAGAAGAATGGGACAGAGAGTTAGATGCCGGTGGTAATTTGTTAATGCCGGGATTTAAAAATGCACATACTCATTCCGGCATGACTTTTTTGCGCTCTTATGCAGATGACGTGTCGTTGCAGGAGTGGCTTTTCGATAAGATATTTCCTATGGAAGATAAACTCACTGAAGATGATATTTACTGGAATTCCATCTTAGCTAATATGGAGTATCTGACCAGTGGAATTACGGCAAATTTTGATATGTATATGAAGAATCCTGCGATTGCCAGGGCGACAAAAGAAACCGGTTTTCGTACAGTTCTCTGTGGCAGTATTAATGATTTTGGCGGAACGGTTCAGGAAATTGAGGAGGAGTATCTGCACTACAATAACGATGGTCCTTTGTTGTCTTATCAACTGGGATTTCATGCGGAGTATACCACCGCACGCGAAATATTGGAAGGGATGGCTGCCCTGGGACAAAAGTATAAAGCTCCGGTTTACACTCACAATTCCGAGACGGCAAAAGAGGTGCAGGAATGTATCGAACGATATGGGACAACACCGACCACTTTTTTAAATCAGCTTGGAATGTTTGAGTATGGTGGTGGCGGATTTCACTGTGTACATATGTCCGAAGAAGATTTGAATATCTGCAAGGAAAAGAAGGTCTGGGTAGTGACGAATCCATCTTCCAATTTAAAACTTGCCAGTGGAATTGCTCCAATCCATACAATGTTGGATATGGGGATTGGACTTGCCATTGGTACCGATGGACCGGCAAGCAACAACTGTCTGGATATGTTCCGTGAGATGTTTCTTGTGACCGGGCTACAGAAAGTGGTAACATCAGATGCATCTGCGGTAGATGCTATGGATGTACTGCACATGGCAACGGTGGGAGGTGCTCACGCAATGTGTCTGCCGGACTGTGATGTGTTGGCTGTAGGAAAACAGGCAGATATGATTATGTTGGATTTACAGCAGCCGAATATGCAGCCAATCAACAATATGGCTAAGAATATTGTCTATAGCGGAAGCAAACAGAATGTGAAGATGACAATGATTGCCGGAAAGATTTTATATGAAGACGGTCAATTCCATATCGGAGTTGATCCACAGGAAGTTTACAAACGGGTCAATGCGGGAATACAGAGAATGAGCAAAGAGTGAGATTATCACTGGGACAACTCCTCCCAGCGATCCAATAGGTATTCTAATCGTTTATCATTCTCACCGCGTTTTCCGGAGAGTTCCTGTAGTTTCACAGAATTAGTAGCGTTGGATGGCTCCATGATGGCTTCATTCAGCGCTTCATTTTCCCGCTCCAGTGTTTCAATCTCTTTTTCCACGCTTTCCAGTTCACGCTTGATTTTACGCAGTTTTGCCTGTTCTTCTTTCTGCTGTTGCCAGGAGAGTTTTTGGGAAGAAACTTCGGTATCTTCCTTGGCTTTTTGTTCTATGCTATCCGCAGAAAGATTTTTCGTAAAACTTTGGGACATAGTCTCTTTTTTTTCTAAATAATAGTCATAATTACCCAAATAGTTGTGTAGTTGTCCGTCTATCAGATTTAAGATACGGGTCGCGGTTGTATTGATAAAATAACGGTCGTGAGACACATACAAAACTGTTCCCTCAAAATGACGGATTGCATTTTCCAAGATTTCCTTGGAATCAATGTCCAGATGGTTGGTTGGCTCATCCAAAATCAAGAGATTGGCATCGGAGAGCATCAGTTTCGCCAGAGAAACTCTGCCCCGCTCACCGCCGCTTAAGCTTTTAATCTGCTTAAAAACGTCATCCTCAGTAAAGAGAAAAGCCGCTAAAGTATTACGAATCTGCGTATTATTCATGTGCGGATAGGTATCCTGAATTTCCTCAAAAATTGTTTTTTCCGGATGTAAAATCTGATGCTCCTGGTCGTAATAGCCGATTTGTACATTGGTTCCCAGAGTGATAGAACCTTCATCGGGCGGTAGCAGTTCGTTTATCATTTTAAGTATCGTTGTCTTTCCGGTACCGTTGTCACCGATAATGGCAACGTGCTCCCCGCGTTTTAAGGAAAAAGATATGTCCGAAAATAGGGACACATTATCAAAATTTTTTGCCAGTCCCTCCACAGTTAGCACATCGTTACCGCTTTGTACTCGCGGGGTAAATAATAATTTCATCTGCGTATTTTCTTCCATTGGTTTTTCGATGCGCTCTATTTTGTCTAACATTTTTTCGCGGCTCTCAGCACGCTTTATGGACTTTTCCCTGTTGAAAGATTTTAGTTTGGCAATCACTTCTTCCTGATGCTTGATTTCTGCCTGCTGATTCATATACTGTTTCATGAGGCTGTCCATAATTTCCTGACGTTTCTTGGCATACTCGCTATAATTTCCCTGATACATTCTGGAATGGGTTTGGCGCAGCTCAATGACTTTTGTGACAATCTTGTCCAAAAAATAACGGTCGTGTGCTACAATCAGCACAGCACCACGATAATTGGATAAATAGTTTTCCAACCATGCAACGGCATTGATATCCAAATGGTTTGTCGGCTCATCTAATATAATTAAGTCCGGTGCCTGCAATAACATTTTTGCCAATGCTACGCGGGTTTTCTCGCCACCGGAAAGAGTGGAAATCGGTTTCTCAAATTCGTCCTCCACGAAACCTAAGCCCTTTAATACACCGGTAAGTTCACTTTGATAGGCGTAGCCGTTTAGCTGCTCAAAACGATGTCTGGCAGAATCATATTGTTTTATGGTATTTTCTAATTCCTCTCCGGATAGCGAGTCCATTTTTTGGGACAGGTCATCGATTTGTTTTTGCAGATGCATAATCTCCGGTTTGGCGTTCTGCATTTCCTCAAAGATGCTTTTTTCAGAATCATATTCCTGATTTTGGGCAAGGTAGCCTACGGTGGTGGAGTTTGCCAGAATGACTTCCCCGCTGTCGGCAGAAAGCTGTCCGGTAATAATTTTGAGCAAAGTGGTTTTGCCGGAGCCGTTAATCCCCACGATGGCAGCTTTTTCATGCTCGTTTATATGAAAAGAAATGTCCGATAAAATGATGTCGGTACTAAAGGCTTTGTCGATGTGGCTGCATTGTAAAATCATAGTATTCTCCATTCCGCTATCTAAATCGTTGGCAAAGTAACAAACTTCTATAGTATATCGGATTTTACAAAAAAAAGCCAGCACCCATTATATATTTCAAACTATGATATGAAATAAAGTAGGGAAATTGAAGCAAAGTCATTGTATAGTTTATGGGAGTTGTGTATAATAAATTGGGAATAAGCACGCACAACAGAAGCCGGGCGGTTAGTCCCGGTTTCTGTTATATGGGTAATATTCATAGAAAATACATCAGATTGGAGAGCATTATGACAAAACAGGAATTTCGAGATAGATTGAGTCAGGGTAAAATGATTTTGGATGGTGCCACCGGCACTAATTTACAGGAGCGGGGGCTTCCTGCCGGAGTATGTCCGGAGGAGTGGATATTGGACAATCCGGAGGTATTAAAAGCCCTGCAGGTGGAATATTTTGCGGCGGGTTCCGATGGTGTCTATGCCCCTACATTTTCCGGCAACCGGATTAAACTGGAGGAGTATGGGCTGCAGGAGCGGTTACCGGAGATGAATAAAAAATTGGTGGCACTCTCTAAAGATGCCATCAAAGAGGTAAGAGAGAAGGGATATGTACCGGCGGACAAGCCGTTGTATGTCATTGGTGACCTGACGATGACGGGAAAGCAGGTGGTACCTCTCGGACCTCTTTCTTTCGAAGAATTGGTGGATGTTTATAAGGAGCAGATTCTTGCATTGGTAGAGGCGGGAGTGGATATTCTCGTCGTGGAAACCATGATGAGCCTGCAGGAATGTCGTGCGGCGGTGATCGCAGCAAAAGAGGTTTGTGATTTGCCGGTTATGGTCACTTTGACATTTACGGAGGACGGGAGAACGCTGTTCGGCACGGAGCCAGAGACGGCGGCATTAGTTTTGAGTACGATGGGGGTGGATGCAGTCGGTGTAAACTGTTCCACCGGCCCGGACAAAATGTGTGAAATCATAGAGAAAATGAAGAAATATGCAGATATTCCTATGATAGCGAAGCCCAATGCCGGTTTGCCAAAGCTTAAAGACGGAAAGACAGTCTATGAGATGGGGGCAGAGGAATTTGCAGCGGAGATGATGGCGCTGGTAGAGGCAGGTGTGGATATTTTAGGCGGTTGCTGTGGCACAACACCGGAACATATCCGTATGCTGGTTGAGAAATTACGAGAGACGAATGAAATAAATTCGGTGGCATTTCCGGAGAGAAAAAGTAAGGTGAACCATCGTGCATTGTCCAACGAGCGCGCTGCTTTACCCATTGATTTAGATGGCAATTTTTTAGTGATTGGAGAGCGAATCAATCCCACCGGTAAGAAGGCGTTACAGGAGCAGTTAAGGGCAGGAGAGTTAGACATGGTCATCGAGATGGCAGAAGCGCAGGAGGAGGCAGGCGCAGCCATTCTGGATGTCAATATGGGTATGAACGGTATTGACGAGAAGGAAATGATGTTAAAGGTTGTGAATGAATTGACCATGGTGAGCAATCTGCCTTTGTCCATTGATTCCAGCTATCCCGATGTTGTAGAAGCTGCTCTGCGGATTTATCCCGGACGTGCATTGATAAATTCCATTTCACTGGAGCCTGAGAAATTGACAAAGTTAATCCCTGTGGCAAAAAAATATGGTGCGATGTTTATTTTGTTGCCATTGTCGGAGAAGGGCTTGCCGGAAAATTTACAGGAAAAGATGGATATTATCCACACGATATATGAGGAGGCTAAGGCGCATGGTCTGAGTGATGAAGATATTGTGGTAGACGGACTGGTTGCCACTATTGGTGCCAATAAAAATGCTGCAAAGGAGACCTTGGAGACGATTCGTTACTGTAAGGAGGAATTGGGTCTGGCGACAGTATGCGGATTGTCCAATATTTCCTTTGGGTTACCTGACCGTTTGTTTGTAAACAGTTCTTTTGTGGCTCTGGCAATCGGGCAGGGACTTACCATGGCGATTGCCAATCCGTCCCAGGATTTACTCATGCATGCAGTGTATGCGGCAGATTTGCTAATGAATAAGCCGGAAGGGGATTTGCGATACATCAACCGTGTTTCAGAGCACAAGGTATCTGTAGTCAGCGGAGAGGTGGATGCCTCACAGACGGTAAAGCAGACTACGGTTTCCGGAGCAAAAGAACAGATTCCGCCGGAATATGCTTCAGACGCAATATTTGAGGCTGTGGTTAAAGGGCGGAAAGGAAAAATAAAAGGCATGGTACAGAAAGCGTTGGAAGGCGGGAGAGAGCCTCAGAATATTATTGATGAAAGTTTAATCCCGGCAATCAATCATGTCGGCACACTGTATGAGAAACAAATTTATTTCCTGCCACAGCTTATCTCCAGTGCGGAGACCATGGAGGAGGGAATCAGTGTGGTAGAGCCGATTCTCGCAGAGAGTCGCTCCGGAGAGCCTCTGGCAACCATTGTGATTGCGACGGTGGAGCATGATATTCACGATATCGGCAAAAATCTGGTAGCGCTTATGTTGCGAAACTATGGATACCGGGTTGTGGATTTAGGGAAAGATGTTCCGGCAGAGAAAATCGTACAGACTGCGAAGGAGGAAAAAGCAGATATCATCGGACTGTCGGCATTGATGACCACTACTATGATGGAGATGAAAAATGTGGTGAATATGGTGAAAGAACAAAATTTGCCGGTGAAAGTCATGATTGGCGGTGCTGTGATTACGCAGGGGTTTGCAGATGAGATAGGGGCAGACGGTTATTCCGGAGATGCTCAGGAAGCAGTTACGCTAGTGAAACGATTACTGCAATTGGAAGGAGAAAACAATGAGTGAGAGAATAGTGGATGTAGTAATTCCGGTGTACAAACCGGGTAGGACGTTTTCGCGCCTGATAAACCGTTTGATGAAACAAACGGTAGTCCCTAATAGAATTTTTATTATGCAGACGGTTGGCAGCGATTCAGATAGATTGATGGAATCTCTGGATGAGCATATTGAAATAATTCCCGTCCTCCGGTCTGAATTTGACCATGGCGGAACCCGGGCGTTGGGAATGGATCAGTCGGAGGCAGAGTATGTGTTGATGATGACACAGGATGCCGTTCCTGTAGATGACAAACTGATTGAACATTTGTTATCCTGTATGGAGGATGAACTTGTAGGGATTGCCTATGCCAGACAGTTAGCCGGAAAAAATTCCGGCAGGGTGGAGCGCATGAGCCGGATATATAATTATCCGTCTGAGAGTCGTGTGAAAAGTGAAGATGACCGTGAGGAATTGGGAATAAAAACTTATTTTTGCTCGGATGTGTGTGCGCTGTATCGTAAATCACATTATGAGCAGGTAGGCGGTTT
Source organism: Lachnospiraceae bacterium (assembly GCA_022510685.1). Classification (GTDB taxonomy): domain Bacteria; phylum Bacillota; class Clostridia; order Lachnospirales; family Lachnospiraceae; genus Butyribacter. The sequence goes on along the minus strand of JAFLTA010000004.1, from coordinate 8,663 downwards.
TGTGCAGCCTACGATTTTTAACGAGGATATGATAATTGCATATGAGATGCTGCAGGAAGGTTTTAAGGTGGCATATTGCGCAGAAGCACGGGTAATACATTCGCATGATTATACTTGCAGACAGCAGTTTGCCAGAAATTTTGATTTAGGGGTGTCTCATAATCAATACAAAGAAATATTTGCGTCCATTTCCTCAGAAAAAGAGGGAGCCGGATATGCAAAAAAGGTTTTGCAAAAATTAATTGAGCATGGGCACTTTGGGGAAGCATTTTATTTTTGTCTCCAATGCGGGTGTCGATTGGCAGGCTATCGGTTGGGGCTTATTTACGATAAGCTGCCGAAAAGCGTTTTGATGAAATGTACTGGAAGCCAATGGTATTGGGAATAAGTAATATATTCAAATTTCGCACTTGTAAGGTATTCACTGTCATGTAAGTAAACTGATATACAGCTTACTTATATGACTTAAAATTACAAAAAGAATGTGCGAAGTATGAATATCATATAGAAATGAGGGATAGATAATGGATTATGTCTCTGTGAAAAGGTTGGAGGTGTTTGGCTCCCATGGAGTATCCCGGGAGGAAAATTCTTTGGGGCAGAAATTTGTAGTGTCGGTGGATATGGAGGTGAATACCCGCAGGGCAGGGCTTTCCGATGCGTTAGAGGATGCCGTGAATTATGCCGATGTAGCAGAACTCATATGCAGGGAGACGAAGGACCATACCTTTCAGTTGATTGAGCGTCTGGCAGAGCATCTGGCAAGTCGGATTTTGCTGTCTTTCCCGCTTGTGCTGGGTGTGAGCGTGGAGGTGGAAAAGCCGTGGGCACCCATTCATATACCCTTGGATACTGTGTCGGTGAAAATATATCGGAAATGGCATGAAGTCTGCCTGGGATTAGGTTCCAATATGGGAGACAGGCGAGCAAATATGAATCGGGCGTTGGAGCTTTTGTCAGCGGACAAAAATAATGAAGTCGTAAAAGTATCTGATTACATAGAGACGAAACCGATAGGGGATGTGGAACAGGATGATTTTTTAAACGGTGCTATCTTAATGCGGACATTAAAATCACCGGAGGAGCTTCTGGAGCAAATCGGAGAGATTGAAAGCGATTTAAAACGCGTGCGGACAGTACGTTGGGGACCGCGGACGATAGATGTTGATATTTTGCTGTATGATGCAGAAATCATGGAAACGGAAAATCTGGTGATACCGCATCCGGAGATGTGTCGTAGAATGTTTGTTTTAGAGCCTTTGAATCAAATCGCACCGTACCGTCTCCATCCTGTATGCAAGAAAACAGTGCGGGAGATATACGAGAAAAATAAAAAATAGTAAAAAAGAATTTTATTATTTATGTGTTCATTGTAAACGGGAAATATGATATAATAAACGCAAAAGCGGCGTTTATCTTGTGAGAACTCCGTTCTCAATATGCGCAGAAACCTTGCGCAGTGTATATGATATAATAAACGCAAGTGCGGCGTTTATCTTGTGAGAACTTCGTTCTCAATATGCGCAGTGTATATGATATAATAAACGCACAGTGTGCGTTTATTATAAATGGGACTAGGGTAAAGGGAAGAATACATTTTATGGGAAAGGAAGATGGAATATGGCGGAAAAAACTTCAGGAAATTTGGTGCGTAATATTGTTATTGTGGTTTTGGTGGTAGCAGTCTTTGTGGGGGTTATGATTTTTATGCGTATACAGTCTCGGGTATCTCTGTATGATGACCCGAATACCACAGGAAATACCAGTGGTAACTTATTGAATGGCGGCAGATTTTGTGAGTCCGGAGATTCCATTTATTTTGCCAATCCATACGACGATAATTCATTGTATGTGATGAATAGTGATTTAAAGAAAATCAAAAAGCTTCACTCAGACAGTGTCAGCTATTTGAATGTGGCAGGGAAATATATTTTCTATACACGTAGAAATGACAAAAAAACTTCAACGGGAGATGAACTGCTATCATTAAGTAAAACAGGATTGTTTCGTTTAGAGAAAACCGGAAAGCATCTTGGCAAGCTGTACGATGACCCGACAGAGGCAGTGTGCTTATACGGAAATTTTGTTTATTATCAGCATTATGATAAAGAAAAGGGGTTACAGCTCAATGCAGCAAAGATTGATGGCTCCAGCGATGAAATGCTTTTGGATGAAGGGGTATTTCCATACTCTGTAGAAGATAGTACGATTTATTATACAGGATACGACAATGAACATAAAATTCATTCCATGGATATTAACGGTTCCAATGCCAAAGATATTTACGATGGCAACTGTTTTTCCCTAATCAAGCAGGGAGAGCATTTGTACTTTTTGGACTTGGATCGTAATTATTCTTTGGTGCGTGTCAATTTGGATGGATCAGAGCCACAGACGATTGTATCCGGTCGTATTGCTACATATAACGTGGACGAACAGGAATCTACAGTATATTATCAGATTGATGATGGAGAAAACAATGGTCTGTATGCTATAGATTTAAATGGAGGTAGTGAGAGAAAGCTTGCTGAGGGCGATTATAATTATCTGCATTTGGTTGGCGGCTATCTTTTCTACGAAAAGTATGACGGAAGTATCGTGTATGCCATGGATTTGGCAACTGAGAGGGAGGTGGATTTTGACCCTCCGAAAGGAAAGGAAAAATAATAAAAACAGCAAAGCGGAGAGACGAAAATGATACAATTACCATCAATTTTTAGTAATCATATGGTTATGCAGCGAAATAAAAATATTGCCGTATGGGGTGAGAGTGACGGCAGTGAGGTTGCAGTTACATTAGATGAGACTACTGTGACAGTGCCAGTGCAGAATGGAAGTTTCGAGGTACTTTTGCCGCCACGTCCTGCGGGTGGACCTTACGTGATGAAAGTATCTTCCGAAGAAACTGAGCTCTGCTTTGAAGATGTAATGATTGGTGAAGTCTGGCTTGCCGGGGGACAGTCCAACATGGAGTTGGAACTGCAAAACAGTAAAAACGGGGCAGAGGTGGTAAAAAACATCCATAATGATAAGGTAAGGTATTATTATACACCAAAGGTAAGCTGGGTAGGTGACGAACTCTATGAAGCAGAAAGGATTAGCGGATGGGATTTGTGCACTTCTGATAAGGCAGCACGATGGTCTGCTGTTGCATATTATTTTGCAGAGCAGCTTTCCGGTGAGCTGGGAGTGACGGTGGGAATCATCGGTTGCAACTGGGGCGGAACTTCCGCGTCCTGCTGGGTGAGCAGGGAAACGTTAGAGGGGATACAGGAAATCAGAAAATATATCACAGACTATGATGATATTGTAGCGGGGCAGGATTTACAGGAATATATCAAGGAATGGGAAGATTATCTGGTATATCAGGCGGAGTTTGACAAAAATGTAGGGCATTATTACGAGACCGCGGAGAATCCCTCATGGGATGAGGCATTGGAACTATATGGTGAAAATAAATATCCGGGACCGATGGGACCACGTTCTTTCACCAGACCATGTGGTTTGTATGAGTCAATGTTACAGAGGGTATGTCCGTATACGTTGGCGGGATTTTTGTACTATCAGGGGGAGGAGGATGACCATCGCCCTTATAGTTATTACACATTGTTGTCTGCGTTGATACGCCGGTGGCGTGGAGACTGGAAAGATGATAGCCTGCCCTTTATGCTGGTACAGCTTCCCATGTTTCGCAATGGGGAAGATGAGCCGGACTATCAGAACTGGTCGTTTGTGAGGGAAGCGCAGATGCGTGTATATCAGACTGTGAAAAATACAGGAATTGCAGTGATTCTGGATAAGGGAGAGTTTGGAAATATCCATCCCACAGAGAAGGATATTGTGGGACAACGTCTGGCACTGCAGGCGCTGCACCATGTATATGGCAAGTGCAGTGAAGAAGAGGCGTTTGGACCTGTATATCAGTCATACCGCATAGAAGGTGATGACATGATATTTTCTTTCCGTAATGCACAGGGAATGCATTGTACGGAGGATATATTGGAGGGCTTTGAACTGGCGGGGAGAGATAAGGTATATCACACAGCAAATGCTGTATTGCAGGGGGAGGAGATAGTAGTCACCTGCGATGCAGTGGAGGAGCCGGTATATGGCAGATTTTGCTGGACGAATTATCGCCCGGTGACTTTGTTTGGCGCAAATGGTATTCCGGTGGCACCGTTTCGAACCAGCAGGGAGGATGGTGCGTTCGCAACGGGAAGTCGGAATGGATGGGAATATTGATTCCATTTATGGAACAAAAAGTAAGGAAAGAGAAAGGAGTGGTATTATGCCGGGAATTATTGCAGGTGTAGTTGTCGTAGTTATTGTAATTTGGGTTGTGGCTACATACAACGGATTGGTAAAAGGACGTATTCTTATAGATGAAGCCTTTGCCACAATGGATGTGTATCTGAAGAAACGTTTTGATCTGATACCTAATTTAGTAGAGACTGTTAAGGGATATGCAGGTCATGAGCAGGAAACATTAAAACAGATCGTAGGTATGCGGAATGTACAATATGACAGTATGTCCATGGATGAAAAAATTCAAAACGGAGCAGCGATATCTCAGATGATACCGCGGATTATGGCTTTGGCAGAGAATTATCCGGATCTTAAGGCAAGCCAGAATTTTTCGGATTTAAGCGCCAGCCTGAATGCAGTGGAGGAGGATATTGCGAACTCCAGAAAATATTACAATGGGGCTGTAAAGCAATATAACATGAAGGTGCAGATGTTTCCGGGAAGTATCATAGCGGGAATAATGCATTTTGAGACGCGTAAAATGTATGAGGTAGACAGTGCCGAAGAACGGCAGAATGTGCAGGTGAAATTTTAGTGAAGATGAAACATTTTTTGATTATGTTTTTACTGTCATTGTCTGTCCTGGTTTGTGGACAGGAGGCAGTGGCTGCGGATTACTATCCATACCAGATAAACAGTTATGATGTCAATATCCGGGTAACAAAGCAGAATGTTTATTATGTGACGGAGACGATCAATGTTTATTTTAATCAATCCAGACATGGTATTTACCGGGATATTCCTGTAGTCAATGTGATAAGCCGTGAGGATGGAAGTTCTTCCCGAATCCAGGCAAAAGTGGAAAAAATTAAATGCAATGCACAGTCTTCCGTTAGCCGTGATGGTACATATTGTCGTGTCCGCTTGGGAGACCCTGACAGAAGCATAACGGGGGAACAAACTTATACGATTAGTTATGAGTATCATATGGGGAATGATGCTCTGAAAAATGCAGATGAATTTTATTATAACATTATCGGAACAGGTTGGGACACTTCCATATCCAATGTAACGTTTACGGTGGAGATGCCGGAAGCTATTGATGAGAGAAATATGGGTATGGCTTACGGTGTTTCCGGTTCTACAATGACAGAAGGTTTGCGTTACCTGATAAACGGCAATGTCTTACAGGGAGAATTAGATAGTTCCATTACGTTGTCACCCGGAGAAGCTGTAACTGTCCGTATGGTTCTGCCGGAAGGATTTTTTGAAAAAGTTCATGAGACGATATGGCCGGCATTATTGGCGATTTTGATTTCTCTAGGCGGTGCAGGTGCTGCTTTTGCTATGTGGTGGAAAGTGGGAAGGGACGATCCTGTTGTGGAGTCAATTCAATTCCATCCTCCGAAGGGATTAAACAGCTTGGAAGTTGCCTTTGCTTTTAACGGGAGAGCGAGCAACGAAGATGTGGTGTCTCTGTTAGTGTATCTGGCACAGAAAGGATACATTGCCATTCATGAAGAAGCCAAAAAGGGATTGCTGGCAAAAAATACCAGTTTTTCCATACAGAAAACGAGGGAATATGATGGCAATAATGGTGCAGAGAGATTGTTCATGCAGGGCTTATTTGCCACCGGTGATATTGTAGAAAAAAAGGATTTGGAGAACACATTTTATAAAACGGTAAATAAAATACTGAGATTGATGAATTCAAAACAGAACAGGGAAGTGTTGTTTTATGCTAATTCCATTAACAAACAGGTGATTTGTGGTGCTATGGCAATCGTTGTGTTTGTTATGTCAGTGTTTAAGCCTTTTTATGACTATTCCTATTCTTTTAACACTGCACTGCTCATGCCTGCTGTGTTTGGACTTTTCTATTATATTATTATACAAGTGTTGTTTCTGATAAAGGGTATTGCAAGTAAGCTGATATTTGGAATTCCATTTCTGTTTACGTTAAGCGCAGGCTTTATACAGATATGTTATCAGGCAATGAAGTTTTCGGCTTGGATTTATAAACTTGCATTTATTATTGGAATGATAGGTTGTTTCCTGATAGTATTTTTTGATTATTTTATGCCGAAGCGCACGGAATACGGAACGGAAATATTAGGACGACTTCTTGGGTTCCGAACTTTCTTAAAAACAGCGGAGAAGGATCGCTTGGAGACTATGGTGGAAAGAAATCCGCAGTATTTTTATGAAATTCTGCCGTATACCTATGTGTTAGGTGTGTCTGATAAATGGATGAAGAAGTTTGAGACTATTTCTATGGAGCCGCCACATTGGTATCATTCCCATTATGATACCATGGGATTTAGTTACATGCATTTTAACAGTTTTATGAATAGTGCTATGACTACGGCAACTTCTTCTATGACATCATCACCCAGCTCCAGCGGTGGCGGTCATTCCGGTGGAGGCTCCGGCGGCGGAGGCGGTGGTTCCTGGTAGGAAGCTCTTGACGGGCATTGTCAAGTTGTGTATTATTATTATCTGATGGTGTGATGAACCATTGTCGGACCCCATGTTTGCGTGCGTAACATGGGGGTCCGAATTGTTTCATGGATGTATGTTTATCTATGTAGGTGAGAATGCTTTGTGAGACAGGAATATAAAGCGTGCGCAGAAAGAGGAGAAAATGGCTGAGAAGAAAAATATTTTGACCGAAGAAGGTCTGGCAAAACTGGAAGATGAATTACAGGATTTAAAGGTTAATAAACGAAAAGAAGTTGCAGCCAAAATCAAAGAGGCAAGAGAGCAGGGCGATTTGTCTGAGAACGCGGAGTATGATGCTGCCAAAGATGAACAGAGAGATATCGAGATTCGTATCGAGGAAATCGAGAAAATACTGAAAAATGCAGAAGTTGTCAGTAGTCAGGATGTGGATGCCAATACTATTAGTATCGGTGCAACCGTGCGCATAAAAGACATGTCCTCCAAGGAGGAAATGGAGTATAGAATTGTGGGATCCACAGAGGCAGATATTTTGGACAACAAAATTTCCAATGAGTCTCCGGTAGGAATGGCGCTTATCGGTGCGAAGGTTGGAGATAAAATTAAAGTTGAGACTCCTTCCGGTCAGGTGATGCAGTATAAGATTTTGGAATTACAGTAAGATATTATTTCATATAGAAGGGAGCGCGTAAACGTGGCGGAACAGAAGAAACCACAGCAGGAGCAGGATGTAAATCAGCTCCTGAAAGTGCGTAGAGAAAAGTTAGATAATTTACAGGCAGAGGGAAAGGATCCTTTTGTCATTACGAAATATGATGTGTCGATTCATTCGCAGGAAGTAAAGGATCGCTATGATGAGTTGGAAGGGCAGGAAGTGACTGTGGCAGGGCGTATGATGTTTAAGCGTGTCATGGGAAAAGCTTCTTTTTGCAATATTCAGGATTTGCAGGGAAATATTCAGGCTTATGTGGCAAGGGATGAAATCGGGGAAGATTCCTACAAGGATTTCAAGAAATACGATGTGGGTGACATCCTTGGTATCAAGGGAACGGTATTTAAGACAAAGACGGAAGAGATTTCCATCCATGCCAGTGAAGTTACATTATTATCAAAAAGTTTGCAAATACTGCCTGAAAAGTATCATGGTCTGACAGACACGGATACCCGTTATCGTCAGCGCTATGTGGATTTGATCATGAATGCGGAGGTAAAGGATACCTTTATCAAGCGTTCTAAAGTAATCAGCAGTATCAGACGTTATCTGGACGGTGAGGGCTTCATGGAAGTGGAGACACCAATGCTTGTGTCAAATGCAGGTGGTGCCGCAGCGCGACCATTTGAAACGCATTTCAATGCATTGAATGAGGATTTGAAGCTTCGTATTTCTTTGGAATTATACTTAAAGAGACTGATTGTCGGTGGCATGGAGCGTGTATACGAGATTGGACGAGTATTTCGTAACGAGGGACTGGATACCAGACACAATCCGGAATTTACGCTGATGGAATTATATCAGGCATACACAGATTATCACGGTATGATGGACTTGACAGAGAACCTGTACCGCTTTGTGGCAAAAGAGGTGACAGGCTCCGAGGTGCTCACCTATGGAGAGCATACCATGGATTTGTCCAAGCCTTTTGAGCGCCTGACGATGGTGGATGCCGTAAAGAAGTACGCAAACGTTGATTTTAATGAGGTGGCGGACACTGCGGCTGCAAAGAAGCTGGCAGATGAGCACCATATTGAGTATGAGGCACGCCATGAGAAAGGTGATATCTTGAACCTGTTCTTTGAGGAGTATGTGGAGGAACATCTGATTCAGCCAACCTTTATTATGGACCATCCGATTGAAATTTCACCTCTTACGAAAAAGAAACCGGATAATCCGGATTATGTAGAACGTTTTGAGTTCTTTATGAATGGCTGGGAGATGGCAAATGCTTACTCGGAGTTAA
>JAFLTA010000039.1 GCA_022510685.1 Lachnospiraceae bacterium | reverse complement strand
GTAATGGTGCATAAAGTCTGAAAAAACCAGACTTAAGCACCAACGTTGTTCAGCAGTCCCAAATGTGAAAACTTTGCGTACCATCACAATAACTACTTTTTTGTGCAAAATGACGACATGGAAAAAATCCATTGTTTTACTGTTTTAATTTTCATGAAAACATCCGATTACGCCTGCGAATCTGCTCTGAACTTACGCGATGTTTTAGTTGGCGCACCTCACATCGTAAATTTCTGTCATGTATGATGGCACGATATCCCGTAAAAGGGCATCTGAACGCCATCGGTGCTTCATCCTGCATTGCAGGATATTAGCACCGCTATGTGCGTTCAATAGCGAGAGCGTGCCCTTCAAGGGATAACGTGCCACCATACATGACAAGGCAACAATATATGAAGGTGCGCCCTAAAAACAAAAAAGGACCGGAAAACTTCCAGTCCTGTGGATACATTTATAAAAGGTGTTTGCGATTATGCACGCTCTACTGCTCCGGAACGTAAACATCCTGTACATACCGGCATCTTCTTTGTTCCACCATTCACTTTTACACGAACAGACTTAATGTTCGGCTTCCACATTTTGTTGCTTCTTCTATGTGAATGACTCACCTTGATACCGAAGTGAACACTCTTTCCACATACTGCACATTTTGCCATCGTAAGCACCTCCTTACCTTTATTCCTGATGGTCTGATTTATCTAATATTGAATCAGTGTCATTTGCACAACATGCATATAATACCAAAATCTAAATAGAAATGCAAGAAAAATTTTTATTCTTCAATAATTTCTGTTTCCTCTGCTTTTGATTTTTTCTTTTTGGATGGAACATATTTGTTCAACAAATCCGGCACCATATCCAAAACTTTTGTAATGCTGTCCTGATTCTTGACATTAACTAACTTGGTCTCGCCATCACGAATAACCAAAATAGCACTTGGCTGAATCTTTCCACCCATACCGCCGGCACCGTTTTCTTTTTTGCCGGGTTCTGCAAATGCTCCCGCTGCCACACCGAAACTCACATCTACCAAAGGTAAAATAATGGTTCCGTCATCAAATTTCACAGCGTCCCCCACAACGGTCTTTCCCGTGATAAAGCCTTCCATTCCCTGAAACAGGGAGCCTACATTGGCGTTAAATGAATTGTCTGCCATTTAAAAATCCTCCTTCCATTTCTTAAGCTCCTTTTGCAGCTTCCTTCCTTCTTTATTCCGTATAATGCGCAACACAATAAAAATTAATGTAATGATGCGGAGCCTTCCCCACATCTGTATTCGCCCCTCAAGACGTTTTTCCGTAAAATCCGGTGTCACCTTAATTCCTGTACCAATCCATGCATAAACTACCGACAAAACTCCTAACACCTGTCCGGTAGTACAAGGGTCTCCGAATCCGAGAATAATATCCCCTTTCACCTTTCGGGGACGAAGCTGTCTCAATAAATGTAACACATTCTCTTTTCCGATGCAAATAAATGCTTTGCCATGTTCACTCTGAACGATTTCCTTGAGGTCCTGCAAAGACGAAGTTCTTTTCCTGACCATGCGGAATGCATCCCGTACTGACTGGAGCCATGCCGTCAACTGACCACCTGCATCTTTGGATTTTTCTCTGAATTTCTTCCACTTACCAACCGTCTTTTGAACAAAACTCTGCTTACTCTCTGTTGCTTCCTCCGATGATTGCCCGGGAGTCTCTGCCGAAGACTGTACCGTATTGTCTGCCTGCTCTGTCTTCCCCGCCTGCTTCGTTTTTCCCGCCTGCTTCGTTTTTCCTGTCTGCTTTGTTTTTCCTGTCTGCTTTGTTTTTCCTGTCTGTTCTGTTTTTCCTGTCTGTTCTGTCTTGTCAGCAACGGATATATCTATATCAACAGATTGAGAGGTTTTCCTGCGACGGTTCCGCTTTCTTTTGCTGCGTTTCCCGCTTTTTTTCTTTTGTCTCCTGCTGCTCATAATGGGAATTCCCAATACATGCAGCCGCCAGTTCACGATTCCACCCTCAGCACAAAAGGGAACCCGAACTACAAATCCAAGCCATGATACACACCCTTTTACCAGACGTTTTTCCAATCTGGAATCTATCCGGTAGTGAATCGCCGCAAACAATAGGAGCAGAAGCAACAATAAAAGCACCAGCAGTATGATTCCCAATGTTTTAACCATGGTAAGCAATACGACAATAATTGTCTTTCCCATAATTGCTGCTGCCACCTCCCTGATTCTGGTCTGACAGTGCCTAAACAGAGTTCAAATCAGCACTGACAGGCTACAGTTTTATGCAAAGTATTCCCTGATTTTTTCGCTGTCAACCATTCCGTTTTCCCGATACACATCACTGACAATCTGCTGTACCAGCTTTAGCGCCCTGTCATAGTTCGTAGCAAGCCCCACAATATGGACTCCCTGCTCCCTCTGATACCGGAACCATGGAGTGCGTGAAGAATATACCTCCAGACTGTTTTCCGGATTGTCCCCCAATACCACACAAAATCCCTTGGGAAATCCCTTTCTTTCCACTCTTTTTTGATAACGTGCAAGATGTCGCGACACCTTGTCATCGGCATACAGCCTATCATTCCAAAAAATCATTCCTGCCCTCCCCGGTTAGCGAATCCATTCCAAAATCAACTGCTTCGAGGCGTACTTTTCTGCCTCATCATCACAGCTATTCAAAGCATTCATCATGTAATCTGCCACCTCCTGGGCACTTTGAAAAAAGGTGGGCAGTTTTTCCACAGTACATGCCATAATAGCGCGACGGAACATGCGGCTTCGCCCCTGAAACAGATTCTTCAACTCTGCCACCAGCTTCTCCGTCTCCTGTGCAGCAATCTCCGCCGTAACCATTCCCTTGGACGCCTCACTATGAAGTTCAGCAAACACACTGGTAGAGTTTAACAGAGAAATCTGCCGTAAACGCTCAAACGCTTCGGTTAAACCTGCCTCTGCAATATCCTCTTTTCTGCCTCCCAGCAATTCATCCAATGCCGCTTCTGCTATATTCACTGAATCATAAAGATGCTCCTGAACACCTTCCACCGTGGGAAGCTGTTCTTCCAGCCAGTCTCGTTTTTGTTCTTCCGTTGCAAGAGACTCCCTATCCCATATCGGACAGTCACTCTCCGTAAACAGTGCATGAATCCCCTGTACCACCTCATCCGCGGAAGCAATTTGTTCTACATCGCGGCAATAGGGCATTGCCACCACGAGGGTATACATTTCGTTGATAATCTGTCCAATCTGCATATACAAATCCGACAAATCGTTAAGCTTTGATGCACTGGTGCGTACTTTTTCTGCATATACGGTATACAGTTTCTCATCCATATTTTCATAATCCGCTTCCCTAAGTTCCTGCAAAACCTGCTCAAATTCGGTAAAAAACTTTCCCTGTGCAGGATGCTTGTACAGCATGGCACTGGTGCGAAACATATAGAGAAAGCCCTCTAACGCCTCTATTTCGCTTCCCTTATACACGGAAATACAATCCTTAATCAAATCAAAGTAATGGGAACGAGTCATACGCATAGGAAGCTGTCCTAACACCATACGTAAATTATCATTCACCGTCACTGTATCCTTTGAACCGAAAATGAAGTTCATGACTTCCTGGGCAAAAGCCGCATCCTCCGGCACATTCTCCCGCTGCTCATATCGATATTGAATGCGGTTCAGGATATATTCGTAAACCACGAAGCAGTCCACATATCCGGTCAACACCTGCATACGCTCCATAACCTCTCCGCGCATGGCAAGGATTTCTTCTGCCAACTGCTCTCTGCGCCCCTGTCCTATGTCTCCGGAATATATCTCCCCCACCACGTCATTTAACTGCTCCACGATTTCCTGCGCCGACGCAATATATGGATTAATATCCTCCGTGATGACTTCATAAAATAAAAAGTATTCCATCATCATCTTAATACGGGCATAACCGTCATGAAGCTGCATACTCTGCTCCAGATAATCTGGCAAAAGCTCTTTCACATCTTTTTCCCGCTTTAATTTATTAATACATTCTCTCAATTGATTGCTCATAGTCAGCCTCCTACCATGTCTGCAATAGTACCCATGTATCAAACCATTTCAAATACCTGGTCGCAAATTCCGGCTCAATAGGAAATCCCGATAACACCGGATAGAACAGGGCAAACAGCGCAACTGCCACCGCTGCATATACATAAGTTGCCTTCTTTAGCTTCGGATTCCACTCTGCCAATTTATACAAGCTATAACCAACCATCATTGTCACAAAAGGTACACTTGGAAAGTAATGGTAAATAAATATGACACGTTTTACCATAAACCATGGTGCATACTGGGATAAGTATCCTACCAGCAGAAATCCTGCGCCCTTGTCTTTTTTCGCTATCATCAGATAAATCATATACAGAGACGCCGGAATACCCGCCCACCATACTAACGGATTACCAAACGCGCTGATTCCCTCCCGCAAATCTCCAATTTCACCGGAATAATACCATATCGGGCGGTACATAATCGGCCACTGAAACCACATGGACGAATACGGATGCTTAGCCTCCAGACTGGAATGATAGTCGTACATTGTCCGCTGTGCTTCAACCACCTTCGTCAACAGCGTCCTATGCGTGCCGTCTATAAACGGTATATACGAAACAACATAAATGATCGCCGGTATAATCACGAAAAAGAAACAGCAAAAAACAATGGTTTCCATGAAATATGTCTTAAAATTTTTAATAATATAGCTGTGGGATATCCCCTCTGTGTTCCCCTTTGGAGTACGGGAGGCATATAAAAACTCCCGATATCGACAAAACATATGGTAGAAAAACAAAATACAAAGCCCTACCGCGGAATAAAATCCCGTCCATTTGCACGCCCAGCTAAATCCCATAGATATTCCGCAAAGCCCCAACGGAATAAACGTTTTCCACAATTTTGTATCATAAAAACTCGTCTGCAAATAACAATACATAAAGTAATAGGACAGCATGATAAACAACGTGACAAATACATCAATGGTGGCGATTCGCGTCTGCACAAAGTGCATAAAGTCAAATGCAAACAACACTGTAGTGACAATGCTAATCCATGGCTTGTCAAAGAAACGCCTTGCAAACAGGTAGATAATAGGAACCATAAGTACACCAAACAGGGTCCCCGCAAAACGCCATCCAAAAGGATTCATACCAAACAACAGAATCCCACCGGCAATAAATATTTTGCCGAGGGGCGGATGAGTGTTTTCATAACAGTACTGTTGGTGAATCATTTCATAGGCGGTACGTCCGTGATAAATTTCGTCAAAATAGGTTCCGTTCATGGCACTGGCACGACCGTCAAATAAATTTTGCTCATCAAACAGCTCCGGATAATCACTGGTGTTAATCGGGGTCAGTATCTCCCCGTCTTCTCCCTGCAGCACGAGCTCCAAAATACTGTCTTCATAGTTGTCTTCCGTCGGAGTAATTCGCAGATAGCGCGTCTCGATATTAAGGGCAACGCTGTTCCAACAGAATACAGAACCGGCATCCCAATAATTTTGTGCATTTTCATCCTCATCCGGTATGCCCATCTCATAACTTGTCCACCCATAGGACAAATCCTCCGTATATTCTATATGATAATGAGGATTATTTTCATAACCGAGATAATTCCACAGTGTAGATATCGTCTCCCGGGTACCAAAATCCAGCACCACCTCTCCCTGTTCCACCAGTGAGTATGACGTCTCCGGCGCAGACATATTTCCCAGGCGCACAAATGCAACAATCCCATACACAGCGGTAACGGCAATCATACCAATAATATCTACTCGCCCGAACTTTGACATCTTGCGGGTCGGAGTGATTTTAGGTGCCTTCTTACTCTCTCTTGCCGCCGCATTTCTCGCAGCCCGCAACGACTGTTTCCGCTGTTTTAACGATACAGCCCTCTGTGTCTGACCAGCCAGTTCTTTCTCCGATACATTGCCATGATACAGAGTAAATGCTATGTATACCATATAACCGAACATTGCAACCATTCCCGCAGAAATCAGCAGCAATACCAATCCCTTTGTATCAAAATCAGTCGGGTCATAGTAAAATTCTACATGAGCCATATTCATAAATGCCAGCGATGCCAATGCGGTATATAAATACGCCATTTCCCGGCGCGGACGCATAGCATAGGCAAACAATACTAAAATGATTGCCGGAAAAATGTATCTCTCATGCATACGGACAGAAAGAAGAAACATTCCCGATACAATAAACGCTCCTGCAAAATAATAACGGGACGGATTATTTTTAGCACGAAAATGAATCCAGACAGCACAGGCTACCACCACAATAATAAATATGGTTCCCCATGTCTTATAACTTATGGACAGCAATTGCTCCGTCTGTGGTGTCCAGTTCTTGCCGAATAAAGTCCAGACATTATACGCATTTACGGACGCATATTTATACGATCCCATTGTATCCTTATACTGTGCCAGTGCATCCTTGAATCCAAAAGGCACCATAAACAATCCAATCATCAGGATTGCTACAATTCCCAAACCAAGATTTTTCCAAAACTTTTTCCAGGAAAAATCATCCAGAAACACCTGATCGATAATTCCAAAAATTAAAACCGGGGTAAAAATCAATGTCTGTGGTTTCAACAATATACCGACAGCAAAGACAAAATAAGACGGAATCAGTTTACGCTCCGTCACCAGATAGCACATGAGAACCACAAAAAGAGTAAACACGGCATCTGTCTGACCCCATATAGCACCATCCATAAGTACAGCGGGCGCAAACAGATATATGGATACCAGAATCGTTGCACCCACATTGTTCCAACGCTTTCCGGCAACCTGATACAAAAGAGCTCCCGTCACCAGGTCCGCAATAATTGCCGGAGTCTTTGTCATCACCACACTAAGCGTTGAATCCCACTCTACACCTATAAGATGTCTCAATGCACCAATCACATAGAGAATATACATATATCCCGGCGGATAATCCGTAAAAGCATCCGAAGAATAAAAACCGCTCAATCCGTCATTAAATACCATATCTCCCCATAGGATGAAACAGTTCATATCCGTCTCATTGCCAAAATATTGTGCAGCAGCAATATAACGCGTAATTAATGCCAATACCATAATTACCGCAAACAAAACACCCATCTCTGCCTGCGGCTGGGGATTGTTTTTCTTTTTCTTTCCCTTTCCCTTAGCGGGTACTGTTACACGATAACAGGTCTCCATATGCAAAAATCCGTAAATGGTCGCCATAGCAGCCACAATGGTAATAAATATAATGATCAGCATCCTTATCGTTTCCTCCTACTGATGTTGTTTTGTGTCGTATGATTTACTGCCCCTGTATTTCCGTCAATATTGTATGTCATCCGTCTTTTGGTTCTATTTTTTCACATGTTCGTGCGTAAACAGATGATCCGAACAGTATTCATAATTTCCTTCACACTTTGAGCAGTAACGAAATTCCAAATCCGGAAATTCCTCCTGTGTCCTACCACACACGGCACATTGATGGCGTACACTAAATTTTCTCTTTACTTCAGCCTGATGTACATTAGAGCGAAAATCCCACTTTTTTTTCATCTGCCGCTGTCTCTTTCTCACTGCCTGAGGGGAAATTTTACGGTAATCCCTGGTCATGAAAAAGAATATTAAAAAGTTTGCCATGGCAACTACAATTGCTGCCGCCTGACTGAGGCAGCCTAAGCCATATAACGCATTTACGCCGTCGTTCATATACCGGATACCCAACACCGTGTTTTCCACTACCAAATATGCCATATAAATAGCATCTAACATTGCCAGCCACTTTACTTTAACCGGTATGAGAAAAAAAACCAGAAATTGTACATCGGGACGAATCATTGCAAAAGCAAAGAACATTGCCCAGTAAATATACTGAAAACCGGCATAGTATACCGGAACATGCAATGGTCCGAGGTATAATATTAACGCAGCAACGATATTCAATATATAACCACTGAAGAAATACAGATTAAAACGGAAAGTCCCCCATGCCTGCTCTAAAGACCTTCCGAACATGAAAAACAAATTTACCTGTATCACCAGAAACAGAACACTGATAACAAAACCCATACCACGGTAAAATCCATAAGGCTCTAAAAGATAAGTAAACAATCTCCATATCTGCCCGTGAAAAATAGCATTCATATCCAGACAAAGCCATTTGTAATAAATATTTAACCGTAAGAACGTGATGTCATCTAACATCCCTAAGACAGCACCGATACAGTACATTCCCACCACATAACGCGTCAAATCCGGTATGGCATACTTGCCATATTTCTTTTCCATTTTATTCAACCATTGATTCATAGCTGGTCTCCATTCTAAAACAAAATATGAAAGAGTTTCGCTTGCGAAACTCTACGCCTGCGGCGGGTTGCTGAAAGCAACATCTTCCAAATCCGCCGCAGTGCGATCCTCGCGGAGCGTTTTTTACTTTATAGGAAACTTCTTGATTTCCTATAAAGCAAAAAACGTACCACAGCACCCCCTATAGGGGATAAAAACGCCATGATACGTTTCATTATAGTGTTCCCTTGTTTCTTTGTCAATGAACTTCCAACGTCTATTTTTTGTAGGCAACGCCCGGAAGAAGTGCGACTGTGTCCCATGTATTTTTCTCTAAAAAGTCCTCTAAACTCATGTCAGCCTTTTCCAACAGTGATGCCATGGTTTCACCCCGCTCCGTCACCAGCTTGCACTGCCTCTGCTTGTTTACGGCACTGCGTGCAGGTGCATTATCCATGGCGTCCCATCCGCTTTGTGCCCCTAAAGTCTGCTCCTGTGACATTGTTACTGTGGTATCCATATTATCCATGGATGGAGTAGATGACTCCTGTTCCGAGAATGTCACTTGCTCACTGACATTCTCGGAGGAAGACTCCTCCGGCATATCTGCCATTCTGCCATCCTTTATAAAGTTATCGAGGCAAAAACGACATCCCTCTGCTTTTTTCACGGGAATGCACAGGGATTCTCCCGGTTGTAAGTTGTACACATCTACATAGGGGTTTGCACGAAGCAATAACTCCAAGGGAACCTGATAACGGCGGCTCAAAGCATACAGGGTATCCCCCCTCTTTATCGTATGCGTATATCCGTTGCAATACTCATAATTCATAATTACTCACCTAGAAAATCTCTCCCTATACTATACGCTGTTTGCTGTATTTTGTGATTGCGTACAGCATATATATGAATCGGGTACAAGCCGGAGTAAGGCACACGAGCCCGCAAGCTTCCACCCATTACCATGAAAACTTTGTTGCAATCCGTATGAAATACTATTATAATAGGAAAATGTGACGAATTATAACATATTATGTCGAATCAAAATTTCACTGCTTGTAAGTGCGCTGCCGCAATCAGCAGCAAACGACCTAAAAATATAAACAAACCGGAAGTTTTGCAAGATACAGGATGGAGGGTATTGTTATGAAATGTAACATGAATACATTGGGAATCGATATCGGTTCCACAACGGTTAAAATTGCATTGCTGAATAAAGAGGGGGAAATCATCTTTTCCGACTACCAGCGACATTATGCCAATATCCAGGAGACTTTGGCTGCCATTGTTGCAAAAGCATACGAAGAGTTCGGTGATTTACCGGTCTCCCCTGTCATCACCGGCTCCGGTGGTCTGACTCTGTCAAAACATCTGAATATACCCTTTGTACAGGAAGTAGTTGCCGTTGCTACATCTCTAAAAGATTATGCTCCACACACAGATGTTGCCATTGAACTGGGCGGTGAAGATGCAAAGATTATCTACTTTACCGGTGGTATTGACCAGCGCATGAATGGTATCTGTGCCGGTGGAACCGGCTCTTTTATCGACCAGATGGCATCTCTTTTAAAAACCGATGCCAGCGGCTTAAATGAATATGCGAAAAACTATGAGGCAATCTACCCCATCGCTGCTCGCTGTGGTGTGTTTGCCAAAACTGATATACAACCTCTCATCAACGAAGGTGCCACAAAAGAAGATTTGTCTGCCTCCATCTTTCAGGCAGTGGTAAACCAGACTATCAGCGGTCTGGCATGCGGAAAACCAATCCGCGGAAACGTGGCTTTCCTGGGAGGACCCCTTCACTTTCTGACAGAGCTAAAGCAGGCGTTTATCCGCACTTTAAACCTGGAGGGCGACCAGATTATTGCACCGGAACATTCCCACTTATTTGCAGCATCCGGTGCTGCCATGAACGCTAAGGAGGAAAGCTTATCCAGCCTTGGCAAGCTAAATGAAGATTTATCAGAACAAATCCATATGGAATTTGAGGTGACACGTCTGGAACCTCTATTTGAAAACGAAAAGGAATACGAAGAATTTTGCAGAAAACATGCGGAGAATGATGTAAAGAAAGCAGATTTTTCCACCTATGAGGGTGACTTATTCTTAGGCATTGATGCCGGCTCCACCACGACAAAGGTGGCTGTAATCGGCGAGGATGGCTCTCTGCTATATTCTTTTTACAGCAACAACAACGGCAGTCCGCTGAAAACAGCGATTAAAGCAATCAAGGAAATCTACAGCAAAATGCCGGAAAAAGCACAAATTGTACGCTCCTGCTCCACCGGATACGGTGAGGCATTGTTAAAAGCCGCATTACTGTTAGATGAGGGCGAAGTGGAAACAGTGGCACACTATAATGCTGCCGCATTCTTTGAACCGGAAGTAGACTGCATCTTGGACATTGGCGGACAGGATATGAAGTGCATTAAAATTAAAAACCAGTCTGTCGATAAAGTACAGCTTAATGAGGCTTGCTCCTCCGGCTGCGGCTCTTTCATTGAGACTTTTGCCAAATCGCTGAATTATGAAGTGGCTGACTTCGCCAAAGTGGCTCTTTTTGCAGAAAATCCCATTGACCTTGGCTCCCGCTGTACCGTGTTTATGAACTCAAAAGTGAAACAGGCACAAAAGGAAGGAGCTACTGTGGCAGATATTTCTGCGGGTCTGGCATACTCTGTCATAAAAAATGCCCTTCTCAAAGTAATTAAACTGACTGACCCGAAGGATTTGGGCGAAAGGGTAGTCGTGCAAGGTGGTACGTTCTACAACGACGCCGTACTACGCAGCTTTGAGCGTATTTCCGGCTGCAAGGCTGTCCGTCCGGACATTGCCGGTATTATGGGTGCATTCGGAGCCGCCTTAATTGCCAGAGAGCATTATACCGGACAGGAGTCCACTATGCTGAGCATCGAGCAGATCAATGAACTGCGTTTTGACACTTCCATGTCCCGGTGCAAGGGCTGTACCAACCACTGTCTGCTCACCATCAATCGTTTTACCGGAGGACGACAGTTTATCTCCGGGAACCGTTGCGAGCGCGGAATCGGCGGACAAAAAAATAAAGATAATATTCCGAATTTATTTGACTATAAAAACAAACGACTCTTTGCACATTATAAACCACTGGATGAAGAACATGCAGTGCGGGGCAGTGTAGGTATCCCCAGAGTTCTGAATATGTATGAAAACTATCCATTCTGGTTTACTTTCTTTACGGAGCTTGGCTACCGGGTAATTCTCTCTCCGGAGTCCAGTCGTAAGATTTACGAGTTGGGCATTGAGTCTATCCCCAGTGAATCGGAATGCTATCCGGCAAAACTGGCTCACGGGCATATTTCCTGGTTGATTCGTCAGGGAGTGGAATACATTTTTTATCCCTGTGTGCCATATGAGCGCATTGAGGTAGACGGCGCCGGCAACCATTATAACTGCCCGATCGTCACCTCCTACGGAGAAAATATCAAAAATAATGTAGAAGAACTGGCAGACGGTAATATCATTTACCAAAACCCGTTTATGTCCTTTGAAAACGAGGAGATACTCACGAAGCGTCTGGTAGAATTTTTCACGGAAGAAAACGGTATCTCTAAAGAAGATATCCGTCGCGCCGCATCTGCCGGCTGGAAGGAAATGCAGGCTGTCCGTGACGACATGGCTGAAAAGGGACGGGAAGTCCTTAAATATATGGAGGAAAACAACTGCCACGGCATTGTGCTGGCAGGTAGACCGTACCATACTGACCCGGAAATCAACCATGGTATTCCGGAACTGATTACTTCCTTCGGGGTGGCTGTTCTCACTGAGGACAGTATCTCTGAGATGGGCAGGGTGGACCGCCCTACCATCGTTATGGATCAGTGGATGTACCACTCCCGTCTGTATCAGGCTGCTTCCTATGTGGCGAGCCGGGATGATTTGGATTTGATTCAGCTCAATTCTTTCGGTTGTGGGCTGGATGCAGTAACTACGGATCAGGTGAGTGATATCCTCACACTGCAAAATAAAATATATACTGTATTGAAAATTGATGAAGTGAATAACCTGGGTGCTGCCCGCATTCGTATCCGCTCTCTTTTGGCAGCAGTGAGAGAACGGGCGCGCAAAAAAATCGCTCCGATAAAACAGGATACCGCACATCACAGAGTGGTATTCACGGAACAGATGCGCAAAGATTACACGATTCTGGTGCCACAGATGTCACCCATCCATTTTGATATTCTGGTAACGGCACTTTCTTCCTGCGGATATCATATGGAAGTATTGCCGAGCACGATTGAATGCGTGGATTATGGCTTGAAATATGTGAATAACGATGCCTGCTATCCTTCCCTTTTGGTGGTGGGACAGTTTATGCAGGCACTACTGTCCGGAAAATACGATTTGGATAAGGTAGCTCTGATCATTACTCAGACCGGTGGCGGCTGCCGTGCCACAAACTATATCGGATTTATCCGTCGTGCCTTGGAAAAGGCGGGAATGTCTCAGATTCCGGTTATTTCTATGAGTGCCGGAATCGAAAAAAATCCGGGACTGCACCTCAATTACAAGTTAGCAGACCGTGCCTTGCAGGCACTGGTTTACGGCGATTTATTTATGCGGGTATTATATAAAACCCGTCCTTATGAGGCAACACCCGGTTCTGCCGATGCCCTTCACCAGAAGTGGCTGAAGATTGTACAAAAGTCCGTTCAAAACGGAAAACACAGTGAATTCAAGAAAAATATCCGGGGGATTGTGAAGGACTTTGACGAATTGCCGCTGCGAAATATCGAAAAACCAAGAGTGGGTATTGTAGGTGAAATTCTCGTAAAATTCCTGCCCCTCGCCAACAACTTCCTCGTAGAACTTTTGGAAAACGAAGGTGCCGAGGCAGTTTGTCCGGACTTGATTGATTTTTTCATGTACTGTCTGTACAATGCCAACTTCAAGGCAGAATACCTGGGCAAGAAAAAATCCGGAGCGTTTATTAACAACACTGCCATTCAGTTTATTGAGCACTATCGCAAGCCGATGCGAAATGCACTTGCGGACAGCAAGCGGTTTGAACCACCGGTGCCCATTGCAAAGTTGGCGGAATATGCTTCTCCTATCGTTTCCTGCGGAAACCAGACCGGAGAAGGCTGGTTCTTAACCGGTGAGATGATTGAGTTGATACACTCCGGCGTGCCAAATATCGTGTGTACTCAGCCTTTTGGCTGCCTGCCAAACCATGTGGTAGGAAAGGGAGTTATCAAAGAACTGAGACATCAGTTCCCGGATTCCAATATTGTAGCGGTAGACTATGATCCGGGTGCCAGTGAGGTAAACCAGCTAAACCGTATTAAATTGATGCTTTCCACGGCGGCTAAAAACCTGCAGACACGAAAAGAAGCATAAACATTTGATTTTGTGCAACCCTATACTATTATGATCTGTCATGTCTAACAGACCGATATTCCATCAAGGGCACGCTCTCGCTAGTGAACGCACATAGCGGTGCTAATATCCTGCAAAACAGGATAAAGCACCGATGGCGTCCAACTACCTTTGATGGAATATCGGTCTGCTTACATGACAGAAATTTACTTGATTGAAAAATACTAATCAACACCCTCATCAGGTACAGATAAAGAATGGTGATGAACAGCGTAATGGTACATAATTATTTTCTATCTGAATTAATAAATCCTACTCCTTGAAATAATTTGCATCAAATTGATTCTCCGGCTCCTGTGGTTCATTGTCCGGATGCCATGGAGTCTCTCCCGGCTCTGTGCCCATATTTTCCGTTCTGACAGGCTGTGTCGGCACTGTCTGATTTGGAGTCTGCAGATTACCGTCGGCATACTGTCTATTTGGCGCCTGCGGATAACCGTTCCCATACTGCTCGTTTGGCGCTTGCGGATAGCCGTTGCCGTACTGTCCATTTGGATTCTGCGGATTACCGTTGCCATAATTGGGCGCTACATTAGGACGAAGTACATAATTATTATATTCATTCGTTTTAGGACGCAGTCCTTTCCATTCTGCAAGTTTTCCCTGTTGATTTAGCAAGTATAATAACACGGCAATCCCTAATACAAATACTACAGTGACACCGAGTCCTCCCTCAACTCCAAAATTGCCTCCATTTATGAAAGCCATTCCTGAATGGTTCTCACTGACAAAAAAAGACGGCTGCAACGCATTTCCACTGACTTGAATTCCATACAGATTTCCCTGGGCGAAATTCCAAAAACTATGAAATGCACCCACAATCCAAATATTTTCAAAGTAAACTAACATTAATGCAGCAAAAATTCCAAACAGAAAAATATTAAGAAGCGCCAAAAGACTCACTCCCGAATTGGAACCGTGTAGCACAGAAAAGACAAGGGCACTGAGTACAGCAGAGTACACAACAGAATTTCTTCGCGACAAAGATACAAACAAGTAGCCGCGACAGAGCACTTCCTCCGCCATTCCCTGTATCATGTAACCGGCAAAATAACCCACTATATAGATTGGGGCAATATTATCAGAAAAGCCCTTAAATCGTATACCTCCCGTCACGATACAAATCAAATATGCCACTGAAAAAAACAGGATTCCCCCCAGTGCTCCCAATAAATATTGTGAAATCATGTTCTTTTTCCGAAAACCCATAGTGCGCAATTTCCTTTTTTCCAGAAAACGGCAATAAAGGAGAATAACGATTATCATAAGGATTTCCAGCAGAAGTATACATATCTTGAGCCACTCCGGTATATTCAACGCCATACTTTGCACTTTCGCGTAATAAGTCGTCGTATCCATTTGACCATTTGCCATGTCTGAAACAATGGACATAAATTCATCATCACTCAACATATATCCCATCAACAGGGGAACTTCTATAATTCCCATAGCTATGGTACTGACCAAAAAAACAACAAAGGCAATAAGAATTTCCAGTATCGCGATAAAGCCCCGTCGCCCTCTCAGCGCCTCCAACATAAACTCCGGTTTCTTAATATCTCTCATCGGTTTCCTCCATACTGATATCATCCATACATCTTTCCTATCATAAAACAAAACCTGTAAAAGTGCAACTACACATGGTATAACGGCGCAAGCCGGAATTCTGCCTCAATCCCATGATTTCTATTTACATCGGGAATGTATATGCAAAAAGAGAATGCTTTGCCATAATCAATCATATACATAGGAAAGAAATATAATATGATGCGTTCTTTACGGAATACGCTTCAGAATGGAGTGCAGTATGAAACTGACAGAAAAGTTTTATCAGGAAGAAAGTCGGAAAATCCGCTCCTTTCTTGGGACAGGACTATTTACCTTGTCGGTCATTCTCATTGCGGGATTGGCAATTACATACAGTCAGAAGAAAATGATGGCAACGACAACTACCATGTCAGATAATCTGGTACATGAGAAAGAACTGCCTATATATTGTGTGGATACCAATCAACCAATGATTGCCTTATCCCTAGATGCTGCTTGGGGCAACCAGGATACACGGAAAATATTAGACATCCTGGACAAAAAACAAGTCAAAGTTACTTTTTTTATGACCGGAGGGTGGATTGAAAAGTATCCGGACGATGTAAAAGCTATTGCCGCCGCCGGGCATGAACTGGGCAATCACAGCGAACACCACAAGCACATGGCATCACTGTCAGCAGAGGAATGTAAAAAAGAAATCATGAGCCCACATGATAAGGTGATGGAATTAACCGGAGTCAGCATGCAGGTTTTCAGACCACCCTATGGGGAATATAATGACACTCTCATTCAAAGCCTTCGTCAGTGCGGCTACCACGGAATCCAGTGGGATGTGGACAGCTTAGACTGGAAAGACTACGGTGTGGATTCCATCATAAAGACTGTACTGAACCATAAAAATCTGGGCAACGGCTCCATTATCCTGTGCCACAACGGTGCCAAATACACCGCAGAAGCTTTACCAAAACTGATTGACGGATTAAGAGAAAAAGGCTATGAATTTGTGACTATGTCCGATTTGATTTATGACGGTGAATATACGATAGATTTAGAGGGCAGACAGCATCAGAAAGAGAATGCAGGAAATAAATCTCCGAAGACTGTAAATTAAAGCGAAATTAGAACAAAGCAACCACCACTCGGATAGAGTGAACCGACCCCCAAAAGTTAGACCAAAATCTAGCGATTGGAGGTCGGCTTTTATGGCAAAATACCGGTATAAATTAGATAGATTGTATATCTGAGGCTCATAATCACTTTATGGTTCATGTTTAACAATCTTTAAATCATATCCAAGCGCATCAAGCATGCTATAAAATAATTATAATGACGTGCTATGCTCTTTCTTCTCTATCCGTGATATTGCCTACTGCTTTAAACGCCTACTTGGCTCTGATTTTACAACCAATACTTAATCGGCGCAAATCAAAATGATTTCATAAACAGAATCCCACCGCTTGCAATAATGGAGTATTACAGCATAGTGGCTCGCAACTCCTCACCACTCTTGGCACTCAAATATGCCGGTGCGATGTCAAATACCGTTTTACATCCGCTTTGACCTTCTTTTTGCAGACGATGTGCTGCGCGGGCATAAGCAATCAGTACACTGGAAGTAAATTCCGGATTGGAATCCAATTTTAAACTATATTCTATCAGATGGTTGTGCTCTTTGTTCCAGCCGGTCACGCCGCTACGCAGTACGAAACCTCCATGGGGAATACCGCTGTGATTGGCAAGTAATTCATCTTCACTGATAAAATGGACGGTAGTGTCATAATCTGCAAAATAATTTGGCATTGTCTTAATCTCTTCCTCGACTTTTGCAGCGTCGGCACCCTCTTCCAACACGACAAAGCATTCTCTCGTATGCTTCTGTCTGGTTGTAAACTCCGGATTGCTACCGGAACGGACTGCCTCCAAAGCCGCATCTATGGGAATGGTATACTGTTTAGCATTCTTTACGCCATCTATCCGGCGTATGGCATCAGAGTGCCCCTGACTGACACCCTTCCCCCAGAACGTATAATCACATCCCTCCGGCAGGATTGCATTTCCATAAAGCCGATTCAAAGAAAACATTCCCGGGTCCCACCCCACTGAGATAATCGCCACATGAGAATTTGCTTTTGCAACGGCATCCACATTACCAAAATGCTCCGGAATCCGTGCGTGGGTATCAAAACTGTCAATTACATTAAAGTCCTTTGCATACAATTTTGTCTGCTCCGGTAAATCCGTGGCACTTCCACCACATAAAATCATCACATCAATTTTATCTTTCCATGCCATCACATCATCCACATGACAAACTGCCGCCGTATCCGTTAAGACAGATACAGTGGACGGGTCTCTGCGGGTAAATACTGCAGCCAATTCCATATCATCATTTTGTTTAATGGCGCACTCCACACCACGACCTAAATTACCATATCCCATAATTCCTATTCTTGTACTCATAATATCCTCCATAAAAATTACCATTCTATTTTATCATTATCAATTAATCGCTACTTACCTGTAAGCCACTGTATCGTATCCATCTGGCCTGCACATACATCCTCATTCACTATCTGTCCCGCATCGCGAAACTGCCGTGATTCATCCTCTGTCAATTCCGTGATGACACAGCCTGCCTTTTTGGCTGTCTTAATGGCTTTCCCCTCATAATCCTTCATCGCCTGAATCTGGTCTTTTGCCACCTTCTCCGCACATTCTTTTACAATCTTCTGATCTTTTGCATCCAAAGCTTCAAAGGCACTTTTAGATACGAGAAGCATTTCCGGAATACAGGTATGCTGGTCAATCGTTATGTATTTTGCTGCCTTATAATGGTCTGTGGAAATATAGGATGGCCAGTTATTCTCTGCACCATCAATAACACCACTGTTTATAGAATCATAAATATCATTATAAGCAATATTCTTAGGAGTTGCACCTGCATTTTCTAAAAACTTAATCATCGGGTCTGTATTAACACGTATATTAAGTCCATTTAAATCTGCCGGGGTATGTATCTCTTTTTGATTATTGTAAAAGTTTCTGGAGCCCCCGCTAAACCATGCCAACCCGAGAATGTTACTATCCTGCAATGCAGAAGATTCTAACAGTTCATCTCCCTTGGAGCCGTGCAGAACTTTCCACATATCCTCCTCAGAATCGAACAAATACAGGGACTGAAATGCACTCAGTCTGCTCTCATAGGAAGATACCTGACCGGAAATACGGGCAAAATCAATACCACCTACAGTGACCTGTGTCAACTGTTCTCCCTCACTTCCCAAAGTATCTCCATGGTATACTTCTATATTAACTCTTCCCTTTGTTTTATCCTTCACCATAGATGCAAATTTGTCACAAGCAATGGCAGTGGGATGTTCTCCTTCCTGCACATCCGACATAAGTAAAGTAGTTACTTCCTCACTTTTACCACACCCTGCCAGAAGCATTAGCGCAAATAAAGTACAAGTTATCAATGCTCTCTTTTTCATCCTATCCCTCCATTCTGCTGCCCTGAGTCAGGCAAACTAAATTTCTCAATTTTATATCCCAATCAGAAAAAATATTTTTCTATACATTCTTGAACATATCAATTTCCTGAATCAGCTTATCCGCAGATAATGCTGTCTGGTTGACTTCCTGACGTATCTGAGATACGCTTTGCGTCAGACCATTGGCATTTTCTGATGTATCCTGTATTCCATCCGAGCACTCTGCAATTGTCACAGAAATATTGCTGACTAAATCTTTTACCGTCTCCATAGTCTCACTTAATGCCTTGGCATTCTTTGCAAAGTTATTCAAAATATTCTCAAAGTCGCTGGCATCCATGCTGTATTTTGTACCGGTATCCACCAGCGTGTCATAATCAGGCATAACCACTTCCATGATAAAATCTATCATCTTATTTGCGTTATCTGCCAAATCGCTTACTGAACTGGTAACTTCCACACTGATTTCCTGAATCTTATTTGCCGTATCTCTGCTGGAATCTGCTAACTGTCTGATTTCATCAGCAACAACGGCAAATCCCTTTCCTGCTTCCCCAGCTCTAGCTGCCTCAATAGATGCATTGAGTGCCAACAAATTCGTCTGTGAAGAAATTTCCAAAATTTCTGAGGTCAAGTCATTGATTTTCTTAACATCCTGACTCTTTTCCAACGCTTCCTCCAGAACTCTCCGGATATCTTCTGCCATCACGCCTGTATTTTGCTTTTTATCCACTCCCTGACGTTTCAGTTGGTCTGCACGCTCTTGAACCTCCTGTGCCAGTTCAGAGCCTTGGGCAGCCTTGTCAGTAATATCTGCTACCGACTTCGCTACCTCCTCCGTCCTCTCATTGATATTTTCTGCCACATCAGAAATTTCGCTCATGCTGGCAGCAAGTTTCTGCATTGCTCCTGATACATTTAAAATACTGACATCCGCTGACTCCATCTGTTCATTGACAGACTGTACATTCTCCATCATAGAAGACGACTGCACTTTAATCTGTTGGATGATTAACTGCAGCGTACCAATAAATTTATTGATACCCACAACCAACTGACCTGCCTCATCGTTTGTCCTCTCCTTGACACGTCTCGTCAAATCACCCTGACGGCTTTCCATACTGCCCACAATTTCATCCAATTCCTTGGTTGCATTTTTCGTAGGTCTGGCGATGGTAAAATAAGTGATAACCATACCTACGGCAAAGGCCACTACCAATAAAATGGCAACAATCACCATCACAATACGGCATTCCTTTGTAGCTGTCGCCAGATTTTTCTGACCACGAATCATATTTGTAGTATTCAATATACTCACAGACTGGATATAGAGCTGTACGTTAGTTAGTGTTTCGTCTGTCTGCGCAGAAACATCTTCCGGAGTCTTAAGGGCTCCCGACGCAATCTGGTCTAATGTATCATTATAGACTGCACAATAACTATCATAAGCATCCACAAGCCGCTTTATCGTCTCATCCTGACGCTCGGTATCTGAGGAATCCTGTAATACCTGCAGAGAAGACAATATATTTCCTTGCAACACGGTAATATCACTGGTAACAGATTTTCGTGCATCTTTGTCAGATGCCATAAAGTAGTCTTTCATATCCGCATTGAGCTTTGCCAGATTAATGGATATACTGTCAATTTCCTCAATACTAATCAAATAGACTCCGCCAATCTTTTCATTAATGCGGCTCATGCTCTGCACCTCTGCAGTCAATGCTGCAAAGCCTGCACCACATATCAAAAATACAACAATAAAAACCACCAGAATTTTAACACCGATTCTTTTTCTCATAAAAAACCCCCATTTCACGATGATGAAACACCATGCATATTATTTCCGGACTTTAATGCGTTTCCACTTGCTCCACTTGCCACATACCTTTTTTCCCTTTACCTTCCGGTATGCTCTTACGGTAACATAGTAAGTCCGTTTCTTTTTCAATTTTTTCAACGTAACAGTCCGTTTTTTCGTAAATTTCTTTTTTGCTTTCTTTATAGACTTTTTAGTCCCATATGCAATCTGATAGCCCGTAACACCCGACTGCTTTTTGATTTTGATATATATTTTCCTACCCTTTTTATTCTTCAGAGAGAGAATCTTCGCTTTCGCCGGTTTCTTTGCCGTTGCGGCAACGCCGGGTTTATTATCCTTTCCCTGCGTGATGGTGCCGGACTGGTTATTATTTCCTTGACCGCCACTACTCTGACTATTATCCCCCTGACCATCACCGACAGGAGGTGTTTGCGGTAACTGCTCCACAATATTTACAGTGCCGATGTAGTTGGCTCCCAAAATTTCATCCCAATACTGTGCCGTATTAGCAAAACGGATACACTGATAATTATTATCTGTCGTGTAATCCCCATATTTGGAAAAGCGCAGATAGACATTCCACGCGCCCAATGCAAGGTCGTCCGGCAGAGAAACAGCCGCCGATAAATTATTATTCTGCCCGGAAACAATACCGCTTGGATTGATCCCCGGACAGGCAATCTCATAAATCTGTCCGGTTTCATTCTTTAAGATGATACTCGCCTTTTTGCTGTTTACCACTTTAGCAAATCCCACATTTTCTATCTGCAGGGCAAGTGATAAATTACCGCCGGGTGCAGCGTCCGCCAACTTAGAATTCCGAAGCACCAGACGATAGCCCAGATGGTCATCTACATACTTAAATCCCGTCTGACCGTCGTATTCATCTCCCGCCTTGCTGTATACAAGGTCTTTCCATGATGCAATCACATTATTATTCCATGCGATATTCAAATAACTGGTATGGGTTTTAAATCCCTCATCGGATATGTATTCGATAGAATTATACGGTCCGATATAAGAGCCGGAGCCCGTGGCATCCGCTACCACTTCACCACCATACAGAGTATAATCCGCAAACATCCCCAGCCAGGCTACACCATTGGCTCTGGAAATGCTGCCATAAGTCCCCAAATCCGTACCGGAACCCAGGTAGCCATCATTAAACATTCCTACACGATATGCCGAACTGCCTTTTGCTGCTACCGCCTGCTTAAACACATCGGATTCTACGTCAAATTCCGTATTGTTATTTTTAATTCCCAGCCAGGCTGCCACATAATTGGGAGTACGCACACCGATTTTGATATCCTCCGGTGTTACTGCCAGCAGGGCATTCAACGCTGCACTGACATTTTCCGTGGTACAGCATTTACTGGTATGCATTTCACCCCACGGTCCGTATGTTCCCAACTCCACATAGGAAATGACATCTTTGTATTGTGTATAAAGAGCTCCCAACTGCCGTAAATGTCCGATAATCGTGTCCTGATCCGGCTCATAGTTTGACTTTCCATTGTACAATGGATCATAACAGGTACGTATAATTGCAGAATGTCCCCGTCCTTTAATATTTTCCAATATTTGACCCAACACCTGTAAAGCATCCGCAGTCAACGGCATACTCTCCCCGTATACCTGATTCTTTTCATCCAAAAGTGCATTGTCAGAAAACGCGGAAAGGTCAACTCGTAAATGTACCAGATTATTTTTAGGGTCGATAGGAGATGTCCCCTCCGGCTTTAGATGAATGCAATATGCCTCATAAAATCCTCTCTCCGGATTGGTAAGCGTCTCCAGGGAATCCGAGTAGTCCAGATTTTGCTCCTGGAAGGCGACGACAGAAGCTGCCACCTGAGCCGAAAAACCACTCATCACTAATAATCCTAAAAGTGCCACAGGAATCATCCTTCGTAAACGAGTAAACCACAAACATTTCTTCATAAATTCCTCCTCAAAACATGATAGCGCCAATTTCAACACTGCATGTCCGCGAGGCAGGTTAAATAGGCGCTTAGAAAATGTAAATGTATATCGGGGTAACAGGATTTGAACCTGCGACCTCACGACCCCCAGTCGTGCGCGCTACCAAACTACGCCATACCCCGTGGAAGTATTTCCGATATTGCTATCATAACATACTATGCCAAAAGCGTCAAAGCCATTCTTTGTTTTATGATACAGTCTTTTAGTCATAGCATAACGCTCCCTATCTGAACCCTGTTTAGTCCCCGGCTAGAGCGAAATAGCGTCGTTGCTTTCA
>JAFLTA010000038.1 GCA_022510685.1 Lachnospiraceae bacterium | reverse complement strand
CTATAGCGAAAAATCATTCTTAAATAATTATATAAATGTACTCTCACACTGCTGGCATCATGCCCTCCCTCCGGGATAACATTCCAGAGGTGCCTAACTTCATTTTTATCCAACATGTTATTTAACATAAATGGGATATTTCCCACCGCAGGATCCTCCTGTGCTGCACTCAGCAAAAACAAATAGGGTTCCTGTCCCTCCGGGAAGGTGAGTTCCTCCTCCTTCAGCTGTCCCGGATGCTGACTGGAATCACTTCCCGGGGTTAATCCCGGGGCGGGGCATACTCCACCCACATAGCCAAAGAGTTCCGGATGCTTGGCGCCAATATAAATCGCCTCTCTTCCACCCATGGAAAATCCTGTGATGGCTGTATTTTCTCTCCCTGTCGCCACCGAGAATCTCTTCTCAATAAACGGCTTCAAATCTGTGAGTAAATCATTGACAAAATTATCATAACACAGAGAATTCTCTAAATTCATCTCTGTGCATTCTTCCTTTTCTGGACTGCAAAAAATATACGGCATCACAACAATCATTTCCTTTGCTTTTCCCGCACTGTTCAAATTACCCAGAACCCTTTTTAACTCTACGCTCTCGCTCGCCATCCAATCTTCATTATCATAATAGCCATGCAGCAAATACAACACCGGATAGGATTCTTCCTTCGAATAATATGGTGGAAGCAATACATTCACATTAGTCTGCCGTTTTGCTGTCTTGGAATAATATTGATATTTTTTAAGCTTCCCGTATTCATTTTCTGTTTTTTTCTTACCGGTATTCTCCGGTTCCTCCTCTAACATAATCCCTTCTGCCCATTCATAATAACTCTCCACCGTCCTACGCTCAGAAAATAACCGTTGCAAACCGTTATACACTACTGCGCAAGCCGTATTGATGTCGTGACCGCCCATTTCTATCTTCCCATAATAGAAATTACCGTCCTTAAAATTTTCGCAATACTTAAAAATGTCTTCCCCCGATTTCATAGCCTTTACTTGGGAAGTGACATTGTTATAGGCAATATCACCCACATCCCCACAGCCGTAAAACAGTAGAAAATCTTGTGCTGTGTATCCTTGTTTTTCCACATTTTCCGACAAATGTATCACTTTCTTTTCTCCGGTAGCCCCACCGCACCAACTATCACCACTAACGGGAATAAAACCAGCCACCAAGTCCATGCATTTCTCAAAAATCCACCAAGTAGTTGCCGCTCCCATGGAAAATCCGCCAAATGCTCTGTGCCACCGGGAATCTTTCGCGGAAGAAGCGTCATAGTAGGTATTATATTGCCCTTCCACTGCCGGAATGAGATCATTTCTAAACTCTTCAGAAAAATATTTTACACTTTCTGTTTCACTGGCACTATAAGGGTTCTGATAGGTAGGCGTACACACAATGCAAGGTGGCAAATCCCCGTTTGCAATCATATGGTCAAGTATACATTTCAAATCTGAATCGTACTCTCCGTCTCCAAAATACCATTGCTCATCATCACCACCGCCATGCATCAAATATAAAATATCATATCTTTTTTCTTTGTCTGCCGGTTCATAGCCATAGGGCAAATATATCATGGCACTTTTTTTATATGCTTCCATATCCCCTGTATAATCCTTTGTCATATAGGAGATTTTTTCAACTGTTCCACCTTTCTTCATACTGGAATAATATCCTGACGGTATTGCATCAATACCATTATTTAGATAATTGCTCATCTTGCGCATCCCCTGCTGTTCCGTTTTATGATTATCTTCCCTGTCTTCTTTCCAGCTCATATTTTCCTCTTTCCGGTCACCAGAAATTTTCTGATTCGGCACATTCTTAAACGCAGTTTTCACTGCTAGAATTCCACCTCCTATTATCAATAGCACACAGAAAAAAAGAAGCATTTTCTTGTTATTTTTCATCCTGTCACTCCCATCTGAATCCTTAGGCTGCTGCTAATGATTTTCCAATAACTTACATAATAATATCATATCATTTTGCATATTTATCTGCAATTCTCAGTACTTGTACCTCGCTTTTCGCAAAAAGAAAACTCTGAAACCTCCATAAAATAAGGGTTCAGAGTCAATCTAACCACTGCCGCAGACCGGAATCGAACAATCCCGCATTCTGAAATCCCTGTAAAATAAGGGATTTCAGAACAGGTGATACGTTTTGCACCTCGCAAAATACAAAAGGAAAAGAGGGACTGTTATGTCTTCCACTATTTAGAAGTCCTTTCTTTCTGTATCTCAAGAACCCGTTCCATGGACACCTTGAAAATGCTTACAATCTTCTCCGGTGTTATTCCTTCATCTAATGCATTTTTAATATTTTCACTTATTAGCATCTGTTCACGTTCCTGTACATACTCCTCCATCACTCTACACATAGCACTCGAACCTCCTTACGCACGGAACGTCCTACTAAGTTTTTTACATCTTTCTGCGGTGTTATGGACTGGACTGTCAAATCCTTGTCTTCTAAGATGACACGGAGTAGCTCCTGACAAAAATTCACATCATCCGCCAGCACCTCAAAAAACGTATCGTCTATCGGTCGAAACTGCTGAATCCGTTTCTTCTGTTCCTCATAAGAAGTAATCATTGTATATTATCCCCTCTATTTGTATATTGATTATATCGCCTGGATAAGAATATGTCAAAACACTTGCACATTTGTAAAAACATAAATTCTCTTACCAGCAGCTACATAAAAGAGCTTACTATGAGGATACCATGTTACAAAAAATTTATCATTGGACTTTTAGTCCAAAAAATTGTTACCGTCAATTTTAGGAAGAATCATAAAACCATCAATTTTTTGGTAAAATGCAAGAAATTTCTGTTTTAATTCGTATTCCATATAGAAAGGGGGGAAAGAGACATGGACAGCTATAGCCGTACAGAAATAGAAAACATCATAGAGAAGTACGGAAATACCATTTACCGTGCAGCATATGTGCAAGTGAAAAACAGGGCACAGGCAGACGATGTTTTTCAGGAAGTCTGCATCAAGCTTTTACGTCAAAAAAAACAAATAGGAAATGAAGAACATTTAAAAGCGTGGCTGCTAAAAGCCACAAACGATTGCTGCAAGGATTATTGGAAATCTGCATGGTGTCGGAAAGTGACAGTAGACCATCAATTGGTCCAAGAGGAGAGGGAAAGCTATGGGGCAGAAACAACGGGATATCTCACAGAATGTATGCAACAACTGCCATACAAATACCGTATGATTCTACATTTATTTTATTATGAAGAATACAGTATACGGGAAATCGCAAAGATGCTTCATATGAAAGAAAACACCGTTTCCAGCAGATTGTCCAGAGGGAGAGAGAAGCTAAAACAGATATTTCAGAAAGGCGGGAAGGAATATGAATTTTAAGGAAAATTATCAACGTGAAATGAACGAACTCCGGAAACCATCCTACATTACGGAGAAAGTATTAAATGAAGTAGATAGGGAGCAGGAAAGATATGCAAACAGAACCCTTCTGAAGAATGGTGCTACCTGGAAAGTTGCCGCTGCAGCTTTCGCCATCGCATGCGTGCTGGGGCTTTGGCAGCATGAAAATCTCATCGGCTTTGCAGAGTCCATACCCGGTCTTTTTACACTATCGGTAAACAACGAAAAAGACGATGAATTTGGTAAAATCAATCCTGTCAATATGGATGTAGAGGCTTTTATTAACGATGCAGAAACAGAGTCTCTGCCTGGTGAGGATGATAACCCCTTCTATACTCAGATATTTACTTCCTATCAGGAGATGAACCAGCTTACGAAGTTGGAATTTCCTTGTGCTGATAAAGTATCATACTCAGAAATCATGGTGGGAATTGAACCTAAATATCATGTTGGTCATCTTTCAATGGCTCTTTCCTATCAAGGTGTGAGCTATCGACTAAATGGTATGTTTGCATTAGAGGGTTATGACAAGAAAGACTGGGGTTATGGTGACACAGGTAAAAAAGAAATTTATGAATATCAAGATGGAAAAAATGCCTACTTCGTTAATAGTTCGGGGGAAGGTTACAAAGCGGCTTATTTCGTGGAAAAGGATATATTATTCCAGTTGTTTTTCATTGATTCAAACAAAGCGCAGGCAAAAAAGCTGTTAGGTTTTTTTGGTAGTCAAGAATAATTATAGAATGGACATAGAACGAAAACGGAGTCCATGTTATATTTGCCTTGTCCACTTGACAAAAGGCATATCACATGGATTCCGTTTTTGACTAATTTTCTTTTAATTTTTGGAAACCGGTGTGTTGCTTTTAAAGAAACCTATTTTAATTATATGTTTGTATAAAAAATGAATTGTTTCCGAACAATCTTTATGCTATATTTAATAGTATTATTAAAGCGATAACACTCATTAACAGACATTGAAAGGAAGGAAAACTATGAGAATTAAAAAAAACATTACTATGGTAATCTGTGCAGCTGTTGCGGCTACTACAATATTGTCCGGATGCACCCAAAACAACACCCAACAAAATACTTCTAAATCTGAAGCCATCTCGTCCGAGGCTCCCACTGAAGCGCCTGCAACAGAGGCTCCCGTCGAAGAGACAGAAGATTCTCCCAAGGATATTTTTGTAAACGAAACCTTTGTATCAAAATCCAAAAAGAAAAATGTATATCAAAAGACATACAAAGCCTCGTCAAATGCAAAATCTCCAGACTCCTTAAAATCATGGAATCAAAAGGGTGTTAAAAAGCAGATTGTAAACTTTGTCAAAGAAGCAACCAATCCCAAAAGCAAATCCTATATTCCACCGGAAGACCGCATTGTGGTAACAGACATTGACGGAACCCTGATTGCGGAAAAGGCAAAGAAAATAGATAATGATGCCATGACAAAAAAGACCCCCGCAGAGGTGAAAGATTATCTTCTCGAGCACCAGAACGACTATTTCGATAAGGACAAAAAACTGAAGTACAGCGAAATTGTCTATCAACCAATGGTAGAAATGTATGATTATCTGAAAGCAAACGATTTTGACATCTATTTTGTTTCAGGAAACTGCAATTCTCTCACATACGCATGGGCAAACTATTATTTTAATGCGGATTACGCCCATAGCATCGGCTCCAATCTCATATTAGATTATGATGATACCGACGGCTTAAAGATGGGACCAACCGGCAAATATGAGGGCTGTTGGAATGAATTAAAAAGCTACCGTATTTATAATCAAATTGGCAAATGTCCTGTTCTCGGTTTTGGCAATAGTGATGGTGATGTGCATATGCTA
The DNA here is from genome assembly GCA_022510685.1 of Lachnospiraceae bacterium. Lineage (GTDB taxonomy): Bacteria > Bacillota > Clostridia > Lachnospirales > Lachnospiraceae > Butyribacter. Next base: position 19,471 of record JAFLTA010000038.1, on the reverse strand, counting down.
TCCTGGATTAAAACGAACCCTGACTATAAAAGTCTTAGCATTATGATTAACCACGACGACGACCAGAGAGAATATGCCTATGCCGCAGACAAAATTTCTGAGGAATGCGAAAAAAATGGTCTGTTAGATGCAAAAATGACGGAAAATTTTAAGAAAGTATTTACAAAATAAAAACTAACATCATTTCTGCCCATAATAAGCATTTTCTCCATGCTTTCTAAAATAATGCTTATCTTGTAGTTCCTGCGGCGCGGACTGGTTATCCGGATTAATCATCTCACAGCGCGCCGCCATTTTTGCTACTTCTTCCTTTAATTTTTCTAACAAAAGTTGGGCACGCATAAAATTAGCAAGGGTAAAATCACTATTTTAAGCAAAAAACCCTTGAAAAATCAAGGGTTTCTCACTGCCGCAGACCGGAATCGAACAATCACACTACAAAAAAGTGCCTATTTTACAGTGTTTGTCGGGCATGGAAATGCTCTGCACCAAACTTGCACCAACATGAGTCGATTCCAGTCCGGCAAATCTTCAGAAAGGAGACCGCTATATCCTCTTTTACCTACACATAAAACTGTTTTTTATTATAATTTTTCCTACTTTAGTTACACCTTAAAATTCTCATTGACCCAATCAATCCAAGGCTCAATGAATCTTTTTTTATAACCTTGATACATTGCTTCTGCAAAATCCTCACATTTTTCTTTTTCCTGTTTATTAATGCATGCATCATTCCATCCCTGAAACTTCCACTTTGCTTGTCGAAAAATATTAGTGTCATTTCCTCCCACATCCAAACATTGTATACTATTTTCCGCTTCATAAGAGGAATAATTGCCATAGTTTTTATTTTTAGCTATATCATCTCGTATCTCATATGCACCAATACAAACATCTGGCTTACTCATTTCATATGGTGATTTTCCAATTATTTTTCCAGCATAATCTATAATCCATCGATTGAAATCACTACTAAAACCTGCATCATATCCCATTACTACATCCCATATTCTTTGATGATCGCGTTCCCATGATTTTTCTAACCAGTCTATCAAATTATTTATTCTGTTCATTGCAGCAGATATACACTGATCTTCCGTAGAAAAAGTTTTCCCATGCAGCCCCAGAAAAAGATCATCACACCCTGTCGCTTTTTCAGCTTCATAAAGCATGGAATGACATTCCACCTTTTGAACATTGTTTAACATGCGTAATGCTTCATCTTTCCATTGTTGTTTAAGGTGAATGGAATATTGTTCACTTGCCTTTTTATAGTATTCACTTGCTTTCTGAAAATTTTGCATTTGTTCATTGGTACCTTTGTCATATCCTCGACCTGAATTGTCATAAAACTCTCCTAAAATTAATTGAGCATCAACATCTCCTGCATCAGCGCCCTTTGTATACCATTCATCTATTATGGATTTCCACATTTTTTCGATTTGAGCATCATCTAGTTCATCATTATCATCTTCATCAACCTTATTCTCGAATTCCTCCATATATATATCCCCTATGATTTTATACGCCCTCCAATAACCCGCATTTGCAGATTTTCGCAAATACTCCAAAGCACGCTCATGATTAATAGCTTCATCTGTTTCATTGATATATGATACCCCATAAACAAACTGTGCTAACACATCACCATTATCCGCCATTTCCTTTACTTTCGGTTTGATAGACTGACATAATTGTTTTTTCGCATCATCATTGTCAGAGAAAAACAGCGCACAATATAAAGTTGCCAAAGGATCTCCGACATCTTTTCCTTTTAGGCACCACTCCTTTGCTTTGGCTGCATCCGGATCTATACAACAACCACCATGCGTATATATCATATACAGCATCCACATTGCCCTGCCTTCGCCATTTTCCGCTTCCCGAGTGAGCAGTTCCAGTGCTTCCGGCAAATCGTATTCCAGATATCTGTTTTCTCCTTCATCCAAACCGCCAGAGTCATATTTCAAATTATTGATACTAATCTTATGCTCTCGGCGATACTGGCTTCCACTTTCTCCATCAAGAACAACAAAGAATTTCTTCACACCGATGTATTTTACATCATGGACACTCATCGGAATATGTATATTTTCTCCACACAAATAGATTTCACGGCATCCCTGATCCAGCAGATCGGCTAAATCCTCCTGATCGAAAGCCACTTGATCTACTTTATCCCAAAGATTTTCATCATCTGTATACTGTTTCAAAGTATTTAATCTTGCTTTTTGTTTCTCAATGTCCTGCACATCAATACTTTCTGCTCCTACTTCTAACTCCACTCCTAATATTTTACACAATTCTTCTTTAGTATTGGGCGCATAGACATCTAATTTAGAGATACTTTCTGCCTCCTGCACATAGTAACGGTCTTGTAACCACGTCAATAATTTCCCATCCAAAAGATATCCCAATACTTTTTCAATATCGAAATACTCTCGTAACTCGTCAATATTTCTCGCCTGTACTCCATTTCGCATTTCCAATGGGAATTTAATCTTTTTTGCCATGTTTCTCTCCTTATATTCTTTTCTTTGAAACTCATCTTATCATGACTATGCTTGTTCCTTATCATTTGATGGCATAACCATTTCTTTTACATATTCAAACGGTACATCAAATTTTTCTGCTGTCTCTTCAATAATCTCCCGTGTTTTGATTCCAGGTTTATTGGTTACAGCATAATCTCCTTTATGCCGTCTGTAATTTATATATTCCATAATTTCTTTTCTCTTACTTTCATCAATATTATACTCCATTGCTCCTATCTCCTTTCAATCAATAGTGTTTTCAACCAAACAAAAAGTTCTTAATCTTTGATGCTACGCTTTGTACCACAGATATGGATGTCTGGACAAACTCTCTTACAAAGCTCTGTGCCACAGGGACAATCCGCTCTCTTACCACTTCAATCTTTTCTTGGATTTTTTCTTCTCCCAGCAGATTCGTGATTCCTTTGGAAATTTTATTGACCAGAGCCATTGGTTTTTCCAGTATCGGCATAGCATCTACAATACCAGCCATAGTGAGTTTACCGTTTTTCCCTAACATGATTCTATACATTGCCGAAAAAGAATCGCGGGCGATCCGGCTCAGTCCCTCTGTAAGTGAAATCTCCTTCCGGGCAATCTGGCATATCGTCTTAGCATGATCTACTGCGAAGCATGCTATGTTGGTCAAAGCTTTTACCGGCACTGTCTGCGGTATCATAGGTAATTTTCCTAAGCGGTGCAGCGTAACTAATGCGCCCGATGCTAATGTTTTCAGTTCCGCATCTGAGTTGTTTTTTAACGCTTCCTCTACAAACTCACATTTTTCCACCGGAATATCTTCTGATTCAATCTCGCTCTCATCTCCCAGAATCTGCATTACTCTGCCCGCCACCAGATTCCCGATAGACTTGGCAATCATATTGTTTTCTAACGGTGCATCCTCTGTCTGCTCTGCTGACTGCTCTTCCTCGATTCCCAATGAGTTCATCAATCCACTGTGTATACTTCCTAATACATCAACCTGATCCTCTGGACTCAATCCTTCTGTTTCCTCCATCAGCTTTTCCGAGAGCCATTCTTCTTTCGACACTCCTGTATCTACTGCCTGTTGGATCTCCTGCTTGCCTGCTTCATAGGCATTGATTTCCTCTTTTATCTCTTGGGAAATCGTTTCAATTTCCCCTGAACTGATACCGGATATTTTTTCACTAAGCTTTTTTGCTAAAAATCCTTCTATGCCTTTCTCTTTTTGCGAAGAATACTCATCAATCCACTCTTTCAATGAATGAGTAAAGCTTGTATTCTCTGACAACATGATATTATTTTCTTCCATAATCATCTCCCATAGTTATAAAAACCACTGATTACACTTTTATTCTGTATGAAAACTGCTATTATCGGGATGCCCGCTTAAATTGGCGGTTTTCATAATCTTCTTCCATATCCTCAAGTTCGTCTCCCATGATTTCTGATAAAGAATGGGTATCCTCTATCACTTGTAAAATATGCCTTGTAGTCAAATTAGCATCCCCTTTTACAAACGCTAATTCGATTCCCTCTTTTACAACTCCTTCAATATCAGCACCGCTATAGCCATCCGTTTCCTCTACTAATTCTGTGAGGTTAATGCTGTTCAGATCGTTTTCCCGTCTCTTAGCAATATGCAGTTCAAAAATTTTCCTTCTTTCTGCTTCATTGGGCAAAGATACATAAAAAATTTCATCAAACCGCCCTTTACGCAGCAACTCCGGTGGAAGTTTGCTGATATTATTCGCAGTTGCGATAACGAATGCCATCGTCTTTTTATCCTGCATCCATGTTAAAAAAGTTCCAAACAGTCTGGTTGTTACCTCGGAACCGCCTTGTCCTTCCCCTATACCGGCAAAAGCCTTTTCTAATTCGTCAATCCAAAGGACACAGGGAGAAACTGCCTCTGCTAGTGCAATGGCTCTACGCATATTTTCCTCTGATTCTCCGACATATTTTCCCATTAGTTTTCCCATATCCAAGCGGAGTAAAGGGATATTAAACTGGTTTGCTGCAGCCTTTGCCGTCAAAGATTTGCCACAGCCCGGCATACCTGCAATCAATACTCCTTTTGGAATATCTACACCAAAGTCAGCCGCCTTGTTGATATTCCGCAGAACCTTTTCCTTGTTTGCCAACCATGACTTTAGATTTTCAAGACCTCCGATATCACTGATACTTTCACGAACCGGTATCATCTCCAAAATACCAGATTTCATTATCATCTGCTGCTTCTGCTCAAAGATATACTGTAAATCCTTTTTAGAAAGCTCACTATGGTTAGCGATTGCTAGAGCCAAAATATTATTGATCTCATAACGTGACAATCCCTTAAAGGCATTTGCCATCTCTTCTAACAAGGTATCTGTAATCTGTGGCAAGCCTTGTTCTTCCAAAAACTGCTGAATGACTTCCTGAATCTCATTTTCATTCAAGTCATCCAGTGTAAAAATCGTCACAAACTTTTCAATCTCACGCGGGATATTCAGAACAGAGGATACGATAATGATAGTTCCATCCAGTTCTTTGACAATATCCAATGCTAATTGCTTGATTTTTGCAACAATCTTGGGATCATCTAAATAAGAAGCCGCATCCTTGATTACGAAGATTTTACGGTCAATCTCTTCATTCATATCCAGATAATCAAGCGTATTCTCCAAGGAACTGCCACGTTTTACCAAAGGTTTCTTATGTAAAAAATCTACAAATCCTCTGGCTTCATTCCATTCAACTAGCTCACGATTGCCGGAAACCTTAGCAATCACTTCATCCACTTTGTTTTCTTCAAAACTCCTTATATACAAAATAGGAAACCCTGAATCTAAATATTCTCTTAACCGTTCCTCAAATCCATTTGCCATAGCAGATATCTCTCCTTCTCACTTTATGCCTTAACATAACTATGCGCTCCTGCCGGTGATGCTTTACACTTCCCGCCGCATAACGCCCCCGGCTTACTGCTTGCCATCGTCTTTCTTCCGCATTTTCTGCAAATCCACCGCACCACTTTCTTATTTCCATTTGTTGTTGCCATATGTACCTCCTCATAATGCAATCATCATTCTTCTATCAATTAATTTTTATTACTCTGACATCTTATCAAATAGGTGGCATACATTTTTTCAAAAATGCCCATTGCAGACTGACAACATCTGTAAATTCTCTTACATATTCCCCATTTTGCAATGTATGCATTGCAATCATAGCATATCTATCTTCTAAAATCAACAAAAAGCAACTTATTCATTGCAATAGAACACAAAGGGGGGATATACTTGGCTACTCAAAAAATCAGACAAGATATCAATATTGGAAAAAATATTAGAATCCTTCGCAAAAAAGCAGGTTATACCCAAGAACAGACGATAGCCAAATTACAGCTTATGGGAATAGAAATAACTCGAAGCATATATTCACAAATCGAATGTGGCACCTATAATATTAAAGTCACGGAACTGATTGCATTGGCAAAGTTACTGGACACAGATATTAATTCTTTCTTTGTAGATCAGTGATAGAAGATTATGTTTTTCTTAACCCTAAATTATGCACAATAAAACATGGATATTTGTGTTTACTCTTCATCCTCTAAAAAAATAAACAGAGAAAGGTATTTCCCCTTCCTCCATTTATTTTCATATGTCACATGTCACCAACGTATATGCCCAGAACCCCCTCCAGATCAGACCACATTTCCATTCGGAGATGTTCGTACTTTAAGCAAATATGCCAAAGATCTGCTAAGACATCCTCCTCTGCAGCTGCTTTCTATATAAAACAGGGATTTATCCCTCCTATCCTTTACGCCGCCCCTTCTGTCGGTGTCTGTGCCAATGCTTTCATCACCTTTTTGAACACGGCATCCGACATGCTGTCCATGGACTGTAAATGATACCGCTCCCGTACATCATCGGTACTGACTCCTGTCCTTTCCAGCTCCTGTGCTAACATCTGCCATTTCGCGGCAGACAGCTTTCTTTCCGGTGTTTCCTTCTGGGGTGTTTGGGGTTGTCCGGTTGCTTCCTCCTGCGCTACTCCCATGGCGTATACCCGCACTCCCCTCTGGTTTGCTATAGCCAGCCTGTTAATCTCCCTGTTGTCGTTATACCCAATGGAGATAACCCGGAATGTCTCATTACAGACACACTTGCCGTCTTTTTTCTGGATGGCGACCTGTCCCGCAGGAATCCAGATAAAAGGTGCCGTATACAGCTCCCTCCCGATGCCCCAGTTGTAACAGGCTCTCTTAAAGGAATCCGAGGACTGGGATTTCTCCTTTTCATAACTGCCGAATGTTCCCACGTCCTGTTTCCCTACCCACTGTCCGCTCTCCGGATCACGGACTTCCACGGTACAGTACAGGTTCCCATCAATCATCTGGTGGGAACGCTTCCACCCGAAGATGCCGAATGTCTCATCCAGAATCCGCTGGTCCACTCTGGCATCCTTGTACAATAACAGGCTTACGCCTTTTTCTGTCACTCTGCTGGCTCTGCATTCTATTTCAGACGCATTCAACAGTCTTATGACGTGTTCATTTCCTTGGTTCCGCTGATTTGCCGCTCTCTGCTTTTCTTTGTCGCTCATAATCATCCTCCTGTATCTGCTGTTATTTCGCCTAGATGCCTGACAATGCGTCAGGTATCATCTGTTTTTTCTATGCCACCTTGACTAAAAATCTTCGGCTGGATACCGGAGTGCAGAATTTTTCGTAAACTTCCGGCATTTCCGCTTTCAGCTTTCTGGTATCTAACCGGTTGCTGACCGAATTTTTCCAAGTCACCAGAAAATCCCCTGCCTCGCCAAACTCTGCCTCATCCATGACCACCTTGATCTCCTGTTCAATCTGGCGTTTCTCGGCAGTGAGCCTGTCAATGATCCCTGTCAGTTCTTCCCTGCGCCTTAACTTATCGTCAAAGCCTGTCAACGGCACGGATAAGTCCTGTATGCTGTCTGCAAAATGACCGTTGATAAATTCCTCTGCAGCTTTACTCCCGTCTGGTTTTGGTAAAACACGTTTCGCCACATGGTTTTCCCAGAAATCCTGCTCCATCTGTATCAGGCTCCCTATGATCTCCTCGTCACGCTCCAGTCTTAACCACTTAAATTCTTTCCCATAGATAAGCACAGCGATATACCATGCGTCCGCATCCAGTACCGCCATGTAATGATAGCACTGTGCCAGATAATGGGCTGGGATTTTCCCGTCTTTCCATTTCTCCGCCGTATACGGGCTGGCAGTCTTGCACTCAAGCCCCGCATTCTCCCCCACTATCAGACGGTCTACATCCGCTATCATGAACGGGTATGTATCATGACGGTACATCTTATTGCTGCGCCTTACCTTTAATCCGGTTTCCTCCATGAACCGCCTTGCCACATAATCTTCCAGATCCCTTCCGGAACGTGCCGACTCACTCAGCGTCTCTTCATCTTCTATGTATGCCCCTGTCTTATCGTGGTAGACCTCCATGGCAGACTGGTAGGGGTTAAGACCGCAGACCGCACCGGCATCCGAACCGCCTATCCCCTGTCTGCGCAGTCTGAGCCATTCCTCCCTTGGCATGTCCTTTGTATTAGCCATTACTTTACACATCTTCATCCCTCCTGTTCTGTTATCATTTCTATCCTGTCTGCAGCCCTGTCGTAGTAATACACATGGTCTGACAGATAATCATCCGATGCAACACACTCTTTATTGACCGCCCTTACCATCCTGAGCATTTCCCCAGACTCACATCCTTCTCCCTCAGGATATAGCAATGCCTCGTGTATGCTCGAAGGCAGGATATACAGGTTGTCATTCAGGATTTCCGCTGTCTTTTTCAGGTATTCCGGATAAAAGATAACGCCGAACCCGTTCACTCCTGTTTCGTTGGTCGCAACCATAAGAGACACCGGCTTTTCGTTGTCCTTCTGCTCCCTGAACTCCTTTATTTCTTCCGTAAGTGTATCCGCATCTTCCATATAGTCCTCGAGGACATCTTCCAGCCATGCCCTCTTTCCCGGCAGGATGCGCTCTGTATTTTCCATGGCAGTCTCTCTCAGATATTCCTTTGTGATTCCCCATTCACGGAGCATCCTGTCAGTTATGCGCATAGATAAGAGGCCACTGTCACCCCTGTCCATCATCAGGTAAAACACCATGGAAAGATCAAAATAATCAAAATGCGGCATATCCTCTAACAATTCCGTATTCCTGTCAGTGTTTATCATGCGGAAATAGAGGCGTTCTTTTACATTTTCTACATCATCCAGATCATCCAGACATATCCTTTTTGCTGCTTCCATGGCATAATTTCCTACCTGCTCCTTATTATTTTCCCTGACAAGTGCCGCTGCAATCTCCTCCAACGGCATTCCCTTCTGATACTCCTCAAAGATGCCGTCAAGAAAACAATCACTGCAAAACGTCTTGATATCGTCGGATTCCATTATGGAAATAACCTCTTTTTCGCCCTCGTTGAGTTTATTGATACGCCTGATACGGACTTCCCTGTCATCATAGAGACGTTTTTTGACCTCTTTTTGTAGCTCTTTCTTAAATTCATCATATCCTTTCATAAGTTCCTCCTAACCTCTGCCTTTTTCCATGACAGGCTGTCTGCATTCCCGTATAAAGATACCCGTTACCCAAAGAATAAATATGCCCCGGAAACAGGTTCCGGAGCATATATGTATGATACGTTGATCGTCTAAAACCAAAAGGAGGCAGACATATACCTCCTGTTACATGGCTGCTGCTATGCAGCTACCAGTTTATATGCCCTGTCAATAATCGGACTGCCTTCCATGGTCTTTATGAACAGGTTCTCCTGATAACTGTTCGTCCTGCGTATCGGCTTTGCGTGTGTGGCAAAGTCGGAAACGGCATTGATAAAGCGGTACGCATTCCTTCCGACATCCTTTAAGTCAGGAGCGTTATCATAGCGCATCTTCAGGTCGTCACGCAGTTTCTTGACATTCCTCTCTGTTGTCTCTGTGGCATCCGAACTGATCGGCAGGAGCAGTTTGATATATTCCTCCACTTCGGCATTGGAAATCTTCTTGGCGGTCAGTTTATCAGCCTCTTTTACCAGTTCATTCATGTAATCCTCTGCCATGAACAGTGTCCTCCCTGCATCCTCCAACTTCATCTCAATATCCCCCGTATGGTGGACGCTCCAGATACGCTCTGCCTTGGATAATGCAAGGTTCAGCGTATTGCTGCACAAGACACGTATCGGTGTCATGGCTACCTTGATCGCCGCTGAACCGTCGTGGGTATTGCTGAACACCAGATAAGGCATCACCTTGTCCTCTGCCAGACGGTAGGTCTTTGGCAGTCTGGCAAGGAGCCATATCTTCCGACCGCCTTTTAATGCTCCCGCACTTTCGTATTTCACCCCCTTTCCAAGCAGTTCATCAGTGAATGCAAACGCCTCGCTGTTCTGGACGATACGGTATCTGTCTGAGACCACTCCCAACACCTTGTCATCATGATCCCTGACATTTGCGTAATATCCAGATATGAGACAGTCATCCTCCGTATAGATTTCCTGCTGTAACACCTCCCAGTCAAGCCCTGCCATCTTCAGTGCCTCTTCTGAACTGAGTGCATGGTCAACCCTTGTCCCCAGATCATGCCATGGGGTTGTCCTGTTGTAAAACATCGTTTCTACCGGCATAATCAGCCTCCTTTCTTCGTTGCACGCAAAAAAGGACGTGCCCATTCAGACACATCCTTTGTACGCATTTTTGTATGATACTTTCTATGATACGGGCGCAAACCGTTGCTGGCTAACCCCATCATATGGATAATATATCATTGAAATTTTCTATTTTTTCATAGCCAATGCACGTAGTTACACCCATCTTTTTAATTATTTTTTTCAAAAATCTTCGTTTTTTATATATAAATATGAGATTTTTTTCAAAAAAATCATTTTAGGTGGGTGCTTTTTTGCATCTGATAACCAGTCATAATGAAATGTCATTTCGCCTAATCCGAAATAAGTTTCTAAAATACTCCATAAAAAAATATAATCTTATAACATCTATGTAATAAAAAGTATGGAAAGGTATTACCAATTCCATACTTGCTAGAGGTGTCTTTCGGTACTAGAAATATATCTTTTAATATCAGATATATATATTGTATATTATATAACTTATGTATCAGTATATATATGAGTATCATAAGACATATGTACTGTATCTAAGATACATGTATATCAATCGACATTTAGAAGAAAGTGAGATATTAAATTATGGATATATGCACATTCATTCATGATAATTCATGTAATACACCAATCTATGATGAAAAGACCAAAATCAATCAAAAGCGAAGTAAGATAATCTCCATGAAAGCAACGGAAGAAATGAAATCCGAATTGGAGTCCAGAGCAAAAGAAGCCGGTCAAACTTTATCGACCTATATTCTGAATAGAGCTCTGGAAAACAATCCCTGCTCCGGAATGATAATTCACAGAGCAGAAATACTGGAAAACTTAGAGAAACTCAAAAACAATGCCGACGATGAAGTAATCGTTGTCAAGACGGTTGAAGAAATAGCAAAGCGAATGGGAGGACGATAAAATGCCTTATATAAAACCAGCAAACGGAAATTATTCATCAATAGAAGATGTGGCAAATCTTATCGGATATGTATTGAATCCTGAAAAAAGATGCAATGACATCTGGGGAACAAGATTACTCTATTCGTCCCCAGACCATAAGATGACCGCACAACAGATCATAGATATCAATTTACATTATGGCAAAACGCAGGGAAGCCTAATGAAGCATATCATTATTTCATACTCATATTTAGATGGACCTATTACCGTAGAGCTTATACATAATGCTCTTAAAGCTGTATTATCCACAATTCTGTTTGGATTCCCTTGTGTATATGCCTTGCATGAGAATACGGCACATCCACATTTCCATCTGGCACTGGGAAGTGTGAACCTATATACGGGCATGAAATATCCTGACACAAAGGAAACCCTACGGATAATAGCAGACACGATGGCTATGTATACATCTTATAAAACCATGGATGGAAAAACCGTATTTCTAAAATATAATACAATCGCAGATAAAATGGTCTGACTGCCTAAAAAGCAGCCAGACCAGATCAACCAATTCGATTTTGTAAGTATTTGATAACATTTTCTTTAGGAATGCGCCACGTCCGTCCTACTCTGTAAGCCTTGAGTGCTCCAGAATTTAAGATTTTATACATCTGATTCATCCCTATTCTCAGTATTTCCGCACATTCTTCCGGCATTAAGACCAGATCATAATTTTCCAGCATAACAAATCCTCCCATAAAAAGTATAATCATTTACACTAATGTTATGAAAGTAGGAAAATGATACCGATACTCTACAGAACTTTACTCCTTAAAATCGGTATGCTGGTTAAGCTGTTCATCAATATCCCTACCGCCATACATAACTCGGATAATGGTTACAATGCTGGTTTCCTCGTTTGGTATATACAATACCACATAATTGTCTATAGGCATAATACGCATACCTCTGGAATGCCATGGTTCCGTTTCATATGCCTTGAAACGCATAGGCAGATGATCCAGATTCATTATTCCTTTTTCCAGACGGGCAAGTTGTCCGGCGGCATTTTGGGGTGCTAACAGAGTAAAAGCAATATGCTCATAGATGCCCCGCAAATCATTTTTTGCCTGTGTTGAAATGTCAATCTTAAAAACCATACTCTTTCCGTATATCAGCAAATACCTTTTCGGCGGGTTCTGTACGTCCAGCCTGCATATCTGCATATCCTTTCTCAATCTCTTTATCCAATTCTTCTTTTGAGAGCGCTCCCATAGCCAGTGGCTTTGCTGCAGGCAGTTTCACCTCGAAAGGCAGTCCTTTTTGCAAGATAATCTGTTTATAGAAGATATTTATCGCATTAGATGCAGGAATACCAAGGGCTGCGAGAATGCTTTCCGCCTGTTCCTTGATATCAGGCTCTATTCTTACATATAAATTAGCTGACTTATTTGCCATAACACATCTCTCCTTTTGTCAAGCGTTTTAATGTTAGGGATATTATACACATTTGTCAGCACAAAAGCAATACATAATCCCTCAATAAAATATCAGCAGAATGCTTGACAAATACACCTACCCTGTGTTATGCTGTTAAACGAGAGATTAGAATTATATAAGCAGAAACATCATTTGATAGTTGCATGAAACTATTAGATGAGTTTCTGCTTTTTTTGCGGAAACTCCTGAATTAAGGAGGTAGTAATATGAATACTAATACTCAATCTAGTAATATTAATAACGGTACTACAAACAATACAAGTCCATATAATTTAGACATCATCCAACAAGCAGCTGCTAACGGAGATAAAAATGCTCAAGCATTGCTTCAGAATATAGAAAATCTATGGAATATAACAGAAAATGCCAGAGCTTCTGCAGAAACAGCAGAACATCTTAGCATATCAATTCGCAATAAAGACACCGAACTAGACTATAAAAATAAAACAATAGATAAACTTTCTGATAAACTTGCAAAATCAGAAAGAAAAGATAAAAATTTTTCCAAACGTCCCTTGGAAATTAAGAAACTGCAGGAGGATTTATATATCTGCAATGGTTCCTTGCAAAAAAAGCTCTGCCCTAATTTTATACAAAAAACCACTGTGGTATTCAATCATACGAGCAGTACAGAAAAAATAAGCTATCTTTTGTTATTAACTAACACTAAGCTAGGGCAAATCTATATCGATCCCCGAATACTCTACACAAAAAAGCTTATAGACAAACTGAAACTCTGTGCCGGATTCAAGACACCTTTAAATGATGTTTCAACAACCCAACTAACTGAGGCATTTTCACGATATATCACAGATGAAAATAACCATGAAGACATATGTACTATATACGACACCTGTGGCTGGCATAATAAACAGTATTTCTGTCTTGATCTCAATGATAATACTTGGATTGTTCTGTCTCCATATATCAACCCGAAAACAATGCTTACAAAAAAATCCTTGCTAAAAACGGATACTGCTTTCGACACAAAAACACTTCCAAAGCAAATCGACAATCCATTATGGATATGGAGCTGCACCTATTTAGGATCTCTCGTGTTATCTCTGTTATTAGAACATGGATTGCCACAGATTCCCATTGTTTGTATGAATCAAACCGAACACACGGAAACCTTTATTCATAAATTTCTGGCAATCTGGGAAGATTACCAGAGCCAGTGCAGTTCAAGCAGAAAGAAAGAAATTGAGGCTTGCATATTTCATGCCTGTGACGAACCGCTGATACTATATGATACCGTAAAAACATCAACTAGCGAAAATAATATGCGTGAAATCACAACAAGTATTTCCACTCATACATCCTGTATGAATAAGGGAAAACTGAAAGCTATACCTTTTGTGGCATCTTCAAATATCCTTGAATTTGGTGAAAAATATAAGGCTAAAATAATTCCTCTCATTCCCGACAAGAATTCTTGTCCAAGCATGGATTCAAGAATAATAGGAGCAGACTTTATCTCTTGGATTGAGAAAAATTATGACGATATCATTATATTACTCAAAAGTATCCAAGAACAAAATATTTCAGACGCAACCGAACTATTTTTCAGTTATATGGTTCCTCTATGTGCTTGTTATTATCACAGGGATTATGGCAGTGCTATTCTAGCTCACGTACAGCAAAATGATGATTTATATTTTGGCATTGTTCAGGATTTAACCGAATATTGTCACAAGTTTGAACATTTCACTTTGGATAGTTTTCGTAGCATGTTCTTGGAAGAATTTTGCACGCAAAGCCGGAACCAGATAAAAGCAGTAATACACTATCAGACAAAAAATATTGACAATACCATTTACTATGGTAAGAATGGAGATTGTTACATACATAGAGAACTTTTTACCTCCATTTGTCACCGTTTGGGCTTTATGTCATCCCATTCCGTTTTACAACAATTACATCGTTTTGGAGCCATTGAATCAGAAAACAACGGAAACAATAAGATTACATATGTGACCAAGTCCAATCCACTGAATAAAAGGATGATACATTTCTATCCTGATGAACTAATTCCTGTAAATGCTTTGGAGCGATCTGGTTTCTTATTCAAGGAAGGAATCTTTATTGGAAAAAATCCTTCCGGAATGGACATATACATTCCAAATGATCCTATGCATCCTGCAGTGGCAAACGTAAATACAGCCATTACCGGAAAACCCGGTTCAGGAAAGTCTACTTTTGCCAAAAAAACAGCAGATACTACAGCCAAGCAAGGTGTACCAGTGCTTTACATTGACTACACAAATGATATATCAGAGGATGACAGCAAAAAATATCACACAATGACACGTTATACTTTGCAGAATTTTCCGATCAACCCACTGGAAGCCATTGCAGGCAGCAAAAAGAGTTGCGCTAAAATAACAGATACACTAACCATGCTTTTACACCTAAAAAGTGAAGAATCCGATGTACTCATAAAAGCCATATCTCATGTTGCGGAAGAAAAAAAGGCATTATCTTTCGATTCTGTTACAGAGTACCTCGAAAAAGAGCAAAATCAGAGCGTAGCACAACAAATAATAGAAAAGTTAGCTCCTTATACAAAAATGGATCTATTTGTTTCATCAAATATGACATGGAAAGATATGCTATACAACAATACGGCCAAATTCCATGTTCTAAAATTTGATGATTCCTTCTCTCCGAGTGAGCGAAATTTCCTCACGGAGTTAATTTTAACATCATTTACCGACTGGATAATGACGGCATATAACAAACACGAATATCCACGACCAGTTATGATACTATTAGACGAAATCCGGCATTTATCTTTCAAAAGAGGAATGCCCTTGCGAACACTGCTTCAGGAAGGACGTGGACACGGCTGTATGGTAACCGCTATCACACAAAGTATCGTGGAATTGGATAACGATCAGCGAGACATCCTAATGGGTGCCGGTTATCAAATCCACTTTCGACAAACGGCAAACGCCAAAAAGATACTGGCTTATTATGCAAAGGACTGGGGCTTACCAGAAGATGATCTGGAAAATTTTAAGTTAAAAGCTTGTAAATCACCTATCGGACACGCATTCGCCTATGGTGTATTTTCCGACACGGGCGAGCCTGAACTGTGGGAAATTGATTCCCCAAAATAAAACACTGCATAGCATGTATAAAATTATTCTTATAAAGAGTGGATGCCGTTGTGCTTCCACTCTGATTTCTTACTATCCCAGCAATATTTTGATATTCTGTTCGGCTACAGAATCCATTACTCTTTTATCTATACCCCATTCCATAAATGGCTTGTCCAACTGTTTTAACAAATCATCATGTAAATGCCTTGCTTCCATCCAGCCTTGACTAAACAGCTTTTTATAGATCATCTTTAAGCACTCTTCATTTATCTCCGAAATATCTGTTGCGGGGTACATGTCAACCTTTATCGATATAGGAACAGAATCTGATGACTGCATATCATTTTGCCTCATTTGATTTATATTTTGGTTTCTTTTCTCTATAATCGTTTCTTCATATGACCATAGTGATAATTTCTTTTTTTGATTTTCATCCCCCTGAAACTTATTATCCATTAACCAAATTGTTTTATCAGTAAAGTATCCCGGATCACTCATAACAGTAATACATAAAGTCTCATATATTTTTCTTTCTATCTTTTCCTCCGTAGTTTCTTCATTGTTTGCCTCCGGATTTTCCTTTTCGATTTTATCTGCTTTCTTTTCTTTGATATTCTCTAATTTTTTTTCGCAATACCAATTTTCCCAATGAGTGTGTAATTGTGCCAAAAGCATACCTTTTAATAGCGGCATCGTTACTCTACTTATTTGTCGCAAATACTGAAGATATTCTGGCATCCATTTCTCTATAAGGATCTCTCTTGTATAATCATCTTTTATTTGCTTATCTATAATATCAAAAAAATGTTTCAAAGGTTGATTTATCATCCAATCAAATCCTATAAAGCAAGAATTTAATTCCGACATTGCATCAAAGACGCTTGTCATTGTTACATTATGTTCTTCAAACGTTTTATAAGCAGACATAATCGCCTTTTCCAAATCTATGGCCAAATATCTTTCCGCCTGTAATTCTAACATAATTTTCTTTTTGCATGATTTCCATTCATCCTTCTCCGGTTGTTTAATCTCAAAATCACTTGACGGAACTTTGTTTAATAAACTTTCCCTGATTTTTTTCTTTCCGTCAAATATAGCTTGTATTGTTTTTTTCCCGTTCTTATTTTTGCTAAAATCAGAAATAGACTTTGCAAATCCATCACTGGCAATAATCTCTCCAACGATCTCCCGATCAAAGCTTGGCACTTTTTTATCCTTTGAATTGCCAATATTCTGGAAATATCTATTTTCTTCAATTCCTAGATGTAATGATACAAACAATTTCTGAAATCTATTTATCCTATGATACCAAAAATCTTTCAGCGGTTTCACAAAATCTCTCTTCATATCTCTATCATCTGAAGAAATAAACTCCTCTTCTGATAATTGCAAAGACTTTCTATACTCTTCATTTATCTTTTTACTCGATTTTTCAACTTGCGTTTTTCTATATTCTAATGCCGCATGAAAATCTAATGAACAACATTTTTCTTCGCCATCTTCTTTTTTGGCATTCTCCGCTTTCTCATACTCCATTTCTCTGTAACGAATGAGATAATTTACAAGCGATTCCACCTCTTTTTTATATTTTTCCTGTTCCATATCAAAAAACAAAGATAAAATAACATTTTTCAACAAAATATCAGCAAATTGTATCTCCATTCCACTATATGGATTCTGATGAGAATTACCGTAATCACTTTCATATATTTCGGACCATACCATACTTCGAGATAAAGACCAAATAGAGTTTGGAAATAAATACATTATTCGAGGAATATAGGGAGAACATACAGCAAAAACATGGGCTAAGATTGAATCAATATTATCCGCCACCGCATAAGCAGGATTACTTTCACTATCCTCACCGGGAAAACGAAAATCACCATCTAAGCCAACAAACGGGTAAAACAACATATCTCTATCATCCAGCCAATATCTATATTTCAAAATTTTTTTTATTTCTCTGATGTCCATATTTGCCCTCCCAAAAAACTTGTCTTATATTTTATTCCATATATCCGAATTTATTATCAGCCATATCTTTATTATTGGATATACTATCATTTTGTCTGAAAAATTTCAATATATTTTTTAAGATATATAAGATGGTTATATTTATATTGTTTTGATAACATATTCATGCAACATCAAATGATCGCTTATATGATTCAATCTCTCAAACCATTTTAAGCGATACATCTAATGTTGCACTGCAATATCAGAGGGAGGTGATGAACCTTGAAACAGAATATAGATGCCACTGCTGTTTTGCAGAATCTTCTTGATGATGGTATAATTTCATTAGAGGATATAGCGGACAGACAAGCATACATGACAAAAAGAGAAGTTTTAAGAGTTCATCACACCCCCATTACTAGTCGGGCAGATGGACGTTTGCTTACCAAAGTCAAGGACTATACAGGAAAATGGAAGCAGATTTCCGCAAAGACAGAAAAAGAGTTGTTTCAAAAACTGTCACAGCATTATGCAACCGATATCCCGACATTGGCGGACATTTATCAGAAATGGATGATCCACAGGAGAGACAATACGGCAGTAAAAGCAAAGACATTACAGGAGTATTCTAACAACTGGAAAAAATTCTTTGCTGATACTCCGCTATCTACGACACCGATTACCCATATAAAGCCCGTCATGGTACTGAGGCATTTCCAACGCCTCACGAAGAACCGGGAATACAGTCAGAAGCGAATCAGCAATGCCAAATCGTTGATTAACGGAGTAATGGCATACGCTGTAGAGGAGGGAATCATAGAACACAATCCTGTGTTAGAGATTAACTTTCGCCAGCTTCCATATAAACCTGTAGAAAATCAAAACAATGTTTTTTCTGTAGAAGATGTTATCACCCTGCTCAACTATTTGAAGAACATCAAAGGAGAACCATATGCTCTGGCAATCCAGTTAGACTTCAATCTGCTTATCAGGGTAGGTGAACTCAAGGCTCTACAGTGGAGTGATGTAGATTGGAACAATAACACCATCTATATACATACCCAAGCCTTGATCGAACGTGAAATGAACGACGACTTGTCGTTTGGGCATCGCTCTACAGTCGTCAGTAGTCGAATGAAGGGCAATACTGCACATGGATATCGTATTCAACCATTAACACCGGAAGCCGTCCGTATTTTACGGAAAGCACAGGAGTTAAATCCTTTCGGACAGTATATATTCATGCCGGATAACCGGATTATGACTACAGATTCTTTTAACCGCAGACTGAAAAAATATTGCAGTGAGGCAGGGATTGAATACCGTTCCAGCCACAAAATTCGCTTTTTTGCGGCATCTGCTGCCTTTGACGGCGAAAATCTGGCTACTGTCAGCAAATTGATGGGACATGCCAATACTGAGACGACAATGCATTATCTACGTGACATCACAAAAGGTACTGACGATGTAAATACCATGTCACGTTTGGGTTTGGAAAATACTCTTCGCAGATATCCCAGCCATCGTATCGGATGATAATGCGACGTAAAAGCCCAAAAATTGCAACAAATTCATCTTGCACCAAACTGCACCAAATTTTCCGAAAAATGCAAATAGCCGTAAGCCCCAATTTATAAGGCTTACGACTACTTTTAACCACTGCCGCAGACCGGAATCGAACCGGTACGGGTATCACTACCCACAGGATTTTAAGTCCTGGGCGTCTGCCAGTTCCGCCACTGCGGCATAGTAACCATATTAAGTTACCAATGGGACCTACAGGGCTCGAACCTGTGACCCTCTGCTTGTAAGGCAGATGCTC
>JAFLTA010000037.1:10659-25937 GCA_022510685.1 Lachnospiraceae bacterium | reverse complement strand
TGAAAATCTTTAGAATTTTCAGGGTTGTTTTACTATTTAGTTATCAAGTTTCTGTATGGCACATAGCCTCTTTCGACTAATTTTGCACCAACGGATGATATGTTATCACTCTTTTTTACTCATGTCAAGAACTTTTTTCAATTTTTCTCCAACAGATTTAACATAGTTATAACCATCACTCTATAATATTTCCATCAGAAATTTCAACAATCCGGTCACATTGACTTGCCACGTCTTTATCATGGGTTACGATCAAAATCGTTTTTCCCTGTTCATTCAGACTGCGGAACAGTTTCATAATCTCCATAGTCGTAGTCGAGTCCAATGCCCCCGTAGGTTCATCCGCCAATATCAGAGAGGGCTCATTGGCAATCGCTCTGGCAATGGCAACACGCTGCTTTTGTCCTCCGGAAAGATTATTGACAGGCTTATTCATAAACTCTTCCATCTGCACCAGTTCCAACATCTTTCGTGCAATCATTTTTCTCTCTTTTTTGCTTTTTCGTATTTTGCTTCTTGCAAAGTCCAAGGGAATCATAACATTTTCCAGAGCAGTAAACCCCTCCACCAAAGCAAAGTCCTGCATAACCATACCAATCTTTTCATTACGGATTGCTGCCATCTTCCTTTCGGAAATATTTCCAATCACAGTGTCATCAATCACATACTGCCCGGAATCGTAACCGTCAATGCAGGCGAAAATATGTAGAAGTGTTGACTTCCCCGCACCTGATGTGCCTACAATAGCTATCATCTCCCCATCCTGTATCGTCAGGGATATGCCATGGAGTGCCTCGAAGGCATTATTCTTTCCTTTATTATATGTTTTCACAATGTTATCTAACTGTATCATTTATTCTACCTCCCCAAAAATAGTTTTTGCCGACTTCTTTCCGATAAGTGCATAGGATATCACTATGCTAAATACAATAAAAAGTAAAATAACGGCAATACATGCCACCAATTGCCATGGTCCCAGAATAAGAACCGTATTTTTTAATAAACCTGCCCTTTTACATATAATAATTCCAACCATTGAAAGCAGAAATGTCACCGACTGTGTGATGATGATGCTTTTTATATGAATGAAAATACACTGTCCCCATGTCAGACCATGCATATAATATATGGAATAATTACGCATATTCTGCCGTACCATGATCACCGTATTGCTGACAATGGATACCATGGTAAGTATGATCAGACCGATTAATACAGGAATCAGCATACCTACCTGATACATAATATATTGCATACTGTTCTTCCGCATTTCCGCTGAAGAATGCCTGAAAACATAATCTCCGTTAATTGTCAGAAACCTTTCATTATGTGATTTTTCTTCCTCCGTAATTCCTCTGTCGTACCATATGAAGCACGGACCTGAAATGATATATGGCCATATTTGGTTTTCTCCTCCCATCAAATTCTTTTCCGTTTCTTCATAAAGTTTATTATTATGAGCAATATCTCTTTTTGATACAAAAATCACCGACTTAGGTTCTTTCGCCTTATAAAGGGGATGATAATAATCCCTAAAATCGATATACTGTCCGTAATTGCTTATCGTCATGATCGGGCTTGCACCATCAGCCAATATCCCAACGATCTTAGCCTGAACCGCAGTGGTCAGTTTACCTCCTACCGAATCCTTTATCGCATCAGGATCTTTTACCACGTCAGGAGGTGTTAATGTTATGATATCCCCCACTTTATAATATTGTTTCTTTTGAAAAATAACCAATTCTAACATGTCAGTTTCTGCATCACCGGGTCTTAACCAGCGTCCTGACTCCATTTCCGGCGTATATGCGTTTATCAATTCATCATCATATCCAAATGCAGGAGTCTCACCGTTACTCTCAAAATCATCTTTCATATGATCAATATCTAACCCCATCTGCACATAATAAGTACAGACTATATGGGCTTTCTTTAAGTAGCTTTCCAAATCCGAGGGTTCTGAAAACGGAAGATAGCGATCTCCATTTCTCCCTTCCAAAGAATTTACATGCATACTCATGCCATCTCCCTTGAAAAACTTTTCCAAAGGCTTGTATTTTTCATACCGGGAAGACATAGCAGAAATAATACTGACCAGAATAAAAAGGATCATCACCGTCTGGAGCGTGATAAACACCGTCATTAAAACATTCTTTTTCTGCTCAAATAATGCGTATTTTATCTTCATTGAAATCCCCCCTTTACTTTTAAATCAGCATCCGACCTCAGTGCATGCACGATCATTGTCGTCAGGATGATCAGGGATACTACTATATAAATCCCAAATAATACTAAATAGACTGAAATATCCAAACTGCCACTCATATATTCGTAATAGCGAGATACTATGTTTAACACGACTCCCCGAAACAGCAAAAGACCGGTTAAATATGCCGGTATTGTTAGGAAGATGCACTCGCCCAGATATAAGCATACCACTTTCCAAAAACTCATACCGCAGATTCGATAGACCATCATAGATTGTTTGCGGCTGCTCAATATGTAGCGATATAATATGGCAAAATTGCTGGCTGATACTATGGCAATAAAAATCGTGATCAAAATGATAGTATTGTACAAATAAACCGCATCATCAGACGGCAGACTGAGCCCCTCGACTATCGCCAGCTCTTTTAGATTTTCTCTGGTTTTTTTCACCAGGAAATCATACTGTGTTTTTCGGATAGGCGCATCAAGATAAAATATAATGTCCTCAGAAATGGGGGTATCTTCATCCAGGGATGAGATGGGAATGGTCGGGCGGTCATTATCAATATAACTGTAGCCGATTACCTTGTATATTTTATTTTGAATACGCATGGTATTTTCATCAATCGTCAATTTCTTGGCAACGGGAGAGCCTGCGAAAGTCCAGTAACGAAAATGCCAGTTAATCGCCACCCTCTCCCCATTGCGATATTCCTCCTCGGTGAAGAAACGTCCCTGCTGCATCTTGGAATTGTCATTGACATATTTTTCAAAACCTGCACTTTTGATAAATTCGCCGTTTTTTACAGAAAAGTCACAGTGGAATGGAAGATCATCCACCACGGCTGTGGCATGGATATAGCTGACATTCTCCATAAAGTCATCTCCAAGGTCCGTCAGATACTGCTTTAGTAAATCTAGCGTGACGTAGTCAGCCGATTCGTCCGATGCCAGCAGATAATAATCACTGCCGTTTTCAGCAAACTCCGGAGACGGATTTTGTTCAAAGCTATCCTGCAGTTTCACCACGACTTCCCGTTGATCCGAAATGTCATATACTTTTTTCAACTGAAAATTCTGATACAGTCCATAGGCAAAATGAATCATAATACCGGAACATATTACAGATATAATAGTGATAAAAAAAATCAGCTTCTTGTTTAAATAGAAATTTTTGATATTACACCATATGTACTTCACGCTACCCCTCCTATTTTAACGCTCCGCCATTGATTTCGTACGGCAAGCCACACGAAATATCCCCCTCCAAAGTATAAACATATCCTAGCATAACGGCTCCTATCTGAACCCTGTTTCGGATTGCGCTAGAGCGAAATAGCATCGTTGCTTTCAATCGTCGATGCCACCGCATCGCCTCTTTCAAGCGCCTAGCTATTTTGCTCTATCACAATCCGAAATCCTTGACCTCAACTTGAAATTTAGCGATTTACAAGGAAACGGATAGAGACGTACTGGACGTACGTCGATTGACGTTAACACAGTAAATCGTTAAATTTCAAGATTGAGGCAGGATTCAAATAGGTACCGTTATGCTAACATGATAGCACTGTAAATAATACAGGAAGTTTTATAACTTTTTTACCTTACTATTTTTTACATTTCTGGTAGTTTCATGTAGTTTTTAAAATATTAAGACAAAATGAATTTCGTGTGTTATACTCCAATCTGTCGTCAAAAATCAGCGACAAGGAGAATACATTCTTAAAGAAAATTCATACACCAATTAAGTCGCTATTACTACCAGGAGGAGGGATTATCATGAAAAAACAAATCATTACAAGTCTGCTGATACTGTCATTATGTACTCCACTTACACAGAGTATAGACAGCAGCGCAGCAAAAGTATGTCTCAACAAGAAAAAAGTGACTCTGACCAAAGGAAGTACCCGTACTCTCAAAGTAAAGGGCGTAAACAAAAAGAAAACCGTCAAATGGAAGTCCAGCAATAAAAGAATCGTCACTGTCAGCAAAAAAGGTGTGATTAAGGCTAAAAAGAAAGGTTCCGCCACAATTACAGCAACAATCAAAAAACAAAAATTGCGCTGTAAAGTAAAAGTAATCGCAAAAAAGTCCACCACTGTCAATAAATCAGCAGCAACGAAAACTCCGACCATAACGCAGAAGCCTTCGACATCGCAATGTCCTACCACGCAGCAATGTCCTTCGGCTACAAGTTATCCGTCATTTCCGTGGTTGCCAACCTTTTCACAGATGCCCAGTGCTACAAAAGCTCCATCGGCAACAAAAGCTCCTGCAAAAACTGCAGCCCCAAGTGCGACAAAGGCTCCTACAGGCAGTTCATCTTCCACTGTTACGGAAGAAGGAGCTTACAAAACATTGAATTCCTTACGCAGCACTTACCCCGAGGGAATGACACTCACTAACAGTTATTACTATTATTCACCATGTTTTGGCAACGGATATGGATGCTATGGATTTGCAGCCAAATTAAGTGATACCGTTTTTGGCACGGGAACATCCTGCAGCACTCACACTTCCTTTGAAAAAATCAAAGTGGGAGATAATATCCGAATCGGTAACAGCCATTCCGTGATTGTACTGACCAAGAGCAGCAACTCCATTACGGTTGTGGAAGGAAATTATAATTCCTCCGTACACTGGGATAGAACCATCACAAAATCCTCTCTGGAAAAAGACGGATTTAAGGTGACAACAAGATATTAAGAAGTTCCCTATAAAATAAGTAAGCTCCATAGCCAGCATCGCCGGCTATGGAGCTTTTGTCTACAATATCGCATAATCTACTATTACTGAATCGTCAAATCCACATTCTGTCCTGCCAGATGGGCAGAGTCCGCTATCTTAAAACCCTTTGCATAAGGATTTTCTTCCTGATATTTAATCTGCGTAGTCGTTTCCCCACCGGATATATATGTACGTCCGCATTCAGGACAAACAGAACTTTCCAGACGGACGCTGGCACTCACTACTTCCCCGTTATTTGCACTGGCCTCGGCATAGGCATTGTCCACATGCTCCATTTCGTGTGCCATCACAGCGGATGCAGCACTTTCCGGAGAGATATGAGTGGGTGACTTATAAGAAACCATCTCATTAGAGCCATCCTGGTATTTTCGATTCTCGCATGTTTCGCATGTAATTTCTCCGGAGCGCACCATTTGCTTCACCTCTCCGGAAGAGTAACCGGCATTCTTTGCCTGTGAGACTGTCTGTACATCTGGCTGACTTCCTATTCCTGTAATCATAATATCCCTCATTTCTATTATTATCATACTATATTTCCTGTGTGTAATGAACGCATACGCAATTCACCGAAAAAACTCTCGCTTTATACGTTCATATTATATCACAGAGTTGCTAATTTACAACAGTGCTTTTGTTCATGATAAGATGATGTCAGGAGGCAGAATAATCAGAAAATCCCCTTTACTTTCCTATATTCCCATGCTATTCTAAAAAAGATTTAGCATACTATCTGAAACATATAGAATAACGGAGTGGGGGTATTAAAATGAATTTTAAGACAATTTGTATCATCATTATTGATAGTATCATCATTCTGGCAATCATTATCGGGGTCATATCGCAAATTACATCCTGTACGAACATGCAAGCCAGAAAAAAAGAAATCAAAAAAAATTTAGAAGAATTATCGGCAGAACGCCTGTATCCTTATGCCAATGATACCATGGCATATACCCTTTCAGAAGACGGTATCGTTCAACAGTGGTCTCTGGACGGAATGAAGAAAAAAACATTCACTCTGCCAACAGAAGGATATGATCTAAATAGTACACACATTTATTTGCAATGGGTGGGCAATAAGGAATTGCTATGGGCACTTAATACCGGTAAAACAAGCAATTTTTTTTCCACAGCGATACATAGCTCCGAAAAAGGACAGGAGATTGCCACAACTGAAACGAACGAACTGTTTACTACCAAAAAAGGCATCTCCTTAAATACAGCTCCGGTCAGTGTAACGGATGAGTACATTGTTTTTTACAATAATGCGAAAGATACATTATATCTATACGATCGCAAAAAGGATGGGGAACCCGCCAAACTAAATATAGCAAAAAATGACTTTGCATATCAACCGGATTATCAGCCATACTTTACTGCCTCCATTGACAACAGGATTGTTTTTCATACCGGTTTTACACTGGGAAAAACGAATGCAGATTCCTATCAATTCGGGGAATATCAACTGGACAGCAAAAAAACGAACATCATTGATTCCAGATGCTTTAGCGGTGCCGCTATTGCAACAGATTCGACAAATAAAAAAGTGTATTATCAGATTATTGACGACCAAAGCATTTGGCAGTATGACTGTCAGACAGGGGAAACCAGCGAACTGATTTCAGAGTTTGACTTTTTACAATGCTATAATAAAAATAATCTGACTTGGGACGATGCTTATTTCAATGATAAACTTTTTGTGGAGGGAAATTATATATATTTTATAAAAAATGTTGATAACCCTATTATTTTTTCCTACTCACTGTCAGAAAATGCACTTTCCTATGAAGATGCACTGACAGAGGCAGTACAACTGACAAAATTTCCCGATAGAATAAATGACGGAACATCCGAACTGACCATCGTAGAGAGCAAATTATTATTGTACCAACATAGCTTAAACTTTACCCAAGATGACTACTACGACTATTGTTTCTGCATCGAAATCCCTTCGGGTGATATTAAGCAGGTGAAACCGGATGACCCGGAATACATTTATTTTGATATGGTTGGTATGATAGAAGATAACCCATTTAAACCGGGAAACTGGAAAATGCCAAAAAACAAGGAGCATGAAACAAAGTATTCTCGCTCCCACGATAAAGCGGAACAACTGGAGTGCATCAGCAAAAACAATGATATATGGATGAATGATGATACCGACAGTGAGTTTCAACTATCTTATAATCATTTTGCAGTAACTGATTTAGACCAAAACGGACAGCTGGAAATCATAGCTTCCACAGGATTATATGGAACCGGAAAATTCACTGCAACTCGGTTCTTTCAAGTCAGTGCAGACGGAACCACACTCCGTCGTATCATAGATCATGCGGAAGATATTGATATTGTAGATGCACTAGATACTGCCTATCATGATGCAAAAAACAAATATTATTATGTAGGAATGAACTTACAACGTGGCGGTTCTACGGATTACGATGGCTGGTATGGTGCCATCACATTGGAGAACGGCATGCTTACCGACAGAACTTACGCCTATCAAATATCATCCTACAATGAGGAGAAGGACAAAAAAGTCGTTCATATGTACAAGTACCTGGATGGAAAAGAAAAGGAAATCAAGGGAACTTTTTCTGATTCCGGAAAAAAATTGGAATCCGAATTCTTTTCGGGAATGTCCAAATACAAAGTAAACATTTCCTGGTTCACATTAAGTGACGAAGAAAGAGAATCTCAGGACATCATATTGGAAAAACTTACAAATTCATGCTTTGAATTTAAACTGGAAAGAACTGAAAATTGAGATAAAGTCAAAAGAGAAAATGTTGAAGAAAATCACAAAATCCTATGAGGAATTTCAGGTGAAGTAAATTCCAAGACATATGATAGTCTATTTTCAATACAATCCCTCCGATACCGGAGGGATTGTATTATGCAAATATCGCCAAAAGCTCCCTGTATATCAGAAACACTTCCTTATAGCTTACCTTTTGCGTCCTCTAATACTTCTATCACACGATCACACCATGCGTCAAACTCCGGGTCTTCTTTCTGGCATTCCTCCGGATGAGACAATATATAGTCGAGAGCAATGCGCACCCCCTGGTCAAAACGGACACTTGTCCTCATATCCGGCACTGTTCTTTTCAGTTTACTGTTATCAAACACCACAGATACGGACTTGTCTCCTATCAAGCTGCCCGTAAAATCATATCCGTATTTATCTCCCGCTGCTGCCAGAAAATCAGATGCCACATGATAAGCCTTCAACTCTACACCTAACGCATCCGCAATGGTTGCGTATATCTGATTCCATGTGAGGGTTTCATCACCTGTAATCTGAAATGCCTCCCCAATGGCATGGCGATTTCCCATGAGACCGGTAAAGCCAATGGCAAAATCCCGGTTAAAAGTCAGTGTCCAAAGGGAGGAGCCGTCACCCTGAATAATGACAGGCTTTCTATCCATCATACGCTTGATGACCTGCCAGAAACCGTTTTTTCCATGGACGCCCAAGGGGATATTCCGCTCATCATAGGTGTGGCTTGGTCGAACAATGGTAATAGGAAACCCTTCCTCTCGATACCGCTCCATTAAATATTCCTCACAGGCAATCTTATCTCTGGAATACTGCCAATAAGGATTTGCAAGCGTTGTTCCTTCGCTAATGATATAACTGGCAGCAGGCTTATGATAAGCAGATGCTGAACTGATATAAATATACTGATTTGTTTTACCCTTAAATAACCGATAATCCCGCTCCACATCTTCCACGCGAAAACCAATAAATTCACAGACCACGTCAAATGACAAATCCCTGATTTTATCTGCAACGGACTTTTCGTCATGGATATCTGCAATAATATGGTTTACTTCCTGCGGTACCACATCAGAGCGGTTGCCACGGTTAATAAGCCACACTTCCCAATGCAATTCCTTGACAAGTCGATTTACAATGGCTGTACTGATAATTCCGGTGCCTCCAATAAATAATACCTTCATTTTACTTCCTCCCATCGGTCTTTAAACATCGAATATTGACACACACTCTCTTACAGTATATGTAATCCTTATATCCAAGTCAATTTTTTCGTCTGCAGCCTGCAGTCGAAAACACCATATCCAATATTTTTACTGAACAAGGTGTTTCCGGCACTTATACCATGAATCTCTCAGGCATGATGTTAGGCGCAAAAACCAATCGTAGACTTTTTCGTGTCATCCATATCTATAGGAGATGTGAAGTCTTCGGCGATGAGAATCCAATTTTTGTCTTTTTCTCTGCCATCGTCATCCCCATATATCCTTGAGGCATAACCAAGGATTGCATTTTCAATGAGGTTTCTGCAGAAACGACCATTTCCCATATCCGGATGAACCGCCGCCTCGGAACATATAGCGGTCACTTTTTCGTTGGCTTCCGGGCTAATCGAAAATCCACGCCTCTGCGCCTCCAGTTCAGCGATTTTTACCATATCGTCTACAGAATAGTCTTTGAAGTTGATGACAAAAGGAACTCTGGATTTCAGTCCGGGGTTCCTGGAAAAGAAACTTTCCATCTCATCCGGATAGCCCGCAAAGATTACGATGGTCTTATCACGGTTGTTTTCCATCTCCTGAATGATCATACTGATTGCTTCGTCTCCAAAGCTGCCCCGCCTATCATCAACAAGAGAATAAGCCTCGTCAATAAAAAGCACTTTGCCTCTGGCCTTCCTAAATACTTCTTGTACTCGGATAGCTGTCTGACCTACATACCCTGCAACAAGATCTGCACGCCCGACTTCAATCAGCTCACTGTCGGGAATCAGTCCGATCTCATGAAAGATTCCGGCTACGATCCTTGCAACCGTCGTCTTGGCGGTGCCGGGCTTCCCGACAAAGCCCATATTCAGGGCGATAGAAGTGTCCGTTTTGCCGTTCTCCCGCATATCTCTCTTCATTTTTGCGAAGTTGACAATCCTCTTTATCTGCGCCTTGACATCTGCAAGCCCGATCAGTTCATTCAGCCGCTCCATTCCGGTATCTTCTGCCTCTTCCTCCATAGAGAACGATACTTGGAGTTCGCCAAGCTTTTGCCAGATTTCTTCCATGCTCTTCCTGCCGAGGTTACGGACTTTCGCGAGATCCTCATTAGTCATCTCCTGCAGGTCACCTACTGTTCGTATGCCCGCACGTTTCAGGCAATTATAAGCACGAACGCTTAAGTCTAACTCCTCAATACCAATAAGGCTGTTTTCGTATTCAGCAAGCTTTTGCCTGACTTGTTTCAGACACCTCCTGCTAAAATTTCGCAAAGCCATAAGCTCTTCGTCACTCATACTCTGTAGATGTTCTATTGTCCTTATACCTGCACGCATCAGACAGTTATAGGGACGGACGCTCAGTTTCAGCTCGTCAAGGGCTGTAAGCTCTTCTTCTATGTCTGTGCCTTCCCATAATTTTTCTTTGAGAGCGTTTTCATTAGCATCTTGGGTATTGGCAGAAATAACTATTTCAGGGGGACCAGTCATTATAAGGTGTATCACTGCCGACAGGATTTTCTGCGTTGTCTCCAAGAAACAGTTGTGAGGCAGGAATTTATCCTCTTTTATTTCTTCCACCAACATATCCGGAAATGCCATAGAGCACATACTGCGCATCCGTATGGTCATCTCATCCGGAAGACTTACTAGTACCATACCGGGACCTTCCGTATTGCTTCCTGCAATGATTTGTATGATAGCCCCGACATTCCGCATCTCTGCAAACAGATTATAAATCTGTTTTTCATTTGAGGACCAGTTTGGCTCATCGTCACAAATATAGTACCTCTGCCTGCTGATTTCCACATCTATTATGCCACTGTCTGCAGGCGTGAACATATATACTCTCCTGCCATCTGCGTACAAATCATGTAATGATTCTGCATCTGATGTCTCTATTTCTGCAACAGACTTGAAAATCCAAGAGATGTCATCTGCCGTGATGTTTCCGTTCTGATTCCAAAATGCACTGCCAACCTGCGTTTTCAAATTAATCTGACATCCGATTGATTGGCCGGATGGGAGCAGATTTGCCGTATAAAGTAGTCTTTCACAAGCCTCCCCTACCTTCCTGGAAAAAATCCGCACAGTGACGCAATCGTCACCGTACATCTCATACTCAAAGAACATGTTTGCTATATTATAATTATTATTCATAAGCTGTACCTCCATTTCATGGTTGTGTTATGATTCATTGTAATACATATCCCGCAATCTGCACCGAACGGATTTGCCTTGGCCCGCTCATATCGTCGCGCAGCTTCCCCGGCTGGATTTTCATCCTTCCGTGCATTTCCGGATTCAATTGTCAAGGTGCAAAAATCTCGGCACAGCAAAAAAGCCGATGCTTTGATGATAATACAAATGGGCAGACTCCTAGCGGAGCTCCATCTGTATCGTCATCAAAACATCGACTTAAAAAAGTCAAATCTAATTACCAATATAGTCTATCACACTATTTTCGGAATGTCAACTCTTATCTTCTTTGACCTGATTTCTTATAAATTGCAGGAATTTATTCTTCATGCAAACTTCATAGCCCATTTTCTTCTCACCAACCTTGTCAAAATTGACGTTGATGGTACTTTCATCAATTGCGGTAACAACCCCCTTACCTTTACTCACATATTGCTCTTTTATCTAATCTGCTCCGATTTTGCTTTGATGTAATGTTGACCACATCTCGAACCTGTCGGAATTCCCGACAAGGTGATTCTTCATCCAATTCACTTATTTCACCCAATCAAGGCCATCTATCACTTCATACTCTCCCCCTAATTCTTCTTTTACAAGCTGTAGCAATGCTTGCCCTTCATTGTAAATAGCTTTTCTCTCTTCTGCGCTTAATGGGCACGCACCTCCCGGATTGCCCCAGTCAATCAGCCCTAAAATACTGCAATCAAATTTTTCTAATCTTTCAACTAAAGCATTAGTGAGAGGTACATCTTCATACTGGATTGGAATCCCAAAGTCATCGTATGCATTATCACTAACCGGCCATAAACTTGTTTCATAATATTCCGGCATAAATTTAATCGTATATTTTGCCATATTTTCACCACCCCTAATCATTTCTATCATATCTCCCTGAACGAGGTAAAATATTGATTCTCTAGCTTCCCCTTCCGCCTTTTCCCCATCCAAAATCTCATGAATCCTATCCACATCAATTTCGACTTTCAGATATTCATCCGGCTTTCAGTTTTGTCTGCTTAATTTGCAAATTGTTTCAATATGCACCGTTTCGGGAAATAAGTCAACGTTACTGATTCGCTCCAACATGTAGCCATGCTCCTGAAATACCGCCAAGTCCCTTGCAAAACTAGTAGGTTTACATGAGATATATACGATATTTTCCACTCCGTAGTCTATAATCTTTGTCAGCGCCTTTGGGTGAATCCCCTCTCGGGGCGGATCCAATATAATATAATCCGGTTTTTCCCGAATCTCATCTATCACCTTCAGCACATCACCTGCAATAAATTCACAATTATTCAAACCATTCCGGCGTGCATTTTCTTTCGCAGCCTCCACTGCCTCCTCAACGATTTCCACACCAATTACCTTTTTTGCCACCGGGGCGATCAACTGGGCAATGGTTCCTGTACCGCTATACAAATCAAACACCGTCTTGTCCCAAAAACCGGACACTTCCTCCCCCCGCAAAGCCCCCTGACCATTATCAGGACTTGCAGAATATTCATATCTGCCCAGCACATACCGTCGGACACGCTCATAGAGCACCTCTGCGCCCTTGGTATTCGTCTGAAAAAAAGAAAAAGGTGATATCTTGAAATTAAGCCCTAAAACGGTATCTTCAAACCAATCCCTGCCATATAATATCTCGGTTTCATCGCTCTGTACCACGTCCCCCAGGCTATCATTTATGATATGCAAAATCCCTACCAGTTCACCTTCCAACTCAAGTGCCAAAAGCTTCTCTACCAGTTCCGAATAATCTATCTGCTGTTGGGATGAAGTTACTAACGCCACAAGCATCTCCCCCGTCGCCTCCGCACGCCTCACCAGCAAATGGCGCAGTAATCCCACATGGTCTCTTTTGTGGTAATACGACAACTGATGCTCTTTTGCATAGTCTCTGACACAGGCAAGCACCTTGGAATAATCCTCATGAACTATTTCACACCCTTCCGCATCCACAATATCGTGAAAGCTTCCTTTACGGTGCAATCCCAATGTGAGTGGGCCGTCCTTAACAGCGTCTCCAAACGAAAATTCCATCTTATTTCGATATCTCCACTCTCGCAAGCTTCCATTCTCTGAAACGCCTAAAATTCCATCATATTGATACCCATCTCCCTGATATACCTCATCAATCAGTCGCAGCACCTGTGACTTCTTAAGTTCCAGCTGTTTCTCATAGGGAATTTTTTGATAATTACAACCACCGCATGTCCCAAAATGCATACACCTGGCTTCACGCATCTCCAAAGGACCACTTTCTAATATCTCACGCAAACGACCTTCACATTTATTCTTACGCGCTTTTTTTACCGAAAAGGAAATCCGCTGTCCGGGTAAAACACCTTTCACCACAGCATATCCTACGGAAAAACCGTCTTCCCCTTGTGGCACTTCCGCACGCACTATACCCTTGTTTGGAAAGTCAACGCGCTCCACGACTCCCTCCAGTATTTGTCCCTTTTTCATTCACTATCCTCGTTTCCTTTCCCTGCGGTAACATGATGGCGCTAATCTGAACCCTGTTTAGTCTCGCACCGTTACACTAACCCGCTACTACTCCTGTGGTTTGTCTGCAAAGTTACCCATAATCTTCAGATTATTGGCATATTCTTCTATCGTTGCCATGGCATTTCCCACACCGGAATCCTCTAAATTACCCTCTATATCTACGAAAAAGCGATATTCCCAATTTCCCTTGTGCATGGGTCTGGACTCTATTTTTGTCAGATTCAAATCATTGTAGTAAAAGTTTGCCAACATATTGTACAGAGAACCAGCCTCATGCTTAATCTCAAAGGAGAGGCTGATTTTATTGGCATTTTGCAAATAAATTTTCTGATTGGATATCACGATAAAACGGGTAAAGTTCTGACTGTGCTGGTTGATGGTTTCCTGCAGCACCTCCAGCCCAAATTCCTCCGCTGCACGAACGCTGGCAATGGCGCCTTGAGTCACATCTTTTTCCTCAGATACTTTCTTGGCGGCAGCCGCGGTACTTTCAAATTCCACACCCTCAATCTGCGGATGCTCCGACAGGAAATTGGCACACTGCATTAATCCCTGAGGATGTGAATATATCGTTTTCAAATCTTCTATTTTTGCGCCGGGAAGTCCCAGTAATGACTGGTTCACTTTAATAATATGTTCTGCCACGATGGTAATGTCATAGTCTACCATCAAGTCGTATATGTCTGAAATACTTCCCGTAGATGTATTTTCAATAGGTAGCACGCCAAAAAGTGCATCACCATTCGCTACCGTTTCCATCACTTCCTTAAACGTCGTTTTATGAAAAGCGTTAATATTTTTTCCGAAATACTCTATCATCGCCTGTTCCGTAAAGGCGCCCTTCTCTCCAAAATACACGACCCTTGTATTTTCATCTACATCCAGCTTTTCCACCTGACGAAATGGAATATGGTTTACAGTAGGACCCAGTTTCTGATATTGATATTTCCGGCTGATAGACATAATCTGCCGAAACAAATCCTCCACTGCCGTCTCATTAAATGTATTGCTTGCCATACTTCGTAGTGTCGCTATCTTTTCGCTTTCCCGCACAGGGTCATACACCTTTTTCCCTGTGCTGCGTTTATATATGGCAACATCGTTTGCAACCTCCATACGCTCCTCAAAAAGACGAATGATTTCCTTGTCAATTTCGTCGATTTTTTTACGGCTCTCTGCCAAATCTACTACCATATCATTCCCTCCTGTACTACGATTCTGCCGAAAAGAGCACCTGATAGTATCAGATGCTCTCTATTTAATAATTGATTAAAATGAACCCGGTCCCTTCAATAGGGAAAAATTGGAATCTTTTTTCCCTTTCTTGCCTTTCTTGTCCTGCTCCTGCATCTGCCTCAACTCCGGATCGTCCAGCTTGTCCTCGCGGAAGCCATCCTCCTCCAGCAATGCCTTCAAATCAACCTTCTTCGGACGCTTAGGCTTGGTACGTTTTTTGTTGTCCGGGGGTACCTTCTTTGGTTTTGCCACAGGAGCATCTTTCTCTGGCACAGACTCTTTCGCCTTCGCTTCGGGCTTCTTAGCCGGGGATTTTGCCTCCTCTGTCTTTGCTTCTGCCTGTGGCTGCGTTGCTGGCTGTGCCGGTGCTGCTTTTACTTCCTC
>JAFLTA010000037.1:0-10559 GCA_022510685.1 Lachnospiraceae bacterium | reverse complement strand
GGCTGTGCCGGTGCTGCTTTTACTTCCTCTGCCTTCGCTTCTGCCTGTGGCTGCGCTGCCGGCTGTGCCGGTGCTGCTTTCACTCCCTCTGCCTTCGCTTCTGCCTGTGGCTGCACTGCTGGCTGTGCCGGTGCTGCTTTCACTTCCTCTGCTTTCGCTTCTGCCTTTGGTTGCACTGCTGGCTGTGCCGGTGCCGCTTTCGCCGCAGGTTGCGGCTGCGCTACAGGTACACTCTCTTGTTTACTTTGTACAGGTGCTTTATTCGTATTAGCTACATTTTGCTTGTTATCTTTTGCGGTATCAGCTTGATTCCTCCGGGATTCAACGTTCTGTACCGACTCATTCTTCCCTTTTACCGTTGAATCCTTAGGTAGGTCCGACGCCTCTTCTGCCTCCATGTTGAACTCCCTGGCATCTTCCCCGATAAAAATATCTTTACTGATGGTAATATGTGCCACCAATGCAGAACCAAAATACTCATTTAATACCGGTACCTGTTCTATTGCTTTTACCGGATCATCCGCTTTAATCATGGTTAAAAATACAGCAAAGGGGCGAATATATACCAAACATTTTTCCAATGGATATTTGTCCACTTTGATAGTGACGATTTTTTCTTTGAATTCTTGCAATTTTGCCTCTACTTCAGCGTTCTCTGTATATAAACTAAGGAAACTTTTCTTAACGGACTCAAGATACTCAATCTTTCGATTCTCTCCCTTGCGTTTCTCAAGCTGATCACGCATGATACGTATTTTCTTAGGTGGATTATCCCCAAGGTTTGCCTGCCTGTACAACTTGAGACACTCTTTTTGCTTAGTATTTAACTCCATGATACACTGCATCATCTCTGTATTGGCTTTTTCAGGCACAAACTCCTGCATGGTTATACTTGACATTACTTCTTTCACCAACCCACTAAAATGTTTCATTTCCTCCTCTAAGTCAGTGAGTGTAGAAAGTAATTGCTGAATCTCATTCATCCTTATGCGTCCCCCTTCGTGTTAAAATCGTACTATTTACTAGTATAATACATTTTTGTAAAATTGCACACTGTTTTTTTGATATTTTTCGACAATAATACAGTCCAGTTAATTGCAGATCATTACACTAACCCTACTCAACAATATACTCGTTTGTAAATCCCGTATTTTCGGGAATCACACCATCAACCAATTTATTTTCATTCACCCATTTAAAAAAAAGATTCCATCGGTCCGCATCAAATACACCAAATTGCGCAGCATCATTAATATATTGTTCACTGAGATATTGTTGACTTCGCAACGCTATCCTCCGGTTGAGATTCGGAGCCGCTGCACAGAGAATAGCCGCTGCATCCTCCGGTTTTTTTACCGCAAATTCATATCCTTTTTTTACCGCTTTCAAAAAAGCCTCTGCCGTATCCGGACTTTCCGTCAAAAAATCATTATTTGCAATAATCACCGGACTATAAAAATCAAATGTTTCATCCATCTCCCGCAACGGCACAAAATTAATCAGCATTCCTTCCTGTTCACACCTTACTCCATCCCATCCATAATAACTCCATACACACTCTATATCTGTGTGCAATGCGGTAACGATATCATCTACATAACTGGAAATCAGCTTGACACGTCCAAAATCACCACCATTTTTTTCCATTGCTTTATGAATAATCGTCTGCTCCATCAAAACGTCTTTCGTAGCAAATGTATGATCTTCCAAATCCTTAACAGTGCGAATCCCCTTATCCAGAGTAGAAATCAACCCTGACGTATTATGCTGTATTATCGCTGCAACAGCGGTCACTGACAGAGGATCATCTCCTACAAACCCCTCTGCCAGGTTGTCCTGTGAATCAATACCAAACTCTGCGGTTCCTACCGAAACCATATCCGTGGCGGTATCATCCGGAGACAAAACAATCTCCACCTCCAGACCGACATCATCAAAATATCCTTTTGCCTGTGCGACATACAATCCCGTATGATTTGTATTCGGGCTCCAGTCCAACATCATTGTAACCTGTGTCAATTCTTTTTCTTTTTTCTTTTCTTTCTTCTTTTGGCAGCCACATAAATTGACCATCATGCAAAGAATAAGAATCATCGCAATCCACTGTTTTCTCATTTTACTCCTCATTCCACAGTATTTCTTACACATATTACTCCTGCTGTCAAATATCTTTCTACTGAACAACTTTCAAGTTTGAGGCAGGGGCAAATTGGTACCGTTATGCTAAGCAAGCAAAAATGCAGCGTAACATTTTTTTGCTTCGTACACGTCTGCTTTACTGGTTATCTCCCATGGTGCGTGCATATTCAATACCGCCACACCACTGTCAATGACCTGCATACCATACAGGGACAAAATATAGGCAATGGTTCCGCCACCGCCGATATCCACCTTTCCCAGCTCGGCAGTCTGGTATGCTACCCCTGCGTCATCCATAATTTTGCGAAGCTCCGCCAAATACTCTGCATTGGCATCATTAGAGCCCGACTTACCGCGGCTTCCGGTAAACTTACTAAATACGACACCTCTGCCACAATAGGATGCATTTTTCTTCTCAAAGGCATCAGCAAACAACGGGTCATATGCGGCATTCACATCCGAAGAAAGCATACGGCAATTTGCCAGACACCGTTTCAGTTTAAGCTCCGAATATTTTCCGGTTAAATTAATCAGTTCTGCCACTACATTTTCAAAGAAATGAGACTGCATTCCCGTAGCACCTACACTTCCAATCTCCTCCTTGTCCACCAGGAGACAACATGCTGTCTTTTGCAGACTTTTCACCTCCAACATTGCAGCGAGAGACGTATAGGCACATACTCTGTCATCCTGCCCGTAGGACATGATCATGCTCCTATCAATTCCCAACTCTCTGGCAGCACCTGCAGGTACAATCTCCAACTCTGCAGATATGAAATCTTCTTCCTCAATGTCATACTGCTCTTTTAGCAGTTTTAAAACATTTGCCTTGACCGCATCCTTTTCCTCCTTTGCCAGGGGAATGCTGCCGATAAGCAAATCCAATTTTTCTCCCTCTATCACCTTGGCGGCTTTCTTTTCCAACTGTGTTCCCGCTAAGTGAATCAACAAATCCGTCACGCAAAATACCGGGTCGTTATCATTTTCGCCGATACAAATATCTATCGTCTCTCCGTCCTTTTTTACAACCACACCATGAATGGCTAACGGCAGAGTCACCCACTGATATTTCTTAATGCCACCATAGTAGTGCGTGTCCAAATATGCCAAATCACTGTCCTCATACAATGGATTCTGCTTCACATCCAGTCTCGGAGAATCGATATGTGCACCGAGAATATTCATCCCCTGCTCCAACGGCTGTTCGCCAATGTGAAACAACGCCACACTTTTATTCATACATACCGCATAAATTTTATCGCCCTTCTTAATTTTACGACCGGACTCCATGACTGCCTCTAACGATTCATATCCGGCTGCCGTGGCCTGTTTTAAAATCTCCTTCACGCATTCCCTCTCTGTTTTTCCCACAGTGAGGAAACGGCGGTATTCTTTATTTACCTTCTCCAGCTCCTTTAATTCCTTTTTCGTGTAATCCTTCCATGCATTTTTACGTTCCATACGAATTCCTCCATATTAATCCCCATGCCACCTTCACCGGCGGCATAAATAACAATCACCTTTCAGTATACAATATTTTTTACAAAATAGAAACCATTAACCAGCAAATTCCCATAGCGAACAATCCTTGCCGTATTTTTGCTATCAGATATTGAACGACTGATAAATCTGTTTCCGACAACACACTGGCTGTCTGTGCCACACTGGACAATCCTCCAAATGCGGAAAAACCTGCGAGAAGAACATATCCTAACCGCCCCGGTGCCGCACCTACCACAGAGATGGCTCCTGTCGTAATCTCCAAAATACTGACCAGACTGCCTTTCCAGATTTCCGGCATCGTCCACATCTGCCGGACGACTCCTGCCAATATAGAAAATAATATGATATAACCTCCCACTTTGGTGAGCATTACAAAGGAGTGGAGAATACTTTCATCCAGAACCTTAATAACACCGGGGGACGGAGTACCTTTCTTTACCGTTCCTTTGTGAGATGGGACAGATGGAATCTTTTTGCCCTGCATTTTGAATATAAATCGCTCGCAAAACGCTCCCAGCCAGCCGGCGAGATAAACAATCAGTAACATCACTATGGGTTTATGCAGTCCCAGACAGGAAACGCCGATAAATTCCACCAGAAACATGGGGCTTGCATTATTGCAAAAGTGCAGAATATACTGTGCCTCCCTCTTATCAATATCTCCCTGCTGGTACAGTTTTGCCACCGTTGCCGCTCCCAGAGGATATCCGGACAGCATACCGACAACCACCGGGTAACAACCAAGTCTTGATATCCCGAAAAAGCGACATAATACCGGAGCCACAACTCTTGAAATTCCTCCTGTAAGCCCCAGTCCCATAATTACAGAAGATACAATAGAAAAAGGCAACAGGGTCGGTAGCACAACCTGAAACCACATGAGCAGTCCTTCCGTCGCAGAATCACTGACCGCCTGCGGAAAAATCAGAAAAATAATAATAATACCACCAATTACCGTTGCCAAAATTTTTTGTTTCATGGACATTTCCCATATGCTTTGCTCACATCTATGCTATGCAAAAAGAAAATATCCTATTCATTTTGTTGCTGTATAACAGTGCTAGTGTAATACCTGACCAGAGCGAAACAGAATTCATATCCGTGCCGTTATCCTATACCTGCTGTCCTGTATTCCTCCCTGTGGAGTTCCTGATATATCAGCGCCACAGTAGCTCCCGCTGCCATGAAATCTGCTACCGGTCCTGCATACATAATTCCTTCTATCCCCATAATTATCGGAAAAATCACAAGTAATGGCAGTAAAAAGAAAATCTGCCGTGTCAGGGACAATAAAATACCTCGTTTCGGCTTTCCGATTGC
Source organism: Lachnospiraceae bacterium (assembly GCA_022510685.1). Taxonomy (GTDB): domain Bacteria; phylum Bacillota; class Clostridia; order Lachnospirales; family Lachnospiraceae; genus Butyribacter. Next base: position 5,597 of record JAFLTA010000037.1, on the reverse strand, counting down.
CGTAAAAAAGTTTGAGGAAATGGGCTGCAGAAAATTTAAGAATGTAAAAAATAAAAATATATGAAAATATTTTTCCGCAAACCGAAAGTATTCGTCAGAGCCCTCTCCGAAAACAGAAATAATCTGATGTGGCAAACATTGAAATAACAGAAAAGCGGCAAACGCCAATGTGCCACCGTAAGTCAGCGCTCTCTTGTACGCAGACTTTACCCTGTGGTATTGTCCGGCTCCATAATTAAAACTGATAATTGGCTGCAAACCTTGAGAAATTCCAATGATAAAGGACATAAATACCTGATTTACTTTTGTAATGATCCCCACGCACGCCACGGGTATCGATTCCCCGTATGCGGATAGTGAACCGTAATATTTTAAAGACTTATTCATGACAATCTGTACCACCATCATGGCGAGCTGATTGCTGCACGGTGCCGCTCCCAAAGCAATAATCCGTCGTATAAATCCCCATATAGGGCGGATATGTTTCCACTGCAAAGTCACTGTCCGACAATGACACAAAAAGAAAATTGCCATTCCTCCGGAAACGACCTGTCCAACGACTGTAGCAAGTGCAGCACCTGCCATCCCCATTTGAAACCCAAACACAAATAGAGCATCTAATACCGTATTGACAACTGCCCCTACAATATTACACAACATCGTAAGTTTTGGTCTTCCGTCTGCGCGCAGCAAATGACCTCCCCCCGTAGCCACGATAAACAACGGAAATCCCAAAGAGACAATGCGCGTATATACCGAAGCATATCCTAACACTTCTTCAGATGAACCGAAAAACAGTAACATGGGTTGTAAAAATAACTGGCTCACAACCAAAAGAAAAAGACCGCATGCCAACATCATAAACAAGGCATTCCCCATATAATATACCGCTTTTTTCTTCTCCGCCGGCAAGGTTTGTCCCTTACCCATAGAGATATTAAAGGCTGAGGCACCCCCGATTCCAAACAAAAGCGCAATGGCAACGCAGGAAATGGATAGAGGAAAACAAATATTCGTTGCCGCATTTCCTAACTCCCCTACACTCCTGCCGATAAAAAACTGATCTACGATATTGTAGAGAGAACCTACCAACATAGCAACAATGCTGGGTAACGCAAAACGGTGCAGCAGCTTACTGATTTTCTCTGTACCTAAAGGATTTTCCACGTTCTGTTCCACTGTGTCCTCCTGTCTTCTTTGTCATTTCAATCAATCTATAACGACACCAATTCCATCTATGTCCGGGCTTCACTAACATGAGCCTGCTAAACAGAGTTCAGATAGGAGTCGTTATGCGAAACCTTTTACATACTGTCTATAGATAAAAACTTATTCCATTCCTCATAGTCATGCTCTGCACGGATTTCCAATCGAAAGGAGTGATCCTCTCCATCCACAATCATGATATATCTGTCTTCTTCCCTGGATATCTCATACACTTCCAAATCTGCCAATTCCCGCAGTCCTGCCTGTATTTCTTCTTCGCTCATATCCCGGTCTTCCACTGTCTGTCGCAAATTGCCGTCCGCATCAAACACTTTGTATCCTTCCTCCACCAAACGAATTATCCCACCATCTGTAAAAGTAATACAAAAAGCATTTGCTCGCATTTTGCGGACATCCCGGTTACAGGAATTCTCCGGTAAAATCGTCACGTTATCCAAAATGATTTTTACTCTGCCATTTGCAGTTTCCACATCATTCAAAACAGCACCCTCAAACAAAAAAGTGTTAAGCTCATCTGTTGTATGAAATTTCATATTTTTTCTCCGTTTCTGACTAAACTACGTCCGTTCTATCTTCCTGTTCTAAACCTCAACGATTCCGTCTGACTTTCTATGCATCTTCACCGTTAATATGCTTGTCCAGTTTTTCTACCAGTTCATCCACATCACACTGATGCACCTGACACGCCTGTTCCAACGTCTCCCGTGGCGACATATGGCAGGAAACGCAATGCATTCCCATCTCAAGAAAACAGCCCTCCGCAGACGGGTAGGACTGTAATATCGCTCCTATCAATGAATATTTTGTAATAACCATAATAATCCTCTTTTTATAAAATTATTCCTCATACTACCATAATACATACTAGTATGTCAAACCTGATAAATCCCGCTATCCTCGTATTTCCGGAATGGTGGAAAGGATTTATTCAAATCCTAAAAACCATCTTTCCCTTGCAATTATATCAATATAATCTTACACTGATAAAAGTTGGGATAGCACATTTTATTCCTACTAGCATAAAATACAAACGAGGTGATTACATATGGCTGTTCGCTACAATGAAGACACAGAGCTAGTGGCACGCATCCAAGAGGGACTAAAGCAAAAAAACGGATATTGTCCCTGCCGTCTGGAAATGACAGAAGACAATAAATGCATGTGTAAAGAATTCCGTGAACAGATTGCTGACCCGGAATTTGAAGGATACTGCCACTGTATGCTGTATTATAAAAGCCCGGATTAAATCCGGGCTTTTGTTTCTTTCTTCAACAACCTCATCCTATCTGTAATACTTTTTCAACGATTCCGGATCATGGATAGTTTGAGCCTATACTCCTCTCCAGACATAAAGCTCCCCAGCCTGCTGCCGTGTCCGGAAATCTGCTGATGCCGACCAGAGAGCGCGCCCCCCGCATCAAATAAGCCTTTCCCTTTTCTCCATACAGTTCCGTATCGTTCCCCTGCACGATGCCCCACTCCATCAAAAGAGCAGCCGCCCCTGTGACAAAGGGTGCTGCAATGGAAGTTCCCGTATGTCTCGTATATCCACCGCCCCGGGCAGGCGCAAGAATATCTACTCCCGGAGCGACAATGGTTGGTGCTATCCTGCCGTCTGCAGTAAACCCTCGTCCTGAAAATGCTGCAATTGTGTCTGTACTTGTTTGATAGGCTCCTACCGACACCGTCCTTGCCGCAGTTGCCGGAATTGTCAGTGTAGTATTCGTAACCGGATTTAAAAATCCTGTTTGGCGTCCGCTGACTTCCGCCCCTGACATCCATAAATTACATTTACCGTACCGGATACTTTCCGGATAAATGAGAATGCTCCAAACACCGGTAGGTACTTGCCCTGCACTGCCCCTTTGCCATTCCATATAAATTTCCTGTGTAATGGTGTAGGGAGAAGGCACCCCATGATACAATCGCAGGCTTCCCGTACTTAGAGAATAAGTCTGTCCCTCGCCTTCATCCGGCAGGCGATACCGTCTTCCATCAGGTGACTGCACTTCTAATTGGAAACGATCTACATAGGATTTCCATAATTGTACGGTCAGTGCTGACTCCAAATTACCTATGGCAAACTCTACTCTTTCAGGATTCACAGAGCGGCTAAATTCACCCTGCTCTAATTGTACCTCCGTGTGATGTCTGGCATCGCCCTCATTTCCCGATGCAATGACTATCATATTTTTCCAGACTCCATTTAGCTCCGTAATATAATTTTCAAAAAGAGACTGCCCGTCATGAGGACCGTAGTTGTTTCCGAAGCTCAAGTTTATGGCGATGGGCTTTTGCAGCTCAATCGCCTTACGAAGTACATAATCCAACCCCTCCATAACCTCAGTCGTCCTGGGAAAACCATCGTCACGCTGTGCCAGTTTCACCACAACTAAGTCGCTGTCTATGGCAACACCACGGTTTCTGTTTCCTACAGAACCTCTGCCATTTCCAGCCGCCACACCGGCAACTGCCGTACCATGTCCCTGAAAACGGTCCGTAACCGGCACAAGCCTGCTCCGCTCCGGCTCAGGCAAAGCCAATGCCTCGTTCAAATCCTCATTTGTGTACTCTGCCCCCATGGAAAAACCGGCGGGAATGCGTCCCATCTGACTGTCACCGGAAGCCGACTGATCCCATAGAAAAGCAATACGGCTCGTTCCGTCATCCCGTATAAAATCCGCGTGATCGTACGTGATACCAGAATCTATAATGCCAACCAAAACCCCTCTTCCGGTCAGCCCGTCTCCTCCACTCTGTAGCACCCCGGCAGACATTCCGTGTACATTACCGGCACTTTCGCGAACTGTCCCCTGAACACCTGTGATGCAGGATGCACGTCGTCCGTCTTCCACATCAAAAAATAACCGCTTAGGTCGCTCGATATATTCTACTTCCGGCAGCGCAGAAAAAGCCTCTAAATCTTCATCTGCTATAGTTACTATCGCATATTGGTTAAACAACTCCACGACCTGTGCTCCCGGAAACTGAAACTCTATTTGAGCTTTTAGGGAGCCCTCATAACGAACAATAACCGTCTGCATAAACTCACTCCGGTTAAACAAAGGATTAGAATAGCATATTCGTCTTCATTTCCAAATGTGCAAACATTCCACCTTTTTGGATGCTATCTAAAATTCTAAACTATCTGCATGAAGGAGAAAATATTTCATACCCATGATTACAAATCCTTCCTCTTTTTATGCAATGATTCAACTATACTCCTCTAAAAATTTTCACACGTAAACTTTGGCTTTTGGACTGATCTCTCATTATTTTATTGGGAATACGGCATGTCCTATATACGTTTCCACTTTCCATACAGAAAATGCGTCCATGCTATTGCACAACCAAGACCCCATCCAAAAAGTGTATTCCACCAAATCATGTGATAACCTACGCCTGGAATCCCCTGCAAAAGATAAGTAGATGCCGCACGGACTGTCAGCGCACCGGTCGCTACAAAGGTAGAAAATAAGGCATTGTTTGCACCCTGGAACAAACCCAATAACGGGAAATAAGATGCAAACAAAGGCAGGACGATTGCCACAAAACGTACATGGGCGGCGCAATAACCTACAGCTTCCGATCCCAGTCCAAACGCTGTCACTATAGGTTTTGCAAAAATAAATACTATCGTCAAAATGCAGACAGATATGATTTCTGAAATCAATACGGTCTGTTTTGCGCCCGTTATCACCCGGTCAACTCTGCCCGCACCAATATTTTGTCCTGTATAGGTTCCCTGAGTTGTCATCAATGCATTTGCAGGTAAAATCATATATGTCTCCACTTTCCCCGCAACCGAGAAAGATGCTGTCATTGCCTCACCGTAGCTGTTGACAGCTCTTTGAATGAAAACAAAGCCAAATGACACAATAAACTGCTGCAATGCCATAGGAAAGCCCATTTTTAAAGTCTGCTTTGCAAGCATCCATTCAAAGGTAAATTCATTTAATTTCCAATGAAACATAGGATATTTCTTCATCATATAAATGATACCCACTGTACAGGAAATGGCTTGTGCAATGTCTGTGGCTACGGCAGCACCAACTACTCCCATATTCATATTATAAACAAATATAATATCCAGCATAACATTAATCACACTGGCAACCAGCAAGAAATACAAGGTCGCCTTGCTGTCTCCAATTCCCCGCAGGATTGCAGACACAATATTATATCCAAACTGAAAAATAAGTCCTGCCGCATAAATCTTAAAATAGGCATCAGCCATAGGAATCAGGCTGTCTGGCGTTGCTAAGATATGTTCAAGGGCAAATCGACTGATGATAATACCTACCGCTGCCATCAACACACCCATAGCAAGCATAAGCAAAAGAGAGGAAGACGCCTGTCTGCGCATATCT